>NZ_JAIUHU010000029.1:0-35348 GCF_020165275.1 Mesorhizobium sp. Ca11 | reverse complement strand
CCCCTACTCCCCTATACTCCCCTACTCCCGAGCATCATGTCCTACCAATCCCCCATCTCCCCCGGTCGTTCCTGGTATGAGGACACGGTCGGATCCCGGCCTGAATATCCGGCTCTCGACGGCGACCGTATTTGCGACGTCGTCATCATCGGCGGCGGCTTCACTGGCTTGTCGGCCGCCGCGCATTTGGCGAAGGCCGGCGCGGATGTCGTGCTGATCGATGCCTATCGCTTCGGCGACGGCGCGTCGGGGCGCAATGGCGGGCAGCTCGGCACCGGCCAGCGCGCCTGGGCGGAGGAATTGGAAGCCGAATACGGCCTTTCCCGCGCCAAGGCGCTGTTCGACCTGGCCGAGGAAGCCAAGGCGCATCTGCTGGACTTCGCAGCCGCCAACGCGATCGACATCGACTATATGCCGGGTCAGCTTTCGGTGGCGCACAAGCGCCGTTATGTCGACGACTACAGGCGCCACGCCGAGATCATGGCAAGCCGCTTCGGCTACCCGCATATAAGCTTCATGGACGCGGCGGAAACCGCGGAAAGGCTGGGCTCGACACGCTACTTCGGCGGCACGCGCGACACCGGCACGGGGCACATCCACCCGCTGAAACTGGTGGTCGGCACGGCGAAGGTGGCGGCCGCCGCCGGCGCGCATCTGTTCGAGCAGACGCCGTCCACCGGCATCGTTTCCAATGGCGGCAAGGTGACGGTCACGACGCCCAGGGGCACGATCACAGCCGACAAATGCCTGGTCGGAGTCAATGCCTATGGCGGCAATCTGGAGCCGGTGAGCGCGGCGCACATCATGCCGATCGGTTCCTTCATCGGCGCGACCGTGCCGCTCGGCGCCACTTCCAAGGTGCTGCCGGGCGGCGAGTCGGTCGATGATTCCCGCTTCGTGGTGCGCTATTTCCGCAAGTCAAAGGACGGCCGGCTGTTGTTTGGCGGCCGCGAGATCTATGCCGTCAACGATCCGAAGGACATCCATATTCACATCCGAAGGCAGATCGCCGAACTCTACCCCGACCTTAAGGATGTCGAGATCACGCATGGCTGGGGCGGCTATGTCGGCATCACGGTGCCGCGAAAGCCGTTCGTGCGCGAAGTGATGCCGAAAGTGATTTCGATAGGCGGTTATTCCGGCCACGGCGTCATGCTGTCGAACTTCTTCGGCAAGCTCTATGCCGAGACCGTTGCCGGCAATCGCGACCGCTTGAAACTGATCGAGGATCTGAAAATCCCCGCCTTCCCAGGCGGCCGGCGTTTGCGCGCGCCGCTCTTGTTCCTGGCGCTGAATTGGTTCGCGTTGCGTGACAGGATTTGAAGCTGGCTGCCCAGCCGAAGCCGCCGATTCGACGCCAGCGGCTTCCACGCGGCAGGTTGTGGAAGCCTTAATAGGCACGCAGAATTTCGCAATTTGGCTCACTCATGCCATAATCAGCAGTAAAAGGTGCGATCATGGGCGAAAATCCGGGGATTTCGCGGGCTTTGTCCGCAGTGATTTAGGGACCGATGCTGATCGAAGCCGATCGTTACGGCAATGATCGAAAGAACGTCGGCCCGCTTGTTGGAGGTGGTTTGAGTGAACGAGCCCTTCAGTTTCGGCGCGCCGGAACGGCAGCGCTTTACAATGCAGTTCGGCTATAACGTACGGCCATCCTTCTGGCAGAAGGTACAGTCGAACGCACATCTGGTCATTGCAGCGGTCGGCACCGCCGCGCTGATCGGCGTGGCCGCGGTGGCGCTATGGCTATGCTTTCCGGGCAGCGACCGGCAAGTGGCCGCGGCGAGTGCCGAGCAGACCGTTCCGGCGATTCCGGTGAAGACCACGAAAGTCGCTCCGGCGGCAGCGGCGGTCACCGTGGCGACGGCGCCGCAGGCCGCGCGCAAGGGAGACGCGGTAACGCCCACGACGGCGGCCCGCGAAGCCAACATTCCGGCCCTGGCATCAAACAACCCCCGCTGGACGGCTTCCGACGCCAAGACGCCACCTGCCCCGGCCGAGAACCAGCCAGCTCCATCCAAGCAGGCCGCCGGCGCGGCCCCCGCGCAATCGACCGATACCGCCTTTGCCGAGGCCGATGCCGAGAACGACGCCGCGAACGCGCTGTCGCAGGTCGCCGGTTCCGCCAGCGAGACAGCAGCGGCAGCGAAGAAGCCGGGCGACACGATGGATGGCGCCCAAACCGCCGCCATTCCCGAAGCCAAGCCGCAGGTTCCAGATACGCAGCCGGCAGCGACGGACAGCTCGGCGCAGCCTGAGTCGAAAGTTCAAAACGCCAGCGCGGCCGCAAACGGGCGCGTCTTGAGGGCCGTGACCATGCGCTCAGGCCCGAAGAAAGGTGCCGCCGCAATCACCACGGTGCCGGCCAAGGCATCGGTGCAGGTGATGAATTGTAAGAAATGGTGCGAGATCGTCTATAACGGCAAGCACGGCTGGGTCTACAAAAGCTACATCAAGACCGGCGCGTGAGGCCAAGCAGCCATCCGAAACGGCGTCTTCTGCGTTCAAGTCGGCGATTTGCCAGGAAAGACTTGTGTTCCTCGAACGGCACTTCGTAGAGGCCGCAAGTAGAACACCCTTCCTTCTTGCCGCACGCTGGTATCCAGCATCTGACATCGTGCGTCCAGGCAAGCGCGACCCTCTCCAGATGGAGATTGCCGGAGCTCTTCAGCAGGATCAGTTCTCCGGGGACAGCCGTCTGCTTGATGTGATCGGAGACTTCCTTCGGGGTGCGAAGCTCGATGAAACGGCCACTGTCCCGATCCGCCTGGCTGGCGCGTGAGCGGTGGGCATTGTCGCCGGTATAGATGACCTCGTCGGCGACGTCGCGCGCGATACCGTAAGCAGCGCCATACTTTCTCGACGAACCGGTGTAGTCGGAAATCTGTCCGACGACGATCCGTTTGCGAACGGCCTTGGCTTTGGCCATCATCTCGAACGCAATGTTCAGCGAATGCCAGGGCGCTTTGGCGGCATCGACTATGAACTGTGGACCCCGATCGGTCACCAGCACCGCGCAGCGGTTGGCCAGGGGTTCGAAGGATGCTGTCCTTGCGGCGATTTTTTCCGGCGGGACACCAAGTTCCAGCGCCGTGACGGCGGCGGCGGCCGCCGGCAGCCAGAAGTGCTCGCCAGGAAATCGTGTCTGCATGTCTATGTCGCCGCCGCGCCAGCGAAGTGAAAATCTGAGCAGGTCCGGATAGGCGGCATGGATGTTTGTTACACGGTAGTCCGCGGCTTCCGACTGACCGAAAGTCGCCACGCGGCACCTTGCGCCCGAAGCCATATCAAGCACATGCGGGTCGTCGGCGTTCAAGATCGCGAGTCCGCCCGGCGACAACGCCTCAACCAGCGCTCTCTTTTCCTGGGCGACAGCATCCAGGGTCCGGAATTGAGTGACGTGCTCCAGCCTGACCATCGTTACGACCGCTACGTCCGGTTTCAGCATCTCCGCCATCGACCGGATTGAGCCGGGCTCAAACGCGCCGGCTTCGAAGACGACATAGTCGACCTTGCCCGCACGTTTCATCCGCTTGTAGAGCGTGCGGACAAGTGCCTTGAGCGTGTTGGCTAGAACTTGGGTATAGACCGTGCCGTGACTGGCCAGGATATGACCAAGCAAGCTCGTTGCCGTCGATTTGCCGGAGCTGCCGGTTATGCCGATGAAGGTCGCCTTGCTTCGCGCACGCGCACGCTCTGCCCGATAGCGACGCAATCGCCAGCCGAGATCGTTGCCAATTTCGCGCAGCCTGAGCTCAACCACCCGCCAGTTCCCCTACCCCGATCCGTTATTCCTTCGACGGAATATCAAGTCAAACCGGAGCTCGGCCGGCGCCAATCCATTCGCTCACCGCAACCAGGAGCGGAAACCGCGATGTGCTTCCTGGAGCGGCTCAGATACAACGCCCGCCATCGACCTCCAGCGCCACGCCGGTGATGAAGGCGGCTTCATCCGAGGCCAGCCACAGCGCCGCGTTGGCGATGTCGAGCGGTGTCGAGAGCCGTCCGAGCGGGATCGAGGCGCGGAACTTTTCGCGGATTTCAGGCGTGTCGGCGCCCATGAACTTCTCCAGCATGCCGGTCTCGCCGGCGACCGGGCAGAGGCAGTTGACGCGGATGTTCTTCGGCGCCAACTCGACGGCCATCGACTTGGTGGCGGTGATCGCCCAGCCCTTGGAGGCGTTGTACCAGGTCAGACCCGGCCGCGGCCGAAGCCCTGCCGTGGAGGCCGTGGTCAGGATGACGCCGCCGCCCTGGCGGTCCATGATCGGCACGACGGCAAGCGCCGCGTGGTAGATCGCCTTCATGTTGACGGCGGTGATCAGATCGAAGGTTTCCTCATCGACGCCGAGCATATCGCCGTTGCGATGGGTGAAGCCCGCATTGTTGACCATGATGTCGATGCGACCGAAGGCGCTCTTGGCGGCATAGATCATCTCGTCGAATTCGGAGCGCAGGGAAACGTCGGTCTGGGTCCAGATGGCGCTCTCGCCGATCTCTTCGGCCACCCGCTCGGCGCCCCTGGCGTTGAGGTCGGCGACGACCACGCGCGCGCCCTCTTCGGCAAAGCGCTTGGCCATGCCCTCGCCGAAGCCCGACGCTGCGCCGGTGATGACGGCGACTTTGTTTTCCAGACGCATGGTTTTCCTGCTCTTTGGATTCCGCAGCTTGACGTACTTTTCCATCTGCCGCCCGGCACGTCGCGCGCCAGGTTACATCTCCCTTAGCTTTCGTCACATTCGCGTTCTATGCTGCAGCCGCGAACGCTTCCGGAAGCCATGGCTTGCCGACAGGCCTGCCGGCGGCGTGAGTGTCGGGAAACATGTGGACCGATGCAAGTGCAAGCCATTGGTCCTCGCATGTGACACCATGGCACTGGAAAATTTAAATCGATTAGAATATACCAACCACGCTGCCGGCGCCCGGCATCAAATCGGACTGACCATGACCAGCCAGATCATCCCTGTCGACCCATTCGACTTCATCATCTTCGGCGGCACCGGCGACCTGTCGGAACGCAAGCTCCTGCCATCGCTCTACTATCGCCAGTGCGGCCACCAGTTCTCCGAGCCGACGCGCATCATCGGCACCTCGCGCGCCAAAATGACCGATGCCGAATTCCAGGGCTTCGCCAAGAAGGCGATATCAGATCATGTGAAGCCTGCCGATATCGATCCGAAGGAGTTGGAGATATTCCTGGCAAGGCTCTCCTACGTGTCGGCGGACGCAACCACTGGCGCCGGCTTCGACAAGCTGAAGAAAGCAATCGGCGACAGCGACCGCATCCGCGCCTTCTACCTTGCGGTGGCGCCGGCGCTGTTCGGCGACATTTCGCACCAGCTCAAGGAGCACAAGCTGATCACGCCGAACTCGCGCATCGTGCTGGAAAAGCCGATCGGCCGCGACCTCACCTCGGCGCGGGCGCTCAATGACGCTGTCGGTGACGATTTCCACGAAAGCCAGATCTTCCGCATCGACCACTATCTCGGCAAGGAAACGGTGCAGAACCTGATGGCGCTGCGCTTTGCCAATGCGCTCTACGAGCCGTTGTGGAACTCCGCCCAGATCGACCATGTTCAGATCACGGTCGCCGAGACCGTTGGTCTTGAGGATCGCGTCACCTACTACGACAAGGCAGGCGCGTTGCGCGACATGGTGCAGAACCACATCCTGCAGCTGCTCTGCCTGGTGGCCATGGAAACGCCGTCGTCGATGGACGCCGATGCGGTGCGCGACGAGAAACTGAAGGTGCTGAGGGCACTGAAGCGCATCAACGGCAACGAGGCGCCGAAGCACACGGTGCGCGGTCAGTATCGCGCCGGCGCTTCGGCCGGCGGGCCGGTCAAGGGCTATGTCGAGGAGCTCGGCAAGGACAGCAACACCGAGACCTTCGTTGCCGTGAAGGCCGAGATCGGCAACTGGCGCTGGGCCGGCGTTCCCTTCTATCTGAGGACCGGCAAACGGCTCGCCACCCGCGTCTCGGAAATCGTCATCGAGTTCAAGCCGATCCCCTATTCCATCTTCGGCGACAGCGCCGGGCCGATCTTCCCCAACCAGCTGGTCATCCGCCTGCAGCCGGATGAGGGGGTGAAGCAGTTCATCATGATCAAGGACCCGGGACCGGGCGGCATGCGGCTGCGGCAGATCTCGCTCGACATGAGCTTCGCGCAGTCCTTCCAAGGCCGTGCGCCGGACGCCTATGAGCGACTGATTATGGATGTGGTGCGCGGCAACCAAACGCTGTTCATGCGCCGCGACGAAGTCGAGGCGGCATGGAAATGGATCGACCCGATCCAGAACGCCTGGGAAAGCGCCCGGCAGGAAGCTCAGGGCTATACCGCCGGAACCTGGGGGCCATCGGCCTCGATCGCGCTCATCGAACGTGACGGACGGACATGGCACGAGAGCAACTGAGCGAAGTCCGCTACGGCTGGAACGGCTTTGCCGATCGCCAGGACCTGGCGACGGCGCTGGCCGGACAGATTGCCGACCGGCTGGACAGCGCTATCGCGGAACGCGGCACGGCGCTGCTCGCGGTGTCCGGCGGCACCACGCCGGCGAAATTGTTCGCCACGCTGTCGACCGCGCCCATCGCCTGGGACAAGGTCACCGTGACGCTGGTCGACGAGCGCTTCGTGCCGCCGTCCTCGCCGCGTTCGAATGCCGGGCTGGTGGCGGCGAACCTGCTCCAGAACAAGGCCGCTGCGGCGCGCTTCGTACCGCTCTACCACGAGGCGGCGAACATCGAGAATGCAGCGTCGATGGACAGCGAAGCGCTACGGGCGCTGTCCTGGCCGCTCGACGTGGTGGTCCTCGGCATGGGCGGCGACGGCCATACGGCATCCTTCTTCCCGGATGCCGGCAATCTCGAGGAATTGCTCGACCCGGCCTCGCAGCGGATCGTGCTGCCGGTGCATGCGGCAAGCGGGGGCGAGCCGCGGCTCACGCTGTCGATGGCGCGCATCATCGCCGCCGGTTTTGTTGCGCTCCACATCGAAGGCGAGGACAAGCGCGCCGCGTTCAACGGCGCGATGGGTCCTGGCGCGAAGAAGCCCATCCGCAGAGTGATCGAGGCGGCGCCTAGACCGATAGAGGTGTTCTGGGCACCCTGATTTCAGATGAGGACAGCCCGGCGGCAGAGGGAGGACGTTGCCGGGCTCGAAAGGACGGACCATGACAGCCAGACGCGACATCGAAACCATCACGGAACGCATCCGCCAACGTTCGAAGGCCGGCCGCGAAGCCTATCTCGGCCGTATCGCGGAGGCTTCCAGCCGCACCGCCAACCGCGCGGTGCTGGGCTGCGGCAATCTCGCCCACGGCTTTGCCGTGTGCAGCCCGTCCGAAAAGATCGCGCTCGGGGGCGACCGCGTGCCGAACCTCGGCATCATCACCTCCTACAATGACATGCTGTCGGCGCATCAGCCCTTCGAGACGTTCCCGGCACTGATCAAGGAAGCCGCGCGCGAGGCAGGCGGTATCGCCCAGGTCGCCGGCGGCGTGCCGGCGATGTGCGACGGCGTCACCCAAGGCCAACCCGGCATGGAGCTGTCGCTGTTCTCACGCGACGTGATCGCGATGGCGGCGGCGATCGGCCTGTCGCACAACATGTTCGACGCCGCCGTCTTCCTCGGCGTCTGCGACAAGATCGTGCCCGGACTGGTTATTGCAGCGCTCACCTTCGGGCATCTGCCTGCCGTCTTCATCCCGGCCGGGCCGATGACGACCGGTCTCGCGAATGACGAGAAGGCCAGGATCCGCCAGCTTTATGCCGAAGGCAAGGTCGGCCGCGCCGAACTGCTCGAAGCGGAGTCCAAATCCTATCACGGGCCGGGCACCTGCACCTTCTACGGCACCGCCAATTCGAACCAGATGCTGATGGAGATCATGGGCCTGCACACGCCCGGCGCCTCCTTCGTCAATCCGGGCACGCCGCTGCGCGACGCGCTGACCAGGGAAGCGGCAAAGCGCGCGCTGGCGATCACCGCGCTCGGCAATGCCTATACGCCGGTCGGTCGCATGATCGACGAGCGCTCGGTCGTCAACGGGGTCGTCGGCCTGCACGCCACTGGCGGCTCGACCAACCACACGATCCATCTGATCGCGATGGCCGCCGCCGCCGGCATTGCGCTGACCTGGCAGGACATTTCCGACCTGTCGGAGGCCGTGCCGCTGCTCGCGCGCGTCTACCCGAACGGGCTTGCCGACGTGAACCACTTCCACGCGGCAGGCGGGCTCGGCTTCCTGATCCGCGAATTGCTCGACGAAGGCCTGTTGCACGAGGATGTGCAGACGGTGTGGGGCGAAGGCCTGCGGCCCTACGCGGTCGAGGCGAGGCTTGGCGATGACGGCAGCGTCGTGCGCGAAGCGGCGCCGCTCAACAGCGGCGACGAGAAGGTGCTGGCGCCGGTCAAGAAAGCGTTCCAGCCGACGGGTGGCTTGAAAGTGCTGGCCGGCAATCTCGGCCATGCCGTGATCAAGACCTCTGCGGTCAAGCCCGAACGTCGCGTCATCGAGGCGCCGGCCAAGGTGTTCGACAGCCAGCAGGGCCTCAACGACGCTTTCAAGGCCGGCCAGCTTACCGGCGATTTCATCGCCGTGATCCGCTTCCAGGGGCCGAAGGCCAACGGCATGCCGGAACTGCACAAGCTGACCACCGTGCTCGGCATCCTGCAGGACCGCGGCCAGCGCGTGGCGCTGGTGACCGACGGGCGCATGTCGGGCGCTTCCGGCAAGGTGCCGGCAGCGATCCATGTGACGCCGGAAGCGGTCGAGGACGGGCCGATCGCCAGGATCCATGACGGCGATATCATCCGGCTAGACGCCGATGCCGGCACGCTGGAAGTGCTGGTGCCGGGGACGGAATTCGCGCTGCGCCGCACGGCCGACGCCGACCTCATCGGCAACGAGTTCGGCTTCGGCCGCGAGCTGTTCGCAGGCTTCCGGCAGTTGGTCGGGCGGGCCGATCATGGCGCCGCCGCGTTTGGAAATGCCTGATCTCTCGGTCTGTGTGAAAAGCAACTTGCACTGACTATACAAAATTCTGTATAGTTGCCTGCGTGAAGATGCCTAAATTCCAGGGCAGCGCCCTCAGTGATCTGCGCGTCTTTCCAAACTCGGCGCGGCGTGAAGCAGGCTACCAGCTCGACAAGGTGCAGAACGAGCAACTTCCGACCGACTGGAAGCCTATGACAACGGTCGGCAAGGGCGTATTGGAAATCAGAATTAGGGATGAGACCGGCGCATTTCGCGTCATCTATACCGCCAAATTTGCCGACGCGATGTACGTACTGCATTGCTTCCAGAAGAAGACGCAGAAGACCAGCAAAACAGATTTGGATTTGGCCGCGAAGCGCTACGGCGATCTCATCAAGGAGCTAGGCCAATGAGCAACGAAACTTTTGCAAGTGTGTGGGATGCCATCGAAGACACTCCCGCCGAAGCAGAGAACATGAAGATCCGCTCCACGCTCATGATGGCGCTGGAGCGGCATATTCGAGCAAAGGGCTGGACGCAGGCCGAGGCTGCGCGCCGGCTTGGCGTAACCCAACCGCGCGTGTCCGATCTCCTGCGCGGGAAGATCAACTTGTTCGCCCTCGACACCCTCGTCAATATGGCAGTCGCGGCAGGGCTTCACGTCGAAGTGCGGGTCTCGGACGCTGCCTGACTGGCACAGCCAAGTGGCAGTCCGCGACAGCAATATTTGTGGAATGCTCACGCAACAGGGACTGGAATGTCGGATCCCGTTGCGGTCACTACTGCACAATGATCTCGGTGCGCTCGCCGGCCTTGATCGTCACCGGCATTTCCTTCTCCTGGCCTTCAGCGGACATGTGGCGCACGACCACATAGTCGCCGGCGGGGATCGCCTGTTGCCAGCTATCACCGTAGGTCAGGCCCAGCGACTTGCGTTTGCCTTCGATGTCCTTCTTCGACGACAACACCTCGATCGAATAGGCGCCGGGTGCCGACATCGCCAGCACGCCGGCATCGAGCGCGACCTTGATGTCCTGATTGTCGCCGGCCTTGATGCTGAAGGGCTGCTCGACGACGGCAAGATCGAGCGTGGTGAGCGCGACATAGTCGTCCGGCGGCAGCCAGAACTTGCTGTCAGGTCCGTAGGAATGCTCCACGCTTTCACGTGAGCCGTCGATCTTCTTCTTCGCCTTGACGACCTCGAAGCCGATGCCGGAATTGTCGGCCTTGTCGCCGCCGGCGGTGTAGTAGGCGTTGAGCACGGCATGACCGACGCCGACGACGATGTCCTTCTCGACGGTCTGCCCGGCGGCAAGCCGGACCGTCTCCGTCGTAGTGCCGGCGCCGATCTGCACCGTCACCTTCTGCTCGCCGGCGGGGACGGTCGCCTTGGCGTCGCCATAGTGCGTGGTGCTGCCGCCAGGGTAGGCGAAGTCGACACGCGCTTCGCCGCTGATCTCCGAGCCCTGGCTAGCATGCGGATGAATGACCAAAGTGCCGGCGTTCAGCGTGAACAGCGGGCTGTAGGTCTTGCCAGCCTCTATCTTGATCTTCTGCTCGCTCCTTGCCTCGTCATCGCGGCCGACCACGATGTAGTCGCCCGGCTCGAGATTGGTCTTGAGCACGCCATATTCGGTCATGACTTGGTCGCCGCGCGTGCCGTCGGACTTCGCTTTGTAGATCTCCCAGGCATTGCCGTCGGTAATCGGATCGCCGCCTTCGGCCATGACCACGCTCGGCGTGAAGTTGAATTCAGGCTTGGAGGGCTCGGGTGCCAGCGCCGGTTCGGGAGCTGGCGTAGGGGCCGGCGCGGGAGCCGCGACGGTCTCGACCAGTGCTTCCTGCAGCGCCTTCTCGTCGGAGGCCTGGATGTATTTGCCGCCGGTGTTTTCGGCGAGGCAGGCGATCTGCTTGCCTTCGTCGGCGGTCAGCCCGAAGCCGACGACATCGGCGGTGAAGTCGACGCCGCTTTCCTTCAGCTCCTTGCCTAGTGCGCAAGGATCGCCGCCGCAGGTCTCGAGCCCGTCGGTGATTAGGACGACGGTGGCCTTGTCCTCGGTGTATTTGAGCGCTTCCGCCGCCTGCTTGACGGCGGCCGTGAGCGGCGTCTTGCCGAGGAATTTCATGCTGTCGGCTGCTGACGAGATGGCGCTGGCTGAACCGGCCTGCGGCGGCACGATCAGCTCGATGTCGTCGCAACTACCTTTGGTGCGATGGCCATAGGCCATGAAGCCGATCTCGTCGTCGGCGGGAACCGACTGAAGCACCGTGCGCAGCGATTCACGCGCGATCTCCAGCTTCGGCTTGCCGTCGATCTGGGCCCACATCGAGCCTGATGCATCGAGGATGATGATGACCTTGTTGGCGGCAAAGCCGAAACTGGTCATCGACAAAAGCAGGAGCGCCGCAGCGACGCTCCGTATCAGTCCCGCCATGGAAATCTCCTGAGAGCAACCCTCGTCCGCGTTGCGAAAGCTATTTGAGGCGGCATTCGGAGACAAGTCCGAAGGCCGGCGAGTCACTCAATAAGTGGTGCGCCGCTCTTCCGATGGCGGACGGCCGAACTGCAGCCGGTAGCTCTGCGCGAAATAGGAATGCGAGGTGAAGCCGGTGGCGATCGCCACGTCGAGGATCGGCATGTTGGTCTGGCGCAGCAATTCGCGCGCGCGTTCGAGCCGCAGCCGCATATAGTAGCGGCCGGGGGTGACGCTCAAATGGCGCAGGAACAGGCGCTCGACCTGGCGCACCGACAGCCCCGCCGACTTGGCGAGCTGCACCGCCGACAGCGGTTCGTCGAGATGATCGGCCATCAATTCGACGATGCGCCTCAGCTTTTCGGACTTGCCGGTGAGGTCCCGTTCGGGGCCGACGCGCTGGCGGTCGCCGGCCGAGCGTATGCGCTCGTGCTGGAACTGGTTGGCGACGCCGTTGGCGAGGTTGGAGCCGAAATCGCCGCGCACGATCTCCAGCATCAGGTCGATCGAGGTGGTGCCGCCGGCGCAGGTGTAGCGCTTGCGGTCGATTTCGAAGACGTTGCCGGTGCAGTTGATGTCGGGGAAGCGCTCCATGAAGCCGGCGCGGTTCTCCCAATGGATGGTGCAGCGATAGCCGTCGAGCTGCCCGGCTTCGGCCAGGAGATAAGAGCCGACCGACAGGGCGCCGAGCGCATTGCCGCGCCGGCCCCAGCTGCGCAGCGCCGCCAGAACCTTGCTCTTGCCGGGAAATTCGATGGAGAGGCCGACCGAAACGAACAGGATGTCGACCGGCGGCATGTCGGCGACCGAATAGTCGATCTTCAACGGCAGGCCGTTCGAGGCCATGACCGCGTCGCCGTCGGCCGAGATCGTCGTCCAGCCATAGAAATCGCGGCCGAGCAGTCGGTTCGCCGAGCGGAAGCAGTCGATGGCGGCCGCCAGCGAGAACATCGAGAATTTGTCGACCAAGAGGAAGCCGAACTGGCGGCCGCCCTGAACGGGATCGCTCGTCATCGGCCGCTCGAGAACGGGATGCGACTGGTTCGAGTGGGGCATCCCGCTCTGTCCCTCTATTTCAGCCGCATTTGTGCGGCGCCAAGTGGTTCCACGTGGCTGCAAAATGCTGGAGAGCGGTCAGGTTCGGCAATGCCGAGGCTTTCTCAATCAGAAGGACGGCCGCTTCAACCCGGCCGCGAGGTAGGCGGAAGCTACAGTGTTCGCCATCAGCATGGCAATGGTCATCGGTCCGACGCCGCCCGGCACCGGCGTGATGGCGCCCGCGAGCTTGGCCGCTTCGGGATAGGCGACGTCGCCGACCAGGCGGCTCTTGCCTTCGCCCTTTTCGGGCGCGGGGATGCGGTTGATGCCGACGTCGATGACGGTCGCGCCAGGCTTGACCCAATCGCCCTTGACCATTTCCGGACGGCCGACCGCGGCGACCAGGATATCGGCGGTGCGGGCAAGCGCCGGCAGGTACCTGGTGCGGCTGTGGGCAATGGTGACCGTGCAGTTGGCGGCGAGCAGCAGGTTGGCCATCGGCTTGCCGACGATGTTGGAGCGGCCGACGACGACGGCGTTGAGGCCGGAGAGATCCTTGCCGCGCACCCGCTCGATCAACAGCATGGAGCCTGCCGGCGTGCAGGGCACGAAGGCCGTGTCGAGCTCGCCGGTGCCGAGCTTGCCGACATTGATGAAGTGGAAGCCGTCGACATCCTTTTCCGGCGCGATCGTCTGGATCACCTTGCCGGCGTCAATATGACCGGGAAGCGGCAGTTGCACGAGGATGCCGTTGATCGACTTATCGACGTTGAGGTCGCCGATGATCGTCAGCAACTGTTCCTCGGTGGTGTCGACCGGCAGCGTATGCTGAAGCGAATGGAAGCCGCATTCCTTGGCGGTGCGCGATTTCGAGGCGACATAGACCTGGCTTGCCGGATCCTCGCCGACGATCACCACCGCAAGGCCGGGCTTGGTGGCTCCTTTGGCCGACAGCTCCGCGGTCAGAGCCTTGACCTTCGAAACCACGTCCTCGGCGACACGCTTTCCATCAATCACTTCGGCCATCACTAACCCTCAGCTTCGCTTCGAGGCCGCATCGATGCACGGCCCCATTTCCTCGATCGGCATTGTCGATCCGCCAAAGCGAGACGCTTGCGGCCGGAATGCAGCGCGGCATTTTCACGAAAATTCGACAAGGCAATCCCGTCAAAGCGTCGTCGGATGCCGTAAACCCGAAACCGGCCGCTTTTATCGAACCGCGAGCCGTCCAGAAATACGGATAGTTTAGAAATAGCGGCGGCGCGTGCGGCTTTCGGTCAGCTCGCGCACCGCCTCGCGGAATTCGCGCAGGCTGGCGCGGATCTCGTCGATCTCGCCTTGCTGGCCGGCAGGGGGCTGGTCGGCGGGGGGCTGGTCGGCCTCGCCGGCGGCCGGCGACCGGGGATGATAGGATGCCGCCGATGCCGAATAATGATCGTCGTAGGGATCGGTCCGGCCGTGGTCCGGCCGGTACGAATAGGAATAGCCCTGCTCGTATGGCTGCCGGAAATTCTCCCGCGCCGATGGTTGAGCCCGGGGGTAGCGTTCTTGCAGGGTGGGCGCCCGCCAGGCGCTTTCAGGCGGGACAGAGTCCATATCGACCGTTTCAGCCGGCTCGCGCCGCACGAAATAGCGAACCGCCGAGGCAAGCAAGCCGAAAAGCCCGGGACGGCCGGCATCGTTGGCCGGTTCCGGCGGTGGCGTGACGGATTTGACCGGAGCCGGTGCAGTCGTCGACACCGGTGGTGGAACCGGCGGTGAAGCAGGCGACGGTGTGAAGGACGCTGCCGGCGACGGCGTGAACGATGAAGCCGGAGGCGGCATGAAAGGCGGAGCCGGTGCTGGTGTGAAAGCCGGAGGTGGCGGCGGAGCGACAGGCGAAGCCGGCGGCGTGGCGAGTGGTGGCGGCGCCGGTGGGGCGGCCCGATTGGAATTGCTCTCTAGCGCAGAAGGGCGGTCTTCGGTCCCGCGACGCGAGCGTGCATTGGCCGTCTCGCGCAGGCTGGCAAGGATGCCGCGCAGCGCGCCGAGGCCGATACCGGCAAACAGGCCGGCAAACAGGCCCGCCAAGGCTATCACGACCCGCGACGGCCCCTTGGCCTCCAGCGGCGGTTGAGCCGGCGAAAGCACGTTGATGTTGGCCGAATTGACGTTCTTTTGCTCGCCGGTTTCCTTGGCGCGCAGCAAATACTGCTCATAGACCGAGCGCTTGGCGGCGGCTTCGCGTTCCAGCTCGCGCAGCGAAACAAGATTGTTGTTCACATCGCCACTCTGCACCTTGGCCTGGGCCAGGCGCGAGGACAAGTCCTGCTCGAGCTGAACGGAGCGCTTCAGGTCGACCTGCAGCGAGGACGCGATGCGCTGCAGCTCCGCGGTGATGCGTTCGCGCGCGCCGGCAAGCTGGGCATTTAGAGCCTGCAGCTCAGGATGACGCGGGCCGAACTTGATCGCGGCGCGGTCGGCTTCCTGCTTCAGCGCCGCATATTGCGAGCGCAGCTCGCTCATCATGTTGGAGTTGATCTCTTCCGGCAACGTGCCGCTGAGGACCGAGTTGACGTTCAGCGAGCGTGCCGAGGCGGCGCGGGCGTTCAGCTCGAGCGTGCGGGCGCGGGCGACGGAAAGCTGCTCGTTGAGCTTCAACATCTGATCATCGCTGATCAGGTGGCCCTGCGCATCGACAAGGTCGTGCGTCGCCCTGAAATCCTCAACGTTGCGTTCGGCCGTCTCGACGCCCTTGCGCAGCTCATCGAGCTTCGACGTCAGCGCGCTCGTCGCACGTCCGGCCATTTCTGACTGGTAGTTGCCGATCTCCCGCTGGAAGACGTCTCTCGTCGTGTTAGCTATCTCTGCCGATTTCTCGCCATTGCGCGTGGTGGCGCTGATGGAGATGACAAAAGTCTTGCCGGTGCGCTCGACCGACAGGCTGTCGGCCAGATTGCCGACGGCCAGCGCCTGGCGGCGAATCTCGTCGCTGCCGGCCGGCTGGTCATCCCGCGAAATCATCGAGCGCAGGAACGACGTGACGCCGAGGCCGCCAGACCCCTGACCGTTGAATTCCGGGTCGTTGACGAGGTTGAGTTCCTTGACGACCTCGTCAAGGACCTTGCCTGATGTGACCATCTTGATGCGGGTTTCGACAACGGCCAACGCCGCGTCGGGCTCACCCACCGATTGGGTGAGATCGCGGTCGGCAAGTTTCAGGTCGCCCGGCTCGATGGTTAGCTCGGTCGTAGCTTCGTATTTCTTCGGCGTCGATAGCGCGAGGGCTATGCCAAGGGCGGCGCCCAGGATGGTGGTGGACAGGATCAGCGCTTTGGAGCGAGCGATGCCGCCAATCACCTGCACCGGGTCGATCAGCGGTTTCCATTCCTGGGATTCGTCGGCAGCGGGTGGTCGGCCTACATGACGAGGTTCGGGAGCGGCCTGCGGCTGGTGGCCTCCCGCAGTGCCCCCATAGCCTTGGCCGAACGAAGCGGCCCGGTCGTCGCCTGTTTCGACGGGATCCGCCTGATCGTGGTCAAATCCGCCGGCTTCGGCGGGGCGCGGATTCAACTTTTCTTCGCGCTCGGAACGCGCGGCGCGATGGCGCGCGGCGGCGTCCTCGCGCCAAGAGGAATTGGCCCGGTCGCCGATCGAAACCGTCTTGTCGTCGCCACGCATGGCTTGGCCGAGCGCGAGCAGAGAACGCTCGCGCCTCCAGTCATCACGGTTATCCCTGTCGACCATTGTCCTGGAACTTGCTCTCTGGCGGCTTGGGCGCGCGGATCGGCCAATCGTTAAGCCACGCTAAACAGGCATAGGAAACAAACGGTTAATTTTGCGCCTCGGCGGGCACAGTTTTCGCTGTTGTTCACCGCATTTCAGGCCGCCGGGACGGCCGCCAGAACGCCGCGTTAAACTTTGCAGCCTATCTATCGCCCCGGATATGACCCAGGCCAGCGACATGCCGCAAAGGCGGAGCTTCGCGCGGATCGGCCACTTCGTGGCCACCCGCCGGAAACTGGTATTCGATTATTTCTCGGCGATCAGCGGCGCCGGCGGTCGGCTGGTGTTTTCGCTCGCCTATTTCATCGCTTTGGCCAACACGCTTTCGATCGCCGAATTCGGCATGTTCGCGACCGCCTCGGCCGCCGGCATCATGCTGTCGCGCATCCTGGCCTTCGGCTTCATCTCGGCGCTCTACCGCACCGCCACGATCCGCCCCAACCTGATCGGCACGTTCACCGCCGGTTTCCTGCTTCTCGGCTTCTTGTCGCTGCCGTTCCTCGCCGCCGCGTCCTACGGCATCTATCTGATCTTCTTCGCCGGCACCGTGCCGCTATCGGCCTTCGCCGCTGTCGTCTTCGCCGAGGCGCTTTTGTGGCGACCGGTCGAAGTGGCGCTGATCGTCAACAACGGGCTCGGCAAGTTCGGGCGGGCGGCCGTGCTCGCGATCCTGGCGACGGCGCTCAGGGCAGTCGGCGCGATCCTGTTCATGCTTGGCGCGCGGCACACGATCGGTGTGTGGTCGCTGTTCTATATAGGCGCCAATGCCGCCTCGCTTGTCGTCGCCTTCGTCTTCTTCTATCCGCGCCAGCGGCTGAGGCTGCGCGCCGAACTCTATTTCCGGCGGCTCGCCGATTCCGTCTATGTCGCCGGCTCCGAAGTGCTGTTCTATCTGCAGATGGAGTTCGACAAGCTCTTGGTGCTGTCGATCGGCGGGCCGCATCTGGCCGGCATCTATGCCATCATCATGCGGCTGGTCGATCTCACCGCGATCCCGATCCGCACCTTCTCGATGATGCTGGTGCAGCGCATGATGCGGGCGCCGGAGCTTCTGTCGCGGCTGGCGGTGAAGAGCGGTATCGAAGGCGGCGTGTTCCTGGTCTCGACGCTGGCACTGGCATCGCTCGGCATCGTGCTGCACTTCTTCCCAAACGCGCTCGGCAGGAATGTCGCCGAGGCAGCGCCGCTGGTGACGCTGGCGGTCTGCGTGCCCGGCCTGCGCAACCTCGTCGAATATCAGGCCGAGCTTCTCTTCGCGCGCGGTCAGACGGCGGTGCGGGCGATCAATCTCGGCCTGCTCGCCGGCCTGAAGGCGGTTCTGCTCACTTATGTGCTGACCACCATCCCCGACACGGCCAATCTGGTCCTGTCGCTCAACATCGTCTTCCTGCTGCTTTATCTCGCCTCGATGCTGCTGACCTATTCGGCCATGCGCCGGCCGGCCAAGGCGATCTGAGCCTTACGCGGAAAGCCCTATCAGGCGGCGGATGCGGCCGGTATCGGTGCCGATGAAGGATTGCATGCCGATTGCCACCTGTTCCGGCGCCATAGCGTCGACGAAGCGGCGGAATTCCTCGTCGGACAGCGGCTCGCCGTTCCAGTGGACGCGGCAGAACTCCTCCGAGCCGTGGAAATGGCCTGCGCCTTGAAGCACGTCGTCGACATAGCGGCCATAGATCATGCATTCGGAGAATTTTCGCGCCGAGCCGACCACGCCGACCCAGTCGCGACCATGCACCTTCTCGATGCGCTCGCACATGGCGTTGACCGTCTCGCGGCGCCAGGCGATCAGCGTCGAGATGTAGTCGTGGCTCGATGGATTGGAGGGATCGATGCAGAGCGCGGCGCCCGCATTGCGCGACCAGATGCGATGCTCGTCATGTCCATCGCTCGCCAGCACGCCGTCACGCCGGAACAGCCGCACCTTGCCGTCGCGCCAGAAGGCGTTCGCGTCGAACGGCTTCAGGAAGGCGACGTCGGAATCGCAGAAGACGAGCACGTCTTCCTTTGCCTGCCCGGCAATGGCGATGCGGCGCAGCTGCTGCACATGCCAGCCGCGCAGCGGCTGCGTTTTCAGGCTCAGCCAGACGCGGCGGCGGAAGCCGCTCAGCGGATCATCGAACACGCGCAGCCAGCGCGGCAACAGGTCCCGCTCGTCGACAACGCTGCGGCGGCTGCCTTCCAGCTGGCGAAACAGCGCGACGTCGCGATGTTCGGTGAGGATATAATGATGCGCCATGCCGGTGACGTGGCGATCGACGGTTTCGCATAAAAGCCGGCAGCGCTCGAAATCGGGAGCGTAGCTTGCGGTGACGATCGCAGCCAAGGGCATGCGCGGCAGCGCTTCGACCGCAGTGGAGGCGTCCGGAACGAAGCGGCTGTTCACCGGCGCGCCTCCAGCGGCAGCGGTATGCGCAACAGCTTCTGCTTGACGACGCGCCACAGGAAGAGCGGATTGCCGACAATATAGCGGCGCCACAGGCGGCCGGGTTCGATCCACAGGCGGAACAGCCATTCGAGCCGCAGCCGGCGCAGCCATAGCGGCGCGCGCGGCACCGAGCCGCTCATGAAATCGAGCAGGGCGCCGACTGCGACCGGCAGCGTGCAATGGCGGCTGTCGATGTGGCGCTCGATCCACAATTCCTGGCGCGGCACACCCATGGCGACAAGCAGCACATCCGGCCGCAGCCTGGCGATGCGCTCGAGGATCGCCGGCTCCTCGGCGGCCGAGAAGAAGCCGTCATGGACGACGACGAATTTGTGCTGCATGGCGAGCGTCGAGAGCTTCGCGCATGCGGCTTCGGCATTGGCGCGCGTCGTGCCGAGCAGCGCCACCGTCAGCGGATGCGACGAGGCCTGCAGGAAGGCCGGAATGAAGTCCGTGCCGTTGAGATTGCTCGGGAAAGGCGCACCGTAAAGCAGCTTTGCCGCCATGTCGACGCCGACGCCGTCGGGCAGGATGAGGAAGTTTTCCAGCGCCTCGGCAAACACCGGGTCGGTGCAGGCAAGGTTGGCGTTATGGGCGTTGAGGAAGCTCACCTTGGTGAAGCGACGCTCGTCGATCAGCCTGGTGAGCAAGGCGATGGCCTCGTCCCAGCGTATGGCCAGCACCGGAATACCCAAAATGGTCTTGAGCATATCAAAGCCGAAAGCGGCGCGCGCGGTGTGCATGTTCACGCGGCCGCCTCCTGCCTGACGGCGCCGAGCTTCTCCAGGCCAAGCCCGATCGCGACGTCGAGCGCCTTGAGCTGGCGGCGATGGAAGGCGCTGCCATCCACGTCGCGGACATTGGCCGCAGCCGCCTGCAGCGCCGCCGCGAAAGCAATCGGATCGTCGGTCACTACGCAATTGTCGGGGCGATAGCCGATGCCGCGCAGCGAGCGACTGGTGGCGACGGACGGCAGGCCAAGCTCGAAGGTCTCGATGGTCTTCAACTGCACGCCGCTGCCGGCGGTGCTGATCAAGGGAATGACGGCGGCGCCGCGCACGAAGGCCTGCGCTTCCGGAACCCTGCCGACGAAGGAAACGCCGGGATGCGGCGAGCTGATGCCGGAAGGCACAATGCCCGCGATCCTGATGCGGAAATCCGGCTTCAGATGCGGCACGACCTTGGTCAGGAACCAGTCGAGGCCGATGCGGTTCGGCTGCCAGGTCCAGGTGCCGATCAGCGCGGCGTCGCAATCGATATGCCGCTTCGCCCTGCTTGTCGGCGCCTGCGCACGGGTGACCAGCGGCAGCACCGCGGAGCGCCGGTCGGAGGCGACGCCAAGTGCCGCGCGGTCTTCCTCGGCCAGCGTGAAGACAAAGCGCGCCGCGCCGCAGAGCCGCTCTTCCATGACCTTGAGGAGCCTGGCCTCGCGGCGGAACATCCAGCGCTGAAGCGCGCTGCCGGCCGCGGCCGCATTTTCCTCGGCCGAGCGGTGCTCGACATTGTGCGCGACGAAGACGAATGGACGGTCGGCGAGAACCTTCTCAAAGGCGCCGGCGAACTGCACCGAGTTTAGGACATAGCCGTCGAAGGGACCGGCGCGTTCGATGGCGTCGCGGACTTGCGCATCGGCAACGACACGCAGCTTGACGGAGGAAAAGGTAAGACCGGAGAGAACCGCCTTGCCCACCCAGGCAAGCTTTTGCAGCGGCGACGCGCTTTCGGTGCGCACCTCGACGGCGTCGAGCACGATGGTGTTTTGCGGATCGGACGGGGCTTTGCCCGGCCAGATGAAGCCGATCACCGTCACGCGCACGCCGGCGCGCCGCAGCGCGTCGATGATCGCGGCGTTGGCAATCTCGTAGCCTGAGGCGAGAGCGCCATCAGGCACGATCGATGTGGCGAACAGCAGATGCATCTCACCTATCCTTGGCTGCAGCCGGTAGCAAAACGCGGTGAAGCCTTGATTAAATGGCACTGTCAAAGGCCGAAGACCCGGCTTTTCCGAAGGACGGGCGAGAAGGTGATTAACGAAACGTTATCACCGCGATGCTATCGAGGGCTCAAACCCTCGCTGCTGGAAACGGATGATCCCTTTGCCGTCCGACGCTTCTGTATCGATCGCGGGACGGTCGCCGGGGCTTGCCGCCGAGACCGTCGAGGCGGTCGTGACGCTGCCGACCTTCAAACGGCCAAAGCAGGTGCTGGAAACGCTGGCTTCGCTCAAGGCGCAACGGACCGGCAGGCGCTTTGCCGTCATCGTCATGGAAAATGAGGCCGAGGCGCGCGAGGGCGCCAAGGCGGTGCTGCCCCTGTTCGAAAGCGGCGAGATGCCCGGCATGGTCATCATCGCGCATGAGCGCGGCAATTGCAGCGCCTACAATGCCGGTTGGCAGACGGCGATCCTGCAGTTTCCCAATTTTCGCCACCTGCTGGTCATCGATGACGACGAGATCGCCGAGCCAGACTGGCTCGAGCGCATGTGCGGCGCCGCGGAGACACTTGAAGCCGACGTTGTCGGCGGCCCGCAGGTACCCATCTTTGCCGATGCCTCGCATGCCAGATGGGCCGAGCACCCGGTGTTCGCGCCGCCCTATCGGGAGACGGGCCGCGTGCCGGCGCTTTATTCGTCCGGCAACCTGCTGCTCGGTCGCAACGTGCTTGAGGCCATGGGACCGCCCTTCCTCGATCTCAGGTTCAATTTCATGGGCGGCGGCGATTCCGACTTTCTCAGCCGGTGCGCGCAAAAAGGCTTTGTGCTCGGCTGGTGCGCCGAAGCAAAGGTCAATGAGACTGTCCCTGCCCGGCGCGTCGAGGCCGACTGGATCCGCGCCCGCAGTCTGCGCAATGGCGTGATCTCGACGCTGGTCGAAAAGAAGAAGCGCGCCGGCACGCCGCTTGCCGGCCTCAAGGTTTTCCTGAAGAGCCTGGCGCTGCTCGCCGCCTCGCCGCTGCGCGGCGCCATCCGGCTGGCGCGCACCGGCTCGCTGACGACGAGCCTCTATCCAGTCTATGTCGCGCTCGGCCGGGTGCTCGCCGAATTCGGATATGCCAATGAGCAGTACCGGCAGCCTGAGAAGAATTGAGCACGCGCCGCTTGGCGCCGCCTTCACCAGGGAAGGTGTGGCGACGGCTATCGCCGCGCTCCTCTTCACCGTCATCATCGTCTCGTTCCGGCCCTTCCAGCCGGCAGGCGCGGAACTGACGGGCGACGGCGGCGACATCGTCAACCAACTCGGCTTCGGCTCGCTCGGCGCGGTCTCCATCTTCTCGCTGCTGGCCTTCGCCGACCCGCGCGTGGTGCGCTCGCTGGTCAGCCCTTCCTGGGCGCTGATGCTGGGCTTCTTCTTCCTGTCGGTGGTGCTTGCCACCGATCCGCCCGCGGCGATGCGCGCCGCCTCCTTCACCATGATCGGCATCATCACCATGGCGACGATCCTGGTGCTGCCGCGCGACGCCGATTCCTTCGCCAGGGTGGTCATCTTCACCGCCGTGGTGGTGATCGGCCTTTCCTATATCGGCCTGATCGTCTTCCCGCATGAAGCTCTTCACACCGCCGACTCGCAGGAGCCCGAGCATGCCGGCCTGTGGCGCGGCGTCTTCACGCACAAGAACATCGCCGGTCCGGTGATGGCCTGTTTCAGCTTCGCCGGGCTCTACCTGTTCCGGCGCGGACAGCGCTGGTGGGGCGCCGGCATCTTCTGCGCGGCAATGGTGTTCATGCTCCACACCGGCTCCAAGACCACTGCCGGGCTGGTGCCGTTCTCGATCATGATCGTCGTGCTGCCCAGCCTCATCGGCATGAGGCTCGGCACGCCGATCCTGTTCGCGCTGGCGATCATCGCGACCGCCGTCGGCACGCTCGGCATCCTCTTCATCGCGCCGGTGAAACATCTGGCGGCAATCTATTTCCCCGATCTCACCTATACCGGACGCACGACGCTTTGGGAGTTCGCCGGCGAGATGCTGGCGAAGAAGCCCTGGACCGGCTACGGCTATGAAAGCTTCTGGGGGACGCCGCTGCTGCTTAACCAGGACCAGCCCTTCGACCGGTCCTGGGATATCCGCACCATCGTTCACGGTCACGACGGCTATCTCGACATCGCCGTGCTGATGGGCATCCCGGCGCTCTGCGTCGCCGTCTACACCTTCCTGATCGCCCCTTTGCGCGACTATATGCGCATCCCGGCGCGCAAGGAAAACATCTTTCTCGGCGATTTCTTCATGATGGTGGTGCTGTTTACGGCGCTGAACGGTTTCCTGGAAAGCTTCTTCTTCCATCGCGGCGATCCCGTCTGGCTGTTCTTCGTGCTCGGCGTACTCGGCTTGAGACAAGTCTCGCTGCGGCCGATCCCGGTCCGCCTTTCAAACTAATTCTGGCCGATCGATCTCCCGCCGACTGCTCTTTTCCACTGCGGCGCAACCGTCTAAGGAGAGCCTTCTCGGAGGTTTTCATGACGATCAGGCTCATTCTCGCCGGTTGCGGCAATATGGGTTACGCCATGCTCTCGGGCTGGCTGAAATCCGCCAAGCTCGAGCCGCAAGCGGTGTTCGTGGTCGAGCCCAACGCGGAACTGCGCCGGCGCGCCGAACATCTGGGCTGCCGTGCTGCCGCCGACGCCGCCGGCATTCCGGCCGATGCCGTGCCCGATCTCGTCGTCATCGCGGTAAAGCCGCAGGTGATCCGCGAGGTGACGGCGCAGTACAAGCGCTTCGGCGACGGCAGGACCAGCTTTCTCTCCATCGCCGCCGGCACGCCGGTCGCCACGTTCGAGGAAATCCTGGGCGAGCTCGCGCCGGTCATCCGCTGCATGCCGAACACGCCGGCGGCGATCGGCAAAGGCATGATGGTCGTTTTCTCCAACCCGCTGGTCTCCGACGACGTCCGCCGCTTCGTCCTTGAGCTGCTTTCGGCGAGCGGCGTCGTGACGACGATCGACGACGAGGGCCTCATGGACGCCGTGACGGCCGTCTCCGGCTCAGGCCCGGCCTATATCTTCCACTTCATCGAGGCGCTGACGGTCGCGGCCGAGAAGGCCGGTCTTCCCGCCGAAACCGCCAAGCTGCTTGCCATGCAGACCGTCTTCGGCGCCGCCTCGCTCGCCGCGGAAGCAGACGAGGAGCCGGGCGTGCTGCGCCAGCAGGTGACCAGCCCCAACGGCACCACCGCTGCGGCGCTTGCAGTGCTGATGGGCGGCGACCGCTTGACGAAGCTCGTCACCGAAGCCGTGGAAGCCGCGCGGCTCAGGTCGATAGAGCTGGGGAAGTAATCTTCGTTCCGTAGAGCATGTCATCCTGAAGCCGGCGCAGGGCGTAGAGCCTCGTTGTCCGGTCCGGCACGGCATTGTCCTCAGTCAACAACTCGCCCTTGTTCACCGGCTTCAGCACCTTGCCGCCTTCGAGCAAGCCGACCGGGACGGCGCGGACGGCGCGGGCATCGCCGACGGTCATGGTCCAGGAGCGGTAACAAGTCTCGCCGATCGCATCCAGGGTCTCCCCGGTGGCAAGGTCGCGCTTGGCGACTGCGCAGACTTCCGCCACCGGCCTCGGCAGAGGCACCATATCGGGCTTGCCGTAGAGCATAATGCGGGCGGCGGTGAGCGGCACCTCCAGCGAAGTCAGGTGATAGGGCCGGAACAGGCCGTAATAAGGGCCCGTGCCGACATGGAGATCGTCCATGCGTTCGACGACGCGCGGGTGCATCGCCTCGACGATGACGAAAACGCCGGGCGCCACGCCCTTGCCGATCGTGTAATCGACGACGCCTTTCCTCGACAGGAGCCCGCCACGCTCTTTCGGGATCAGCACCTTGGCCAGCTGATCGCGATCGGCCCTGGGGCCGTGCATGCCTGGAACATCCGGGACCAGCCCGGTGGCGTTGGCAATGGCGCACATCTCGACCATGGTCTTCGAGCCGTCGACGAACTCGACCAGCATGCGCGGGTTCATGTTGCGGCGCGCCGCCTCTTCCCGGTAGTCGTCGGGAACCGCGTCGTGGTTGAGCGGATTGTTCTTGCCCTTGCCGGCCGCGACGATGCCTAGCCCAAGCGCCGAGGCGAATTCGATCAGCTCCATGCAGCTTGACGGCTCGTCGCCCGCGCCGACCGAATAGACGACACCCAGCCGGTCTGCCTGCTGTTTCAGGTAGCAGCCGATGGTCACGTCGGCCTCGACATTCATCATCACCAGATGCTTGCCATGCTCCATCGCCATCAGGTCGAAATCGGCGGCGACGCCAGGTTTTCCGGTAGCGTCGATGACGACGTCGATCAGCGGGTTGGTGACAAGCACCTCATTCGAGGTGATGGCGATCCTGCCGCTCTCGATCGCCCGGGTAACCATGGAAGCGGTTTCGGCCTCTACCGCCATCGCCTCGTCGCCATAGGCGATGCGGATCGCCTCACGGGCAGTGTGCGGGCGGCGCGTGGAGATGGCCGCGATCGAGATGCCCGGCATCAGCATGCCCTGCGTCACCAGATCGGTCCCCATCTCGCCGGAGCCGATGACGCCGATGCGCACCGGCCTGCCCTCGGCGGCGCGTCGGGCGAGATCGCGGGCAAGCCCGGTCAGGGCGATATTGGTCATGCAACAAAATCCACGGCTTTTTGCTCCGGCCGGCAATACAGGGAACGATCCGCGTTTGCCAATCAAACCAGGCTGAAATGGCGTTTTCTTGCGCATGCTTTGCAACGCCGCAGCAGATTTCGCAGGAGCTTGTGCACGGCCGCCGTACGATTCGCCGTTTCTTTCAGACCATAACCATCGCTGCGCGATTTGAACTGGGAGATTCCCGATGAGCGCGCCCGGTTTCTGTGCTATTTTTGCTACAGGCTTTAACCCTAATGCCGGAAATCGCAATTTTAGCGGGTGTCTAATCCATTATATGCTCACGGCCCCAAAAAATCTGATAGATACTGGCTGAAAGGTCCGGTGGCAGGCTTGGGCAAATAGGCGCCAATAAAAAAATAATGGCGCGGGGATAGTCACGGGGTAGAAATGACCAGGACGGGTAAAATTACCGTCGGCTGGCGCGTTGCGCTTGCTGTCACGGTGTCAATGTTGGCTTGTGGTAGCGCCAGCGCACTCACACTCAAAGAAGCTGTCGCCGTCGCCGTGGAGTCCAATCCGGAGATTGGACAGGCGATCGAAAACCGCGAAGCGATCGAATTCGAGCTGCGACAGGCCAAAGGCCTTTACCTTCCCAGCGTCGACCTGGAAGCATCGACCGGCGTTCGCCGCCTGGACAACGACACGCGGCGCGCGCTCGACGAGGATCACAAAGCTCTCTATCCGAACGAGGCAGACCTCACCGTCTCGCAGACGCTTTATGACAGCGGCGCAAGGCGGGCGGAACTGAACCGCCAGGCCTCGCGGGTCGATGGAGCGTCCTTCAGGGTTCTGGAACGGTCCGAGTTCATCGGGCTCGCCGTCGTCCAGGATTATCTGGAATACATGCTGCAGGCTTCGATCGTGGTCGAAGCCAAGAAGAATCTCGGCTTCCATCAGTCCATCCTCAGCGATATCAGGCAAGGCATCGCAGGCGGCGCGCTCAACGATGCCGACCGGCAGCAGGCCGAGGAACGCCTTTATGCCGCCAAGGCGCGGATGCAGGAAGCGACCGAAGAGCTCGAGGCGGCCAAGATCCGCTTCTTCAAGAATGTCGGCAAGCCGCTGACCAACGCGTCGCGGCCCGCCGATGTCGCAGCCGCCCTGCCGCGGTCGCTGGACGATGCGATCGGGCTCGCCAGGCAGAACAACCCGCGCGTCCATATGGCCAACAGCGACATCGACGCCGCCGCTTCGCTGGTCGACGCGGCGCGGGCGAAATACGGCCCGACGGTTACCGCCGAGGGCGTTGCCCGGGGCGGATATGACATCGACGGCGACAATGGCGACGCGAGCGATCTGCAGGCTCGGGTGGTGCTGCGCTGGAACCTCTATCGCGGCGGCATCGACAAGGCCAACGAACAGGAACAGATTCGCCGCACCAGCGAGCAGCGCCTTGCGCTGCACCAGGTGCTGCGCGAGATCGAGGAAGCCGTCCGGACCTCATGGGACCGCCGCTTCCGCCAGGCGGAGCTGGCAAAGACACTGCGGCAGCAGGCAGCTACCAATGAAAAGCTGGTCGCCTCCTATCGCGAGCAGTTCAAGGTCGGGCAGCGCTCGCTGCTCGACGTGCTCGATGCCCAGAACACGCGCTTCAACACCGCGACGCTGGCCGACACGTCGTCCTACGCGTCGCTGTTCGCGGAATACCGGCTGCTGGCCGCAACCGGCGAATTGCTGAAGACGCTCAACATCCAGCCGGCCAAGCAGGCCGCGGCCTACGCGCGTGAGGAATTCGGTGTGCCGGCCACGGCCGATACCGAGACCTATGCGCGCACGCCGTCGGAGCAGAAGAACGATCTGCCGTTCGACATCCTCGCGCCGGTCAGGAAAAAGTAGCCGATGTAGTATCGATCTTCGGTCCTTCGGGGCGGATCGTGAACCAGCAACCTAATATCCTATCGCCCAAGGAGGCTTTCAAAGCCTGCTTCTGCGCTGTGGCGGCCTATCTCGGCAGGCCGAGCGCCGAAACGGTGCTGTTTGCCGGCGTGCCGATTTCGGAGACGCGCATCGAGCCGGACGAGATCCGTCATCTGGCCGAGCGCATCGGCCTGGAGGTGCAGAATTTCAGCCATCGCGATTTCCTGCGCGGCCGCTTCGATCTTCCGGCCATCGTCTTTCGCGTCAGCCAATTGCCGATCGCCCTCCTGGCGGAAATCGAGGGCGGGCAATATCTGACGGCGCCACAGGAAAACGGCCGCACCACGATCGACAGGTCGGAACTCGCCGAAAGCTATATCAGCGGCGGCACGTCCTTCTCGATCACCTATGCCAATCAGGCCGAGGAGATGACGGTCGGCACCGCCGCGCGGATCGAAAGGCGCCACTGGCTGACCGGCACCATGGGGGCGTTCTGGCGCACCTATTCGAAAGTGGTGCTGTCGGCGGTGTTCATCAATCTGCTGGCGATCGCCTCGCCGATCTTCACCATGAATGTCTACGACCGCATCCTGCCCAACAAGGCGATCTCGACGCTGTGGGTGCTGGCGCTCGGCATCGGCGCGGCGATCCTGTTCGACCTGCTGCTGAAGACGGCCAGGGCATCGCTGATCGACTATGCCGGTCGCAAGGCGGATCTGCGGATTTCCTACCTGCTGTTTGAGAAAGTGCTGAATTCCTCGCTTTCGGCACGGCCCGGGTCGACGGGCGAATATGCAAACCGCGTCACGCAATACGAGTTCGTGCGCGAGTTCTTCACCTCGAACACCATCAGCGTCTTCATCGACACGATCTTCGTCTTCGTCTTCCTGGCGGTCATCTACGCCATCGGCGGCTGGCTGGTGGTGATACCGGCGCTGGCCTTCGTCATCTCCGTCATTGTCGGGCTGATCACGCAGCGGCGGATCGGCAAGCGGGTCGCGGCCTCGATGAACGAGGCGTCGCAACGCCAGGCCCTGCTGGTCGAGTCCATCTCGACGCTGGAGACGATCAAGTCGCTGCGCGCCGAAGCCTACCTGCTGCGCAAATGGGGCGAGCACTCGAAGAACGCGGCCAACACGTCGGAAAAAATCAAGGAGCTCTCGGCGGCGGCGGGCAACATCACCGGCGCCATCCAGCAATTCGTGACGGTCGCCCTGGTCGTGGCCGGCGCCTATGCGTTCTCGGAAGGCCAGGTGTCGACCGGCGCCATCATCGGCACCGTGATGCTCGCCGGCCGCGCCGTGGCGCCGCTCGGCCAGGTCGCCATCACGCTTGCCCGGTTCCGGCAGGCGATGCTGTCGCTTAAGATCATCAACACGATCATGTCGCAACCGGAGGACCGCCCCGACACCGTCGGCTTCGTCAACCGGCCGATCCGCAGCGGCGCGCTGGTCTTCAGGAATGTCGGCTTCGCCTATCCGGGCACGGAAAACGAGGTTCTGAGCGGGCTCAACATCGCGGTCAGGCCTGGCGAGCGGGTCGGCATCATCGGCCGCATCGGCTCCGGCAAGACCACGATGGGACGGCTGATCGGCCGGCTGTTCCTGCCGACGTCGGGGGAGCTGCTGCTCGACGGCATCGACATCCGCCAATACCACCCCTCGGAGGTGCGTGCCGCGGTCGGCATCGTCGCGCAGGCCGGGGACCTGTTTTCGGGAACCATCAAGGAGAACCTCCTGATGGCGGCGCCGGGAGCGACGGACGAGGAGATCATCGATGCGGCGAAGGCCGCCGGCGTCGACGACTTCGTGTCGCGGCATCCGCGTGGCTACGACATGAATGTCGGCGAGCGTGGCACCAATCTCTCGGGCGGCCAAAGGCAGGCTGTGGCGATCGCGCGGCTGCTTTTGACCAAACCGAAGATCGTCTTCCTGGACGAGCCGTCGGGTTCGATGGATCTCGCTTCCGAGCGGCAGTTGATCAAACAGCTCAAGGTGGCGTTCGACCGCAGCACGACGCTGATCGTGTCGACCCATCGCTACAGCATGCTGGAACTTGCCGACCGCCTCATCGTCATCGACCAGGGCCGCGTCGTCGCCGACGGGCCGAAGGAACAAGTCATCCAGGCGCTGCAGAAGGCAAATGCCTGACCGGAACGTATGGACATGCTAGCAAGGGAAGACCGGCCACCACTTTTCGCCTCGGCGTCCGTCTACATCGTCGGGGCGCTGTTCGTGTGCTTCACGGCCTGGGCGTCGTTCGCCGAGGTCGACGAGATCGCGCGCGGCGACGGCAAGGTGATACCCGCTTCGAAGACGCAGATCATCCAGGCCAGTGAACCGGGTGTGGTGCAGGAGATCGCCGTCCAGATCGGCCAGACGGTCAAGAGGAACGACCTCATCATCCGCCTCGACAATTCGGGCAACACTTCGAGCCTTGGCGAAGAGAAGGCCAAGGCGCGAGCTTTGCAGGCGCGCATCGCCAGGCTGCAGTTCGAGCAGAGCGGCAGTGTCGAAGGGTCGTTCCCCTGCCCGGCGGAAATCCAAAAGGTCGCGCCGGAGATCTGCGACAACGAGCAAAGGCTGCTTGTCGCGCGCCGCGACAATTTCGAGGTCAAGCTGTCGGTTCTCAAATCGCGCCTCGACCAGCGCGAGAAGGAACTCGACGAGGCCACCGCCAACGCCGACCGCCTGTCGAAGAGCCTTGCCGTCACCGACCAGGAAGCGGCGCTGGTCGAACCCATGGTCAAGAAAGGCCTGATGGCCAGGACCGAACAGATCCGCGTCGAGCGCGAACAAACCGACCTTCGCGGACAGCTGACCCTTGCCGGCGAGACCATCAAGAAGAGCAAGGGAGCAATCACCGAGGCCCAGCTTCAGGTGAACGAATTGGGCCTGCAATTGCAGCAGGAGGCGTTGAGCGACCTGACGCAGGCGCTCGCCGATCTGTCCGTGGTCGACGAAACCATCCGCGGCGCCACCGACAAGGTGGCGCGCACCGACATCCGCTCGCCGGTCGACGGCATCGTCAACACGCTTGACGTCAACACGCTCGGCGCCTTCGTGCAGCCGGGCGCGGTCGTGGCCGGCATCGTGCCGACCTCCGAGACGCTGCTGGTCGAAGCCCGGGTTTCGCCGCGCGACGTCGCCTTCATCCAGCCGAACCAGGAGGCGCTGATCAAGGTCACCGCCTATGATTTCTCGATCTTCGGCGGCATCGAAGGCAAGGTCTCCAACATCACCGCCGACAGCCTCGTCGACCAGAAGACGGGCGAGCCCTATTACCAGGTCCGGGTCGCCACCGACAAATCGACGCTTACCAGGAACGGCAAGACCTACTCGATCATCCCCGGCATGATCTGCTCGGTCGACATCAAGACCGGACGCAAGACGATCCTCAACTATCTTTTGAAGCCCATCAACAAGGCGCGTCAGGAGGCAATGAGTGAGCGATAGCGCCATCCATCCGGACACTTCGCGCGAACGGCTGCTGCCATCGCTCGCGGCCGAGGATTTCGGCCCCGAATTCCGCGTCGTGGCGCGCGGCGGCGTGCGTCGCGGCATCCGGCTGGAGCGCGCCTTCTGGGTGTCGCTGAAGCAGATGGCCGAAAGCCGCAAATGCACGATCGGCATGCTGGTCGAGGAGATCGCCGAACATCATCCCGACCAGGGCAACCTCACCTCGGCGATCCGCGTCGCCTGTATGCGCGGCCTCGCCGAGGAAAGCATGGAATTGCGCAAGCTCGCTTCGATCCGCACGATCAACGCGATCCTGGTCGCCTGCCCCTCGCCCGCCTTCGCGCTGTCTTCTTCGAAGAAGATCCTGGCTTTCAACACGCCGTTCCAGCAACTGGTCCGGCGCCAATTGCCGAGCGCGTCCGGGGAGGATGGGCGCCAGGACTTGAAGCTGGCGCTCGACCTCAACGTTCCCGACATCTTCGCCCGGCTCGACGCCAATGGCGAAACGCCGGTCACCAGCGGTTTCGTCATCGGCGCCGGCGAGCGCCGCTATCGCGGCCAGCTCAGCGCCGTGCGTGCGCCCGTCACCGAGCCGGAACTGCTGATGGCTTTCGTCTACAACGGCTAGAGCTACGCATTCTTCCGGAACTGTCCGGGCTGCGCAGACAACAGAGCGACCGCGTATTTTCGGCGAGGCGCTGAACCGCTCGAACTACTGCCTCAGGCTCGAAGCCACTGATGGTTCCGGCGATCCTTCGCCCGGGGCGACCGTGGCGAAGCCGCCGGCGATGTCGGCGACCTGCGCGCCGGACTTCGACCCGTGAATCCAGGCGCGATCGGTGCTGAAGGAATAGAGCGGAACATAGTCGGGCAGATCGCTGTCGCGCAGGACGGCGTTGCCGAGGCTGTCCAGGATGAAGGCGCCGCTTCCCGTGCTCACCGACAGGACGGCATGGAAGAACTTGCGGCGGCGATCCTGGAGCACCACCAGCGACATGCTCTGCGCCGGGATGCCGGCCCTGAGCAGCGCCGCCATCTTCAATATGGCGAAATCCTCGCAATCGCCGGCGCGATGCTCGAGGATTTCCGACGGCTTCGCCCAATAGTCGAGCTTGCCATAGACGACGCTGTCCTTGCGATAGGCGATCAGGCGGTTGATGCTGCTGTTGACGAAGGACAGCTTGTCGCGAAAGCCCTTGTCGCCGGCAATCTTGACGATCTCGGCGAAAGCCGGACTCTCGCGGTCGCAGACGCTGCCGGCGGTGCAATCGACGATGGCCTTGTAGACAGGAGCCCAGCGCGCCGCGACCGGAAAGTTGCGCATCGACAAAGCGACCGAGCCGAAGACGCCGGGGATGATCGCGGCGGTCTGGATCGGGTCGATGCCGGGATCGGTCTTGGCGTGCGCTTCAGCCTCGTAAGGCGCTGCCGGCGCGTAGCCCACAGAAACATCCGCGATCCGGTACGCGGAGGCCGGCTGCCAGGGCAGCGGCCGGGCCAGCGAAACGCCGCCGAGGCTCGCGGGCGCAAGCACCTCTTGCAGGACAGGAGCCGCGCCCGAATTCGCGCTTGCCGACGATGGACCTGCCTGAGCGACAAGGCCGATCGCCAGCAAGAGAACCTTGATCCCCGTCGGGTCTGCTTTTTGTATTTTCATAACGCCCACCTTTGACTGTGGACGCTACCAATCTTGTCTCAAATTATCGGAAAGGAAGGTGGGTAAATTTCCGCGAATCACGCCATTCTATTTTGCGTCAAATTTTATTCAAAATTATACTTACATTTACCAAGGCGGAAGGCGTGCTGCGCGGTCATTCCCACCCTCGTTAAGGTCATGCATATCCAGATATATCATCGCAATTTACCAAGTGTAAAAAATGCGATTCTCTACATATTCGAATATATGAAATAGATTGAACGTCTGTTGCAAAGCCCGGGCCTGACATGTCTCTTTCCGGGAAATGCCGGAGGGGCTTTAGCTATGACGACCAATATCGAATTCGACGCCGTTTCAAATTCCTGGGACGAGCACACCAGCGCTGGTGAAAATCATATCTCGACGGGTGTGCAGGTTGCGCAGGCGACCGCCGCCCAGGCGGCGAGCGAACCGGTGCCGGTCGATGTCGGCAGCGGCGCGCCGGCCCAAGGCGCGGCCAATGCGCCGGCCGCAAACCAGCCGGCCGATGCCAAGGCTGCTGCGCCCGCGAACGCACCGGCGGCAAATGCAGCGGCAGGCAATACGCCGCATGAATATCATGTCGAGGCCGGCAATGTCGTGAAGCTTCCGGCCAGCGTGTCAATCGACAACATCAAGGTCGACGGACATGATCTCGTCCTCACGCAGCCCGACGGATCCCAGATCGTCATCAAGGACGCCGCGCTGAATGTGCCGACCTTCATTCTCGGCGACGTCGAGGTGCCGCGCGTGGCCCTGATCGCCGCGCTCGAGGCCAGCCATGTCGATATCGCCTTCGGCGCCGACGGCTCGATCTCGGCCGGCGGCAACGGCTCGCCGGGCAGCGCAGGGGGCAATTTCGAACATCCCGCAGGCGGCATCGGCGACGGCTTCGGCCTGACGTCGCTGCTGCCGCCGACGGACCTTGCCTTCGGCCAGCCGGACCATCGGGAGCTGTTCCCGGGATTGCTACCCGATTCGACGCCGACGATCCTCGACCTGACGCCCTCGACCAGCGGCGGCGACACCAGCGTCGATGAAAAAGGCCTCGAGACCGCCGGCGCGACGGGGTCCGGCGAAGCGGGCACCGACCCCGCAATGGACAACGACCCGTCCGAGCACAACACCGGTACCTTCACCATCACCTCGCCCGACGGCATCGGCTCGGTGGACATTAATGGCCATGTGATCACCGCCGCTGAGCTTGCCAACAGCGCGTCGACACCGATCAACATTGTGACGCCCTTCGGCAACACGCTGACCATCAACGGCTACGACGCCGCCACCGGCCAGGTGAGCTACACCTATACGCTGGTGCACAGCGAGCAGCATTCCGGTGCGGGCACCGATTCCATCTTCGACAACATGACGGTGACGGTCACCGACAGCGATGGCGACGTTTCGCTTCCGGGAACGCTGTCCGTCGAAATTATTGACGACGTGCCGACGGCGCATGACGACGTTGCCGCGCAGGCAACCGAGAACGCGCCGGTGACGGTGAACGTGATTGCCAACGACGTGCCCGGCGCGGACGGCGTCAACATCACCGACCCGGCGAAGGTCAGCTATGTGGCGAACTCGCTGACTGGCGGTGCCGGCACGGTCACCTACAACAATGACGGCACCTTCACTTACAAGCCGACTGCTGGCGAAGAAGGAACCGTGACCTTCCAGTACCGGATCGTCGATGGCGACGGCGACGCCTCGGTGGCGACGGTGACGATCAACCTGAAGCCGGATTCGACGCCCACCATCGATGTGACGCCGCAGAATCCTGATGCGAACGGCCATAGCGCAGCGAGCGAGGCCGGCCTTCCGCCGCATGATGGCCTGCCGGCCGGCTCGGGTGAAATCGCCGACAACGACGCGAACAACAACAGCGACACCAGCGAGACGACGACCGGCGCGCTGGCGATCACCACTGGTGGCGACACGATCGGCCACCTTTATGTGACCGACAAGGACAATACCCAGATTGAGGTGACGAACGCGGCCGGCGGCATTCTGGTGCACGGCCAGTATGGCGACCTGACGATCACCGGCACGCCGGGGACCGGCTACACCTATTCCTACACGCTGCTCGACAGCACCACCGGTAACGGCACACATGACGATTTCGTTGTCCAAGTGGTCGATTCCGACGGCGACCCCGCTTCCACGACGCTCACCATCGACATCGTCAACGACGTGCCGACGGCACGTAACGACACGGACGCGGCGCAGTCGGGCGAGACCGTGACCGGCAATGTCGAGACCGGGACAAGCACCCATGGTCTCGGCGCGGCGGACACGGCTGGAGCGGACGGGATCGCCTCGATCGCTTGGACGAACGCGGTGACCAATGCCGGCGTGACGACGGTGACCGGCGCGCATGGCGTGCTGACCGTCTTCGCCAATGGCGACTACAGCTATCAGGCCACCCCGAATACGCCGACCGGCACTGACGTCTTCAACTACACGATCACCGACGGCGACGGCGATACCTCGCCGGCGACGCTGACGATCGAGGTGACCGGCAGCCAGCCGCGTGTGGTGGCGGAGGTTGCGGCGGTGAACGAGGCGGGCATCGACACAACACCACCGGTCGGTGACCTCGGCCCCGGGACGGTGGACGGCTCGCATGCGGGCGACGGCTCGGAGACGACGACGGGCAAGTTGACCTTCTCGGATCCTGACGGGGCGACCGTGACCGGTGTTCAGGCCGGTAATATCGGCAGCGACGTGAACGGCAATGTCGGCACGAACATCAATGGCACATACGGCATCCTACACGTCAACGCGGACGGCACCTACACCTATACGTTGACGTCGCCGGAAGCGAATGTTCCGGCGGGCAATGACGGCGCCAATGTGCAGCCCGGGCAGGATGTGTTCACCTTCACGGTAACCGACAGCTTCGGCAATACATCCACTTCGACCATCTCGATCAATATCACGGATGATGTACCTACGATCTCGAATGCGGTGGTCGGCAGCTCGGTGACGCTCGACGAGACCAATAACGGTCCGACGACGGACGGCGTGCTGAACCCGGCGATCATGACGGCGACGAGCGCTGCGGCGAT
>NZ_JAIUHU010000028.1:0-36566 GCF_020165275.1 Mesorhizobium sp. Ca11 | reverse complement strand
TCTCACTCCGCTGGAACACCCCTCATCCGTCTCGGCGCTATCGCGCCGATCCACCTTCTCCCACAAGGGGAGAAGGCTAGAGCGCTGCTCACATCCCCTGCATGGCGTCGCAGGTCACGTTCGGGTTCATGTCGGCGAAGGCGCCGGTGGGGTTCTGCTTCCAGGCCCAGACGTGCAACTCGTAGAACGGGCCGAGGCCGTAGCGGTTGGGCGCGGTGTTGAAGTTGAACAGATGGCCTTCGAGCGAGGCCGGGCCCTTCGCGGTGATGTATTCGACCGCGATCAGCTTCAGCGTGCCGTCGGCCATCGGCTCGTACATCACCGCTTCCGGCTTGGCGACGTCGACGGCGTCGTCCTTCAGATAGGCGGCGTTGACGTAGTGGATGCCCATGGCGCCGCCGGTGAGGCCGCTGGCGCAGGGGATCGGCGCGTAGCCTTCGGCTTTCGCCACGGCGACGTCCTCGAAGCGGCTGTCGAGCGCCCGCACCTTTTCGGCAAGCGGATTGACGGTTTCGGCCGTGGCCGCGCCCGCCATCAGCATGATGATCGAGGCAGAAGCGCCGACAACGCATTTGATTAAGGTCTGAATGTTCATTTGTCTCTCCAATTGAGGCGCGCAAGCGGCGGCAGTCGGCCGGTAGGCCAACTCCGAACGCCGGCGGCGCCTGTCGGTAAAAGGGGTGGTCGCTGATCCCGACCAGAGCGGTTCACCGAACGAACCGCTCCAAGTCTTTGTTTTGCGCAATTCCGGACGGAAAACCGCTGCGCAGTCTTCTTGGAATTGCCCGGTGCGGGATCAGCTGTGATGCCACCAATATTCCCAGTATTCGCGCGGGTTTTCCCGCTCGTGCAGGCCGATGTCGCGTCTCAGGTAGTCGTCCTGCGGTGGCAGAAAGCGTCGCCGGTGTCGCAGGGGCGAAAGCAACGCCGACACAGCCCGTCGCATGAAGCCGCGCCGTGACGGGACGATGTCCGCCGCGGCGGATGCAGCCTCGTCTTCTGGCACGGCGTCAGGTCCGCCGGCGACGGGTATGGTCTGCCCAACATGGTCTGCCCGATCAGCGATAAAAGTAGGGGTCGAGGACCCGGACCTCCGTGATCTTGTCGACGGGAAGCGAATTCTTCTGCGCGGTGCTGCGGATCGCCTCCGGCGAGGGCGCATCGTAGATGCAGAAGCTCTTGCTCTTGTCGGGCGAGACGAAGGATTGCACCCAGGTTACGCCTTTCTCGGCATTGCGGGCGATGACGCCGCCCATCGCGGTTGCGCCGGCGTCGTTCATCGGTACGTGCAGCCCATCGGGGAAGGTACGCTCAATCAGGTAACGAGGCACGATCGGTTTCCTTTCATTGGTGAATTGCGCTCGGTTCAAGCGCGACCCAGCAGAAATCACCTTCGCGGCAGGCGCGCATCGGAGCCATTCCCCATATTGGCCGGGACGAATCCCTATCTTTGCGACGTTTTATGTGGAAGATGGCACCTCAGTGTGTGGAAAGTCACATTGTCGCGCCGTTTCCCAGGCTATCGCGGCGGCGGCCCGCCACGATGGAAATTCTGATTTGGCGAGAGGGTGACAATGCTTCTGGAACGGCAGACGCAGCTGCAGCAAATGGGTGCCTTGCTGGCGGATGCAACAGGCGGCCGCGGCCGCGTCGTGGTCCTGTCGGGAGAAGCCGGCGCCGGCAAGACGGCGCTGGCCGAGGCGTTCGCAAGCCGCTTGGGCAAGGACCTGACCGTGCTTCGCAGCGCCTGCGAGGATCTCTCCATTCCCGATCCCCTGGGGCCGCTTTACGATCTGGCGCGCGAGGCGCAGTGGGAGCCACCGCGAGCGATCGACGACCGCCAGGTGCAGCGGCTGCCATTGTTTTCCGAGGCGCTCGACGTTTTCGAAGCGAAAGGTCCATCCCTGCTCGTCATCGAGGACCTGCACTGGGCCGATGACGCGACGCTCGATTTCGTGCGTTTCCTCGGCCGGCGCATTGCAAACACGCACATCCTGCTTCTGATCACGGCGCGCACCGACCGCAGCGAAGGACAGATGCGCGTGCGCCGGGCGCTCGGTGAGATACCGGCCGGCAACATCCAACGCATAGAAGTGCCGCTGCTCAGCGAAAGCGCGGTGCTCTCGCTCGCCGCGGCGGCCGCGCGCGACGGCGACGCGATCTACCGCGCAACGGCGGGCAACGCCTTCTTCGTCACCGAGCTGCTCGCCGCCGCGGTCGATGGCGCGTTGCCGGCGAGCGTCCGCGACGCCGTGCTGGCGCGCGCCGAAAGATTGTCGCCCGGCGCCCGCTCGATGCTCGACGCGGTCTCGGTGTTTCCGCGCCGCGCCGATGCCTGGGCGCTGAGCGGTCTTTGCGGGATTGCCGCCGCCGGCCAGCTCGCCGAATGCGTCGCCAACGGCCTGCTTGAGGATTTCGGCGATGGCTATGCTTTCCGGCACGAGATCGCCCGCACGGCCATCGAGATGGCGCTGACGCCCAGCAAACGACGCGAGTACAATGAGCGCGCGCTGGCGGCGTTACGGGAAAATCCGCAAGTCGCCACCGCAAGGCTGGTGCATCATGCCGTCGAAGCGCAAAGCCTCGATGTGGTGCGCGAGCTGGCGCCGGTTGCCGCGCGGGAGGCATCCCGCGTCGGCGCGCATCGCGATGCGGCGGGCTATTACGAGGTCGCCCTGCGCTACGCCGATACTCTGCCGATCGAGAAGCAGGCGGAGCTTTACGAAGGGCATGCGTTCGAGTGCCACCTGATCGGCCGCGTCGATACGGCGATGGAAGCGCAAGGCCGGGCGCGCCAGCTGCGCCAGGCACTGGGGGATCGGCTGAAGGAAGGCGACAGCCTCAGGTGCTTGTCACGCTTCGCCTATCTGCTCGGCGATCGCGAGTCGGCGGATCGGTTCGGAGAGCAGGCCGTGGGGCTTCTGGAGACCGCGCCCGACAGCGCCGAGCTGGCGATGGCTTATTCGAACCTCTCGCAACTGGCGATGCTGGCCGAGCGGCTCGAGGACGCCCTTTCGCTCGGCGGCAAGGCGGTCGAGCTGGCGGAGCGGCTCAACCGGGCGGACATTCTATGTCATGCGCTGAATAATGTCGGCGCCGCCGGACAATGGCTGGATTTTGCCAAGGGCAGGCGCGATCTCGCCCGCAGCCTTGGGATTGCGCTGTCGGGCAACTACCAGGAGCATGCGGCGCGCGCCTTCACGAATTGCGCCTGCGTCGAGATGAACAGGCTCAACTTCAAGGAGGCGGCGTCGTTCCTGGATCGCGGCATCGGCTATTGCGTCGAGAACGATCTCGCGACATGGCGCGATTATATGCGCGGCGTGCAGGCGCAGCTTTTGCTTCGCCGCGGCTTGTGGAACGACGCCGCGACAATGGCGCATGAGGTTGTCGACGACGACGCAACGACGCCGCTGGTGCGCTATCCGTCGCTGGTGGCGCTGGCACGATTGCGCATCCGCCGCGGCGACCCGTCGGCCGAGCCGATCGTCGAAGAGATGAGGCGGTTCCTGGACAAGGGCATGGAGCTGCAGCGCCTGGTGGCGTTTGCCCAGGTGCTGGCCGAATCGGCCTGGCTTGGACAAGCCGACAGGCAGGAAGCCTTGCGCCTGATTGCGGTTGCCGAAAATCTCGCGCCGACGCCGGCCGTGTTCGGCGAACTTGCCACCTGGCGGGAACTGTTGTCGCCGGGATCCGAACCCGGCGACACGGACGGCATGGCGGAGCCGCACCGCCTGCAACTGACGGGCGACTGGCGCGCCGCCGCCAGCCTATGGGCCCAAATGGGGGCGCCTTTCGAACAGGCAATGGCCTTGCTGCTCGGCGACGAAGCGGCGCAGCGCGAGGCGCTCACCATTTTCGAGGATCTTGGCGCGAGGGCGGTCGCGCAGCAGGCGCGCAGCCTTATGCGGGAAAGCGGCGTCAGTCACATCGCGAGAGGGCCGCGACAGGCGACGCGCGCCAACCAGGCCGGCCTCACGCAGCGCCAGATGGAAGTCCTGGAACTTCTCGAGCGAGGCTTTTCCAACAAGAAGATCGCCGCGCATCTGACCATTTCGCCCAAGACGGTCGATCACCACGTTTCGGCCGTGCTGGAGAAGCTGGAAGTCATCTCGCGCGGCGAGGCGGCTGCCGCGGCGCGCGCGTCGGGTCTGGTGTGAGGCTTGTTTTCTGCGCCTGAAGGAAACCGCCGGCCCCGGCGCTGCCTCTCATCCGCCCTTCGGGCACCTTCTCCCCGTTGAACGGGGAGAAGGAAATAGGCGTCAGGCGAACGTGCCGTGGCAGTGCTTGTACTTCTTGCCGGAGCCGCAGGGGCAGAGTTCGTTGCGGCCGACCTTGCCCCAGCTCGCGGGGTTCTTCGGATCGCGGTTTTCCGGCGCGACGACGGCGTTGGTGTCCTGACGCACCAGAAGCGCGGTCTCGCCGCCCTGGAAATCATCCTCGCCGGTGGAGCCGTCGATATGGCTGCCGAACATCTCGGGCGCTTCAGGCGGCGGCGCATCGGCCGCCTGGCGCACCAGCTCGACGCGCATCAGCTGCGCGGTGACGGCCTGCTCCAGATTGCCGAGCATGGCCTGGAACAGCTCGAAGGCCTCGCTCTTGTATTCCTGCAGCGGGTCGCGCTGGGCGTAGCCGCGGAAGCCGACGACCGAGCGCAGATGGTCGAGATTGACGATGTGCTCGCGCCACAGATGGTCGAGCGTCTGCAGCACCACCGAGCGTTCGACATAGTTCATCACGTCGGGGCCGAAGCGGTCGGCGCGCTCCTTGGCGGCGGCGTTGGCGGCGGCCGTGATGCGCTCGCGAATGTCGTCCTCGGCGATGCCTTCTTCCTTGACCCATTCCTCGACCGGCAGGTCGAGGTTGAGGTACTGCGCCACTTCCTCCTTGAGACCGGCGACGTTCCACTGCTCGGCATAGGCGTTTTCGGGGATGTTCTTGGCGACGATCTCCTCGATGACGCCTTCGCGCATCTCGGCAATGGTTTCGGCGAGACCTTCTCCGTCCATCAGCTCGATGCGCCGCTGGAACACCGCCTTGCGCTGGTCGTTGGCAACGTCGTCATATTTCAGGAGGTTCTTGCGGATGTCGAAGTTGCGCGCCTCGACCTTCTTCTGCGCTTTCTCGAGCGCCTTGTTGATCCAGGGATGGATGATCGCCTCGTCTTCCTTGAGGCCGAGCTTCTGCAGCATGCCGTCCATGCGCTCGGAGCCGAAGATGCGCATCAGGTCGTCCTGCAGCGACAGGAAGAATTTCGACCGTCCGGGATCGCCCTGCCTTCCCGAACGACCTCTAAGCTGGTTGTCGATGCGGCGCGATTCGTGGCGTTCGGTGGCCAGAACATAGAGGCCGCCGGCGGCCAGCGCCTTTTCCCTCAGGCGCTCGACGTCGGCGTGGATTTCCCTTTCCCTGGCCTCGCGCTCGGGGCCCTCGGGCATGTCTCCAAGTTCCTCCGCGATGCGCATCTCGGCATTGCCGCCGAGCTTGATGTCGGTGCCGCGGCCGGCCATGTTGGTGGCGATGGTGATGGCGCCGGGCTTGCCGGCCTGGGCGACGATGGCCGCCTCGCGCTCGTGGTGACGGGCGTTCAGCACTTCGAAGTCCTTGAAGCCGTCCTTGCGCAGGCGCTCGGCCAGCTGCTCGGATTTCTCGATCGAGGTGGTGCCGACCAGCGTCGGCTGGCCCTTGGCGCTGGCTTCGCGGATTTCCCTGACGATCGCCTTGTACTTCTCCTCGACCGTCCGGTAGACCTCATCGTCCTCATCCTTGCGGATGACCGGCAGGTTGGTCGGGATTTCGGTGACCTCGAGGCCGTAGATGTTGCCGAATTCCTCCGCCTCGGTCAGCGCCGTGCCGGTCATGCCGGCGAGCTTCTTGTAGAGGCGGAAATAGTTCTGGAAGGTGACGGAGGCCAGCGTCTGGTTCTCGGGCTGGATCTGCACGTGTTCCTTGGCCTCGAGCGCCTGGTGCAGGCCTTCCGAATAGCGGCGGCCCGGCATCATGCGGCCGGTGAACTCGTCGATGATGACGATCTCGCCGTTGCGCACGATGTAGTCCCTGTCCTTCTGGAACAACAGGTGCGCCTTCAGCGCGTTGTTGACGTGATGGACGATGGCGACATTCTCGACGTCGTAGAGCGACTCGCCCTTCAACAGGCCGGCGTCGCGCAGCATGTTTTCCAGCTTCTCGGTGCCGTCCTCGGTGAAGATCGTCGTCTTCTGCTTCTCGTCGACCTCATAGTCGGCCGGGCCGAGCTTCAGCATGAAGGTGTCGATGGTGTTGTACATTTCCGAGCGGTCTTCGAGCGGACCGGAAATGATCAGCGGAGTGCGCGCTTCGTCGACCAGGATGGAATCGACCTCGTCGACGATGGCGTACGAGTGTCCACGCTGCACCATCTGCGAGCGCTCATACTTCATGTTGTCGCGCAGATAGTCGAAGCCGAGCTCGTTGTTGGTGGCATAGGTGACGTCGCAGGCGTAGGCCTCACGGCGTTCCTCGTCGGAAAGGCCGTGGACGATGACGCCGACGTTGAGGCCGAGGAATTTGTAGACGCGGCCCATCCATTCGGCGTCGCGCTTGGCGAGATAGTCGTTGACGGTGACAACATGCACGCCCTTGCCGGCGAGCGCATTGAGGTAAACCGGCAAGGTGGCGACCAGCGTCTTGCCCTCGCCGGTGCGCATCTCGGCGATGCCGCCATTGTGCAGCACCATGCCACCGATCAATTGCACGTCAAAGGGACGCATGCCAAGCACGCGGCGGGCCGCCTCGCGCACCGTGGCGAAAGCCGGAACCAAGAGATCGTCGAGCGCAGCGCCGTTGGCCAGATCCTGGCGGAACTTTTCCGTGCGCCCCGCAAGCTCGGCATCGGAAAGCGCCCGCATCTCGTTTTCCATAGCGTTGATGGCTTCGACCCTTGGCCGGGTCGACTTGACGCGGCGGTCGTTGGAAGAACCGAAAACCTTACGGGCGAGACCGCCGAGACTGACCATCCAATGGCCCTTTCGATAGCAATTTAGCCGTTTGCGACAGGCACCTGGCGGGCCCATCAAATCCGCGTGAGTGCGGACAAACGCAAAAAGCGCCCGGAAAACGGTTCTGGACGCCAAGTCGTTGGACAGATAAGAGGGGGCTCAATCGATGTCAACGCCGCGTTAGCCCTATCGGCAGCGCCAAATTCCGCCACAATTCGACTGATCTGGAACCCTTCCGCTCACGCGATCTTTATTGGCAATCCCCATTGGAGTTTATCTTGATGTCCCTGTCGATCCGCCGCGCCTCGCTCGCCAGCCTCGGTCTGGCCTTCGGGCTCTCGGCTCTTTGCCTGTCGCCGCTGATGGCGCAAGAGACCAAGCCCGCCCAGCCGGACGCTACGGCGCCCGCGGCTGCTCCGGTCGATCCCAATGCCGTGATCGCCACCGTCAATGGCGAGAAGCTGACCGAGGCCGATCTTCGGCTCGCCGAAGGCGAACTGTCGCAGCAGTTCGCGCAACTGCCGCCTGAACAGCGCCGCGCTGCGGCCCTCTCGGCGGCGATCGAAATCCGCGTCATGGCCAAGAAGGCCGTCGACAGCGGCCTCGACAAGGACGCCGACTTCCAGCGCCGCATGGCTTTCCTGCAGGCGCGAGCCCTGCATGGCGAGGTCGTCGAGAAGGAAGTGGTCGACAAGGTGACGGACGCCGAAGTGCGCGCCCGCTATGACCAGGAGATCGCCAACACGCCGCCGGTCAACGAAATCCATGCCCGTCACATCCTCGTGAAGACGAAGGAAGAGGCCGAGGCGATCATCAAGCAGCTCGACGGCGGCGCCGATTTCCAGAAGCTCGCCAACGAACACACCAGCGATCCGAGCGGCAAGACCAGCGGCGGCGATCTCGGCTGGTTCGGCCCGGGGCAGATGGTGCCGGAATTCGACAAGGCGGCGTTCGCGCTCGACGTCGGCAAATATTCGAAGGAGCCGGTGCAGTCGCAGTTCGGCTGGCATGTCATCAAGGTCGAGGACAAGCGCGCCAAGCAGCCGCCGGCCTTCGACGACGTCAAGGACCAGGCCAAGCAGGCGGTGATCCGCGACAAGTATTTCGCCATGGTCAAGGAGCTGCGTGCGGCCGCCAAGGTCGAGATCCCGGACGAGAAGCTCAAGAAGGACATCGACACGCTGGAAGCCGGCAAGTAATCCGCTTGCGGCTGGATAATTCTGAAAGGGCGCCCGAGGGCGCCCTTTCGCTTTCGGGGGTCAAGCGTTCATTATGCCCCGCGTGATGTAGCGAATGGCGGCGCGGATCGCCGCCTTGTCCTCGTCGAGCCGTTCGGTCAGCAGATGCCGCCAGGCGAAAGAAGCGACCAGGTCGGCGACGATCCCGGCATCGACATCGGCCGCCACCGCGCCGCGCGCCTTGGCGCGCTCGATCATCCGGCCGGTATGGCTGCGGCGTCCTTTTGAATATTCGGCAAGCGCGGCCGCGGCCGTCTCGTCCGACTGCGCCTCTGCGATCAGCGAGCGGAAGATGTTGCCCGACGGGGTGTCGCGCCAATGCGCGAACAGATTCTCGAGGAAGCCGGCCAGATCGTCCTCGACGTTTCCGGTATCGGGCGTCTCGACGCGCTTCTGCCGCTGGTAAACCTCGATCAGCAGGGCCGCCTTGCTCGGCCACCAGCGATAAATGGTCGGCTTTCCCGCCCGCGCCCGCCGGGCGACGGCCTCGATCGAGAAGCCGGCATAGCCCGCCTCGCGCAACACCGCCTCGGCGGCGTTGAGGATGGCATCGGCGCTCTCGGGACTGCGTTTTGCGCCGATCGACTTGCGCCCGCGAGCGGCGGCTTCGCCCATCGAGGTCTTCCTTGGCCGGTGAATCTGCAGCCGATCATATTGGCTTCGGCGACGAAACGAAACGACGTGTTTCCAATTGCAAGGCCGCCGGCCAAGCTGGCAAGGCGCGGCCAGAACGCCTCTTGCGCCGGCGCGCGCTATCGGGCAAACCGGCTTCCTTCCTTTCGTGTTCTTGCCGCTCCGGGATACCGATGTCTGCTACGATTTCGCCGCTCGCACCGAAGAAATATCCGAAGATGCCGGTCATCGAGGGTGTGCGCATCGCGACCGCCGAAGCCGGCATCAAGTACCGCAACAGAACCGACCTGCTGGCCATGGCCTTCGATCCGGGCACGGCTGTCGCCGGCGTGTTCACCAGGTCGAAATGCCCATCGGCGCCCGTCGACTTCTGCCGTCAGAACCTGCCCGCCGGCAAGGCGCGTGTCCTGGTGGTCAATTCCGGCAATGCCAACGCCTTCACGGGCAAGAAGGGCCAGGCTTCGACCGCGCTGACCGGCGAGGCGGCGGCGAAGGCCGCCGGATGTTCGCAGAGCGAGGTGTTCCTGGCCTCGACCGGCGTCATCGGCGAGCCGCTCGACACGACCAGATTCAGCCATCTGCTGGCCGGCCTAGTCAAGGACGGCAGGCCGGATCAGTGGACCGAGGCGGCCAAGGCGATCATGACCACGGACACCTATCCGAAGGTGGCGACGGCGACGGTCAAGCTCGGCGACACCGACGTCACCATCAACGGCATTGCCAAGGGCGCCGGCATGATAGCGCCCGACATGGCGACGATGCTCTCCTTCATCGCCACCGACGCGCCGATCGCCGCCCCCGTGCTGCAGGACCTGCTGTCGCGCGGCACGGCCAAGACCTTCAATGCGGTGACCGTCGACAGCGACACCTCGACCAGCGACACGCTGCTCTTCTTCGCCACCGGCAAGGCCGCGGCGCGCGGCGCGCCGGCGATCGGCGATCCCAAGGACGCGCGGCTCGGCGCCTTCCGCCGGGCGCTCGGCAAGGTGCTGAAGTCGCTGGCGCTGCAGGTGGTGCGCGACGGCGAGGGCGCGCGCAAGCAGGTCGAGGTCACCGTCACCGGCGCGAAGTCCGCCCGCTCGGCCAAGCGCATCGCGCTCTCGATCGCCAACTCGCCGCTGGTCAAGACGGCCGTCGCCGGCGAGGACGCCAATTGGGGCCGCGTGGTCATGGCCGTCGGCAAGGCCGGCGAGCCGGCCGACCGCGACCGGCTGTCGATCTGGTTCGGCGACAACCGCCTGGCGCATGAGGGCGAGCGCGATCCGGCCTATTCGGAGGAAGCGACCTCGGCCTATATGAAGCGCGACGATATCCGCATCCGCGCCGATCTCGGCATCGGCCGCGGCAAGGCCACGGTGTGGACCTGCGACCTCACCAAGGAATATGTCGCCATCAATGGCGATTACCGGAGCTGATGGCGCCGGTGTCGAGGCATCCGGCAAGCGTGCTCGCGGTCGTGCGTCGCTACGAGGCGGCGGGTTTTCGCGCCTGGCCGGCGGCCGCCGTCCATTATGACGGGACATGGGTGGTGCGGCTGACCGCAGGTCTCCCCGCCAAGCGCCTCAACTCGGTCAATCCGCTCGATCCGGGCGACACGCACGCCATCGAAGAGCGCATCGGCCGCGCCGCAAGACGCTTCGACGCCTATGGCAGGCCGCTCACCTTTCGCATGTCGCCGCTGTCGGGGCAGGTCTTGTCCACGCATCTCGACAAGGCCGGCTGGAACATGTTCGACGAATCCTTGGTGATGCGGTTGCCGCTGAAGGAGGTCGAGCTTGGCGCGGCCATGGACCAGATTCCGCTCAAGGACATCAGCCGTTTCATCGGCGCTTCGCTGAGGACGAGCGGCTCGGACGCTTCGCTGCGGCCCGGCCTGTCCGAGGTCATCGGCGCTATCCAGCCGGAAGCGGGGCTGTTCGCGCTCGAGGACGGCAACGAGCCGCTGGCGACGCTGATCTGCGTTCATGACGGCGATCTCGCGGGTCTGTTCGAGGTCGCCACCGAAAAGTCGGCGCGCAAGAAGGGCCATGCCCGCAATCTCATCCTGTCGGCGCTGAAATGGGCACGGCTCCGGGGCGCGCGGGAGGCCTGGCTACAGGTCGAGGCCGGCAATCTGCCGGCGCTCTCGCTCTACCGGTCGCTCGGCTTCGAGGAAGTCTATCGCTACCACTATCGTCGGCCGCCGGGCGCATGAGCGAGGTCAAGCCGGCCGGAAAGCGACTGCTGCTGGTCGCCGCCTGCGCGCTGGTCGATACCGACCGGCGCGTGCTTCTGGCGCAGCGCCCGGAAGGCAAGCAGCTTGCCGGCCTGTGGGAGTTTCCAGGCGGCAAGGTCGAGCCCGGCGAGACGCCGGAGGAGTGCCTGGTGCGCGAACTGCATGAGGAACTCGGCATCGAGACCGAGATCCCATGCCTGGCGCCGCTCACCTTCGCCAGCCATTCCTATGACGATTTCCATCTCCTGATGCCGCTTTATGTCTGCCGCCGCTTTCGCGGGATCGCGCAGGCCAGGGAAGGACAGGGGCTCAAATGGGTCAGGCCGCGGCAGATGCGCGATTATCCGATGCCGCCGGCCGACGCACCGCTGATCCAGTTCCTTATCGACCTTTTGTAGTTTCGCGCCGACTTGGCGGCAGGTCGGCGTTCCCGGGCGGCCGAGTGTTTCCGCACGTTTCCGGGAGCTGGTTTAGTCAGCGTTAATGGAAGATTTATCCCGACGTGAAAAATTGCGTGAGGCCGTTTCGCGCGGCGATATCGTCGATGACTGGGAAACACGGCATGAGCCTTGAAAGAGACTGGGATTCGATCCGGCCCGACCGCGGATTTCGCGCGGTGGACGCCGGCATGGGCATCCTGCGGATCACGCTTCTCTTCGGCTCGGCGGCGGTGGCGCTGGCGCTGATCGCAACGCCTTTCCTGGACAACCAGACCCGGCCGCAGAGCGTTCGCGACGGCTTCGCGGGCGGGCTCGACATGACCGCGACCGGATCGATCGGCCATCGCCCCAATACATATACGGTGCGCCGCAGCGTGCTGCAGCCCTTGCCCAGTTCAATCTGCGTCATCCGCAACGACGGCAGCCGCAGCGGCGAGTGCTGACTTGGTTAATGATTTTCCGGCGCGACGGCGTTTCACTCGCTGTTAAGCTTTTGCCGTTAACCTTTCTTAACGGGTAGGACATTAGAGTTTCTGCATGAGGGATCGATGATCATGAAAAACCTGCTGCAGCAATTCATCCAAGACGAAACGGGCGCTACGGCCGTCGAATATGGTCTGATCGTCGCGGTGTTGTCGCTGGCCATCGTTGCCGGGGTCAAACAGGCGGCAGACGGGCTGGTGTGGCTGTTCACCGACAACAACAGCAAGCTTGCCAACGCCTTCGCTCACTGACGGGATCACGGGGGGCGCTCAGGTCCTGGACGGGTTCTCCAGGACCGCCTTGAGCGAGACCTTGCCGGATCCCGGCTTGAGCGGCTTTTGCTGCGAGGCGTCGGGCGCCCAGCCGGACATCCAGACAATCGAAAAACTCGCGCGGATACGGCCATCCGGATCCGCGAACCGTTCGGCGTAGAGCTCCGCGGCGCGGGCAAAAAGCCGTCTGCCGGCCGGCCTGCGGCTGCGATCGACGAGCGCGTTTGTTTCGCCCATGGCGCGCAGGTCGGCGGCGAGGTCGAACAGCGTGTCGTAGCGCACCGCGACCGTTTCGACATCGGCGACCGGCAAGGCCAGGCCGGCGCGCTGCAACAGCGCGCCGGCGTCGCGCACGTCGGTGAAGGGAAGGATGCGCGGGCTTGCGCCGCCGTAAAGCTCCGTCTCGGCCGCCAGCATGCTCTCGCGCAATTCCGCCAATGTGCCCGCGCCGGCAAGAGCGCCGAGGAAAAGCCCGTCCGGTCGCAGCGCCCGGCGGATTTGCGCAAGCACGCCGGGAATGTCGTTCATCGCATGCATCGAGAGCAGGGAGACGACGAGATCGAGGCTGGCCTCCTCGAACGGCACGGTCTCAGGCGGCGCTACCAGGCCGGTGCCGCCGGCCAGAAGCGCTTCGTCCATCTCGACGCGCACGATTTCGCCGACCTTGCCGCTGCCGGCAAGCACGTCCACGGCCGCTGAAGTCTGGCAGAACAGCGCGGCCGCCTTGCCGAAGCGGCGTTCGACGGCGCCCAGCCGGTCGACAAGGTCCTCTGCGGCGCGGCGCATCAGGAAATCGGCGCCTTCGACGGGGCGCGCGAGTGCCCGGCGCTTGCGAGCGAGCCAGAGCTCGGTGTCGATCAAGGGCTGCAATGAAAAGCTTCCTGTTGTCCGCGCGTGCCGGAGTGGTGTTAAGGTGGCGCGGGGTTTCCTTTCACGTGGCCGATCCGGTGCACAAGATCAAGACCACAGCGGTCCAGGATATGACGCGGCAGGCACTGGCCTGGCCGGCGCGGCTGTTGTTTCCGCCGGTTTGCGCCGGCTGCCGTCGTCATGTGTCGCAACCCGGCGTGCTGTGCGGCGCCTGCTGGCCGAAGCTTAGGCTGCTGGAAAAACCCTGGTGCCCGGTGATGGGCACGCCCTTCACGCACGACATGGGCGAGGGGTTTCTTTCCGCCGAGGCGATCGCCGATCCGCCGCCCTTCGAGCGGGCGCGGGCCGCCGTCCTCTATTCGGGTGTCGCGCGGCAGATGGTGCAGGGGCTGAAATATCAGGACCGAACCGACCTAGCGCCCTGGATGGCGAACTGGATGATGCGGGCCGGCGCCGAGCTGATTGCGGAGGCCGACCTAGTCGTGCCGGTGCCGTTGCACTGGCGGCGCTTCTTCCGGCGCCAGTTCAACCAGTCCGCGGAACTCGGTCGGGCCGTTTCAAAGCTCGGCGGGCTGCCCTTCTCGCCATCCGTGGTCAGGCGCGTGAAGTTGACGCGCCAGCAGGTCGGGCTCGAACGGCACGAGCGCGAGGAGAATGTGCGCGCCGCGTTTCGCGTGCCGCCGGACGCTGAAATCGAGATAGCGGGGCGCCGGGTGCTCGTGGTCGACGATGTCTATACCACCGGCGCAACGGTGCGGGCCGTCGCCAAGGCGCTGAAGAAAGGCGGCGCCGGAGCGGTCGACGTGCTGACCTTCGCGCGCGTTCTGCCGGGGGACTTCCGAGCCGATGAGTCTGCAACTATATAGTGCTTAAGTTGTTGTTTCGGTGCAGGTCGTTTACGCACAAGCGTCGGGCGATGTGCACAAGCAGGATTTTGCTGATGGTCGATGTGACGATCTATACGCGCATGATGTGCGGCTATTGCACGGCCGCCAAGCGGTTGCTCGAGCGCAAGGGTGTGACCTATACCGAGCACGACGCTTCATTCTCGCCGAAATTGCGCCAGGAAATGATTTCACGGGCACATGGGCGCACCACTTTTCCGCAGATATTCATCGGCGACACGCATGTCGGCGGCTGCGACGATCTCCATGAATTGGAGTCGCAGGGGCGGCTGGACGTGCTGCTTGCCAACGAAGCGAGGGCTTGATCATGGGTGCTTTCAAGGCGGCGGCGGTGCAGATGCGTTCGGGGACCAGCCCGGAGCGCAATGCGGCCGACATGGAAAGACTGGTCCGCGATGCTGCACACCAGGGTGCCACCTACGTCCAGACGCCGGAAATGACCGGTGCGCTGATCCGCGACAAGCAGGCGGGGGCGGCCGCCTTCACCATCGAAGACAAGGACGTGGTCGTCGCGACCGCGCGCAGGCTGGCGAAGGAGCTCGGCATTCATCTGCATGTCGGCTCGACGGCGATTCTGCGCGCCGACGGCAAGCTCGCCAACCGCGCGTTCCTGTTCTCGCCCGACGGGGCCCTTATTGCCGGTTACGACAAGATCCATATGTTCGATGTCGACCTCGACAATGGCGAGAGCTGGCGTGAATCCGCCTCCTACGAGCCGGGAACGGAAGCGGTCGTGACCGATATCGAGGGGACGAGGCTGGGCTTCGCGGTGTGCTACGACCTGCGCTTTCCGCAGCTGTTTCGCGCCGAGGCGATGGCCGGGGCCGAGGTGCTGACGGTGCCGGCCGCTTTCACGCGCCAGACCGGCGAGGCGCATTGGCATGTGCTGTTGCGCGCCCGCGCCATTGAGAACGGCGCCTATGTCGTCGCCGCCGCGCAGGGCGGCCTGCATGAGGACGGACGCGAAACTTATGGCCATTCGCTGATTGTCGATCCGTGGGGGCGCATCGTCGCCGAGGCCGCGCATGACGAGCCCGGCGTGATCGTCGCCGAGATCGATCCGGCGCAGTCGCTTGCCGCGCGCCGCAAGATCCCCAATCTGAAGAACGCGCGGGATTTCACCGTCAATGCCGGGACAAGCGAAGCGCCGCGTTTCAGGGGTGCCGCCTCTTGATCCGTTTTTCCCTGATCTGCGAACACGAGCACGAATTCGAAGCCTGGTTCCGCAGCAATGACGACTTCGACACCCAGAAGAAGCGCGGTTTCGTCGATTGCCCGCGCTGCGGCTCGCACAGGATAGAGAAGGCGTTGATGGCGCCGGCCGTCTCAACGTCCCGCAGCCGAGAGAAGGTCGCTTTGGCCATCGGCGAGGCGCAGAAGCAGGCGCTGGCGCAGCTCAAGGCACTGGCCGAGAAGGTACGCGAAAATGCCGACTATGTCGGCGACAAGTTCGCCGAGGAAGCGCGCAAGATCCATTTTGGCGAGACCGATCCACGTGGCATCTACGGCGAAGCGACGCCGGAAGAGGCGCAGAGCCTCGTCGAGGACGGCGTCGAGTTCATCCCGATTCCGAGCTTTCCGGACGACCGGAACTGAGGTGTGTCGATATTCAGGTGATGCCGGCCTGCGAATGGCGGCTTCCTGCGCTTCCGGTGCTCACGTACTTTAAGTACGCTCCGCTCCGGTTCTCGTAAGCCACCATTCTCGGCTCGGCCTGACCTGAATCTCAATACACCTTGGCGCAAGTTCACGAAGGTGGAAAGCAGGAGGCATACGCTAGGCAGAGGTTTGGCCCAAGCTTCCGATCAGTTTTTCCAGCAGTTTCGCCAGCATTTCCCGATCCTCGCGTGTCAGGCCGGCGAGGATTTCGTGCTCGTTGGCGACGTGGGCGGCAAGCGCTTCGTTGATGAGCTCGAGCCCTTTCCCGGTCAATTGCACCACCACACCGCGCCGGTCGTTGGGATGCGGCGCGCGCTGGATTAGGCCGGCCTTCTCCAGCCGGTCGAGGCGCGCGGTCATGGCGCCCGACGTCACCATCGTCGCCTCGTAAAGCTCGGTCGGCGTCAGCGCATAGGGCGCGCCGGAACGGCGCAGCGTCGCCAGCACATCGAATTCGCCGGACTGCAGCCCGAAGCGGGCGAAGACCGGCGCCAGGCGGTCGCGCGCGATGAGCGCCGAGACCTCGTTCAGCCGCCCGATGACGCCCATCGGCGACACGTCGAGGTCCGGTCGCTCCCGTCGCCACTGTTCCATGGCTTTGCCTGCTCGATCCATGTTGCTCACCATAAAGTATCTTGACATAAAGAATCTTGGCATTATCTTACTGCAACAAGAACTGGCCGCCAAGCGGTCTCGCAGCGACAGGACGAACCAATGAGACTTCTCTGGGATTCAGCGATTTGGCTTCTGGTCGTGACGGGCGGCCTGCTGGGCATGACGCTGCCGTTCGGCAAGCTCGCCACGGCCGCCGGGGTGCCGGCCATGGTCTGGGCCTTCGTCATCTCGCTGGGCGCAGGCGGCGTGCTGTTTCTGGCGCTTCTGCTGGGCGGCGAGCGCATCCGGCTGACCCCGCACAAGCTGCGCTATTTCGTCGTCACCGCAGCGATTTCCTACGCCATTCCCAATCTTTTGATGTTCTCGGCCATCCCGCATCTCGGCGCCGGCTACACCGGCATCATGTTCACCCTGTCGCCGGTGATCACGCTGGTGTTCTCGATCGTGCTCGGTGTCAGGCGCCCCAATCTGCTCGGGGTCATCGGCATCGCCGTCGGCTTTGTCGGCGCGGCGATGGTCGCGCTGACGCGCGGCGAGGCAGGGCAGCCGGCCGACCATTTCTGGGTGGCGATCGGGCTGCTCATCCCGGTCAGCCTTGCCGCCGGCAACATCTACCGCACCGTCGACTGGCCGCAAGGCACCGGCCCGATCGAACTTGCGGTCGGCAGCCACCTGGCCTCGGCCACGCTGCTCCTCATCGGCATTTTGACGCTTCTGGGCACGCGTGCCTTCATTCCGCTCGGCGGCGTGCCGCTCGTGGTCGTCGGCCAGGTAGCGTCGGCCTCGGCAATGTTTGCCTTCTTCTTCCGCCTGCAGGCGGTCGGCGGCCCGGTCTATCTCAGCCAGATCGGCTATGTGGCGGCGGCCGTCGGCCTGTTCGCCGGCACGATCTTCCTCGGCGAGCACTACCAGCTTCTGACCTGGCTGGGCGCCGCCATCATCACCGCCGGCGTGTTCATCACGACCAAGGCGCAAAGCCAGACCGGCGCGCCGGCGCCGGTCCGGGTCGAGCCGGCGGCGTCCCGCAGCTAAAGCAATTCCAGGAAAAGTGTGAGCGGTTTTCCGTCCGGAATTGCGTCAAAACAAAGAGATAGAGCGGTTCGCCGTTTCCGTGAAACGGTGAAACGCTCTAGTTCTCGTTGCCGCCGGCCACTGGAGGCGTGAGACGGGCGGTCCGGCTTGCCGCCGTTCAGACCGAAGCTTTCTCCGCCAGCACCATGTAATTGACGTCCATGTCCCTGGACTTCTGCCAGCGGTCGGCCAGCGGATGATAGATGACGCCGGTGCGGTCGATCACCGTGAGCCCGGCAGCGCCCAGCGCCTTCGCAAGCTCCTCCGGACGGACCAGCTTGCCGAACTGATGCGTGCCGCGCGGCAGCCAGCGCAGCAGATATTCGGCGCCTATGATGGCAAGGCCGAGCGCCTTCAGCGTGCGGTTGATGGTGGCGACGAACATGATGCCGCCGGGGCGGACCATCTGGCCGCATTTGGCCACGAACAGGTCGACATCGGCGACATGCTCGACCACTTCCATGTTCAGGATAACATCGAAGGTCTCGCCGGCATCGGCCAGCGCCTCGGCCGTGGTGGCGCGGTAGTCGACGCTGACGCCGGCCTCCGCCGCGTGCAGCTTCGCCACTTCGATGTTGGTCGCGGAAGCATCGGCGCCGACCACTTCGGCGCCAAGCCTGGCCATCGGCTCGCACAGCAAACCGCCGCCGCAGCCGATATCGAGGAAGCGCAGGCCATCGAAAGGCCGCGCCGCGCGAGGATCGCGGCCGAAACGGGCCGCAACCTGATCGCGGATATAGGCAAGCCGCACCGGATTGAACTTGTGCAGCGGACGGAACTTGCCGTTCGGGTTCCACCATTCGGCGGCAAGGGCGGAGAAGCGTTCCACTTCTCCGGCATCGATGGTCGATCGGCGGGGCTCTGGCATAGGCGGGTCTCCTCGAACGCCAAGAAGAAGTCGGGGAACGCTAGGAAGTCGGGCGCGGGGGAGGGAATGTCAAGGCGGGTTTTTGCTGCTGACGCCAGACCGCCGGCAGGTCCAGCCATGTCGATGCATCAGGCCGCGTTCTGTCAGCACCTGACAGCTTGGTTGCCGCGCTGCCGAAACAAATCGGATGGGCGAACGAAAAGCGTCATGGACAGGGAGCGAGACCGAGACGGGAGTGTGCGAAAATGCGAATTCTGGCTTCGATCCTTTGGCAACGGCTCGACCTGGAGGGGCACGACGGTTGCCTGCTTGGCGAGACAGATGATGGCCGGACCCTCAAAGGCCATGCGCTTTTCGTCCACGACGCCGGTCCGTGCGGCCTTGCCTATGAGGTGGATTGCGACCTGAGCTGGCGTACCCGCAGGGCGCGGGTCGACGGCTTTTGCGGCATGCGGGAGATGCATTATCGGATTGAACGTCTTGCCGACGGCCAGTGGCTGCTGAACGGCGCAAGCCAGGCGGAGGTTGCCGGCCTCGTCGACGTCGATCTCGGCTTCACGCCCGCCACCAATCTTCTGGCGATCCGTCGGCTCGAGCTTGGCGACGGCATGGCGGCGCCGGCGCCGGCCGCCTATCTGGCCTTTCCTGAACTCAGGGTCTCGCGTCTCGAACAGACCTACCGGCGGCTCGACGACAGCCGCTATGCTTATGCCGCACCCGTGTACGGCTACGATGCTGTCCTGACGGTCTCGCCGGCCGGTTTCGTTCTCGACTATCCCGGTCTGTGGCGAAGCGCTACCTGAGCCGCGAGCGCGACCGGCAATGTCGTGATCAACGCGACAGCGCGACCATTGCATGGTTCATGGCGACGCTGGCCGGCTCGATCGCCTGCACGGCTTCGCTGCCGCCGATCTCGGGCATGATGCGGTCGGCCGCCGCCTGGGCCTGTTCCATGCTCTGCCAGCGCACCACATCCACCCAGCTTCCGTCCTCGCGCCGGCCGAGATGCCGGCCGAGGAAGCCCGGCTGCCGGGCGAGCCAGTCAGTGATGACGCCGTTGCTGGCGACAAAGCCGGCTTCGGCGCCGGGCTTGAGGCGGAAGGTGACGATTTCCAGGGTTTCGGTCATGAGACTCTCCAGCGCGCCGTTTCGCCAGTCTTATGGCACGATCGGCGACAAGATTCTGTCAGTAGAGGTGGTGCCGGGCCGCTCATGGCCACGCTCGCTTGCGAAGCGTTGCTGTTTTGGCTAAGGAGGCCGCGCATTCCGGCGCCGGGCTTACCCGGCGTTTCCTCTCGTTCCGGGCTCGAGCCGGCTTCAGTCAAAGGCATTTCGCTTCCATGGCGCGTATCGTGATGAAATTCGGCGGAACCTCGGTCGCCGACATCGCCCGCATCCGCAACGTGGCGCGCCATGTCAAACGCGAGGTCGATGCCGGCCACGAGGTTGCCGTGGTGGTCTCGGCGATGGCCGGCAAGACCAACGAGCTGGTCGGCTGGACCCGCGAAGCTTCCCCCATGCACGACGCGCGCGAATATGACGCCGTTGTCGCGTCGGGCGAGCAGGTCACGGCCGGTCTCCTGGCGATCACGCTGCAGAACATGGGCATCCATGCACGGTCCTGGCAGGGCTGGCAGATCCCGATCAAGACCGACAACGCGCATGGCGCGGCACGCATCCTCGATATCGACGGCGCCTTCCTGATCAAGCGCTTCGGCGAGGGCCAGGTGGCCGTCATCGCTGGTTTCCAGGGCATCGGCCCGGACAACCGCATATCGACGCTCGGCCGCGGCGGCTCCGACACCAGCGCCGTGGCGATCGCGGCGGCGGTCAAGGCCGACCGTTGCGACATCTATACCGATGTCGACGGCGTCTACACGACCGACCCTCGTATCGAGCCGAAAGCCCGTCGGCTGGCCAAGATTTCGTTCGAGGAAATGCTCGAAATGGCTTCGCTTGGCGCCAAGGTGCTGCAGGTACGCTCGGTCGAGCTTGCCATGGTACACAGGGTGCGTACCTTCGTGCGGTCGTCCTTCGACGATCCCGACGCGCCCGGAATGGGGGATTTGCTCAATCCGCCCGGAACGCTTATTTGCGACGAGGAAGAGATCGTGGAACAGCAGGTCGTCACCGGAATTGCCTACGCCAAGGACGAAGCGCAGATCTCTCTGCGCCGCGTCGGCGACCGTCCAGGCGTTGCCGCCGGCATCTTCGGCCCGCTGGCCGAGGCCAACATCAATGTCGACATGATCGTCCAGAACATCTCCGAGGACGGCAAGTTCACCGATATGACCTTCACCGTGCCGTCCGGCGACGTCGACAAGGCGCTTGCCGTGCTGGAGAGGCTGAAACCCGATGTCGGCTACGATGTCGTCCAGTCGGAAGCCGGCATGTCGAAGGTCTCGGTCATCGGCATCGGCATGCGCAGCCACGCCGGCGTCGCCGCCACCGCCTTCAAGGCGCTCGCCGACAAGGCGATCAACATCCGCGCCATCACCACTTCCGAGATCAAAATCTCGATACTGATCGACGGTCCCTATACGGAACTTGCAGTTCGTACTTTGCATTCCGTCTACGGGCTCGATAAGCAATAGCAAGAACTGAGTCAGTTGTTGCGTGAACGCCGGCCGCGGGAGAAACTGCGGCGGGCGAAATGCCCATTGGAGAACAAGCCGCGATGCGTGATACGGCCAGTGGCCCGCGCGTTCTGCTCAAACGGCTTCGCGAGCTCATGCAGGAGCCGCTGGAGCCGCAGGAGCGGCTCGACCGCATCGTGCGCGACATCGCCTCCAACATGGTCGCCGAAGTCTGCTCGCTCTATGTGCTGCGCGCCGATTCGGTGCTCGAGCTCTACGCCACCGAAGGTTTGAACCCCAACGCCGTCCATCTGGCGCAGCTGCGGCTCGGGCAGGGCCTGGTCGGCACGATCGCCGCCAGCGCGCGACCGCTCAATCTATCCAATGCGCAGGAGCATCCGGCTTTCGCCTACCTGCCGGAGACGGGCGAAGAGATTTACAACTCCTTCCTCGGCGTGCCGGTGCTGCGGGCAGGGCGCACGCTAGGCGTGCTGGTGGTGCAGAACAAGACCATGCGCCATTACCGCGACGACGAGGTCGAGGCGCTGGAAACGACGGCGATGGTGATCGCCGAGATGATCGCCACCGGCGATCTCGCCCGCCTGACCAAGCCGGGGCTGGAGCTCGACCTGCGCCGCCCGGTGAGCTTCACCGGCCTTTCCTTCAATGAGGGCGTCGGGCTCGGCCATGTCGTGCTGCACGAGCCGCGCATCGTCGTCACCAACCTCTTCAACGAGGACAGCGAGGAGGAGGTGCGCCGGCTGCAGTCCTCACTCGGCTCGCTCCGGCTCTCCATCGACGACATGCTGGAGCGGCGCGAGGTCGCCTTCGAGGGCGAGCACCGCGAGGTGCTCGAGGCCTATCGCATGTTCGCCAACGACAGCGGTTGGGTGCGGCGGCTGGAAGAGGCGATCCGCAACGGCCTGACGGCGGAAGCCGCCGTCGAGAAGGTGCAGAGCGACATGCGCGCGCGCATGCTGCACATGACCGACCCTTATCTGCGCGAGCGGATGAGCGATTTCGACGACCTCGCAAATCGGTTGCTGCGCCAACTGATGGGACGCGGTCCGGAAGATGTCGCGGCCTCGCTGCCCAAGGACGCCATCATCGTCGCCCGCTCGATGGGCGCGGCCGAGCTGCTCGACTATCCGCGCGACAAACTGCGCGGCCTGGTGCTGGAGGATGGCGCCGCCACCAGCCATGTCGTGATCGTCGCGCGCGCCATGGGCATTCCCGTCGCCGGACAAATGAAGGGCGCCGTTTCCATGGCGGAAAACGGCGACGCCATCATCGTCGACGGCGAGGAAGGCACCATCCATCTCAGGCCGCAATCCGACCTGGAAGCCGCCTATGCCGAAAAAGTCCGCTTCAGGGCGCGGCGGCAGGAGGTCTATCGCGAGCTGCGCAAGAAGCCGTCGCTGACCAAGGACGGCGTTCCGGTCGATCTGCTGATGAATGCGGGCCTGGCCGTCGACCTGCCGCAGCTGACCGAATCGGGCGCCGCCGGCATCGGCCTGTTCCGCACCGAATTGCAGTTCATGGTCGCCTCGACCTTTCCCCGCGCCGAGGCGCAGGAACGGCTTTACCGCGACGTGCTCGAGGCGGCGCGCGGCAAGCCGGTCACCTTCCGCACCATCGACATCGGCGGCGACAAGGTGCTGCCCTATTTCAAGGGCGCGGTGCAGGAAGAGAACCCGGCGCTGGGCTGGCGGGCGATCCGGCTCACCCTCGACCGTCCCGGCCTGCTCAGGACGCAGATACGGGCGCTGCTGAAGGCCAGCGGCGGCCGCGAGTTGAAGCTGATGCTGCCGATGGTGACCGAGCTGTCGGAAATCGCGCAGGCGCGCGAGATCATCGACCGCGAAGTCCGGCATTTGTCGCGCTTCGCGCATCACCTGCCCACAAGCCTCAAGCTCGGCGCGATGCTGGAAGTGCCCTCGCTGCTGTTCCAGCTCGACGAATTGATGAAGGCGGTGGATTTCGTTTCGGTCGGCTCCAACGACCTCTTCCAGTTCGTCATGGCCGTCGATCGCGGCAACACCCAGCTCGCCGACCGCTTCGACAATCTGTCGACGCCGTTTCTGCGGGTGCTGAAGACGATTGCCGATGCCGGCGTGCGCAACGACACCCCGGTGACGCTCTGCGGCGAGCTGGCCGGCAAGCCGATCTCGGCCATGGCGCTGATCGGTCTCGGCTTCCGCTCGATCTCCATGTCGCCGGCATCGATCGGCCCGGTCAAGGCGATGCTCACCGAGCTGCCGCTGCAGGAACTGAAGGCCTTTTTCGACGACAATCTAATGGCGCCCAGCCAGAAATTGCCGATGCGAGCCTTGCTACAGGCCTTTGCAGACGATCGCTCGATTCCGCTCTAGATTCACGTGAGGGCGGTCAGCAAATGGCGATTTTCTGCGCTTCCGGTGCTCATGTACCTAAATGTACATTCCGCTCCGGTTCTCGAAACTCCCCATTTTCGGCTCGCCCTGACGTGAATTCCATCGAAGTTCGAAGATCATGATCAACCTGCCCCGCGACCGTATGGATCAAGTCGTCAAGCGTTTCGACATGCTCGAGGCGCAGATGTCGGCCGGACCCGCCGCCGACGCCTATGTGAAGATGGCTTCGGAATATGCCGACATCCAGGACATGGTGGGCAAGATCCGGGCGCTGCGCGCCGCCGAGCAGGAGCAGGCGGACCTCGAGGCGATGCTTGCCGACAAAGCGACCGATGCCGAGATGCGCGCGCTGGCCGAGGCCGACCTGCCGGAGGTCGAGAGCCGCATCGAGGCGCTGCAGAAGGACATCCAAATCCTGCTGCTGCCCAAGGATGCGGCCGACGAGAGGAACGCCATCCTCGAAATCCGCGCCGGCACAGGCGGCGACGAGGCGGCGTTGTTCGCCGGCGATCTCTTTCGCATGTATGAGCGCTATGCCGCCTCGCGCGGCTGGCGCTTCGAGGTGGTATCGGCGAGCGAGGGCGAGGTCGGCGGCTACAAGGAAATCATCGCCGCGGTATCGGGCAAGGGCGTGTTCGCGCATCTGAAGTTCGAATCCGGCGTGCACCGCGTACAGCGCGTGCCGGAAACCGAGGCCGGCGGGCGCATCCACACCTCGGCCGCGACCGTCGCCGTGCTGCCCGAGGCCGAGGAGGTCGATATCGAAATCCGGGCGGAGGACATCCGCATCGACACGATGCGGGCCTCCGGCTCGGGCGGCCAGCACGTCAACACCACCGATTCGGCGGTTCGCATCACCCATTTGCCGACCGGCATCATGGTGGTGCAGGCGGAAAAGTCGCAGCACCAGAACCGGGCGCGCGCCATGCAGATCCTGAGGGCCAGACTCTACGATCTCGAGCGCAGCCGCGCGGATGAGGAGCGCTCGTCGTCGCGAAAATCGCAGGTCGGCTCCGGCGACCGCTCGGAGCGCATCCGCACCTACAATTTCCCGCAAGGCCGTGTCACCGACCACCGTATCAACCTCACGCTCTACAAGCTCGACCGGGTGATGATGGGCGAGTTGGACGAGATCGTCGGCGCGCTGATCGCCGATCATCAGTCGAAGCTGCTTGCCGATATGAGCCTCGATGGCTGATCGACTGCCCGCCGCGCTCGGACCGCTGCTCAGGGCAGCGCGCGAGCGTCTGGCTATAGCCGGCATCGACGATCCGGCGCTCGATTCGCGGCTGATCGTCGAGCATTTCTCGGGCACGACCCGTACCCAGGCCATCGCCGAACCGGGACAAGAGGTTGGTTCGGCGGCGCTTTCGGCCATCGAAGCAGCCCTGAGGCGTCGCGTCGCAGGCGAGCCGGTGCACCGCATCCTCGGCTACCGCGAATTCTACGGTTTGCGCCTGTCGCTTTCGCCGGAGACGCTGGAGCCCCGGCCGGATACCGAGACGCTGGTCGACGCCGTCCTGCCCTTTGCGCGGGCAACGGCCGAAAGGCTTGGCAAATGCCGCATTCTCGATCTCGGCACGGGCACCGGCGCCATCGCGCTGGCGCTGCTCAGCGCCGTTCCGGCCGCCACCGCGACGGGCGTCGACATTTCGCTCGACGCATTGGCAGTTGCGGCTGGAAACGCCCGGGACCTGGGGCTCGGCGAACGCTTCAAAGCCTTGCATTCCAACTGGTTCGAAAAAGTTTCGGGCCACTACCATGTAATTGCCTCGAACCCTCCCTATATACCCAGTCGAGACATCGGAAATCTGCAGGACGAGGTCCGCGATTTCGACCCGCACCGGGCCCTGGACGGCGGTGCGGACGGTTTGGACCCCTATCGGGTCATTGCCGCTGAAGCGGCAGAATTTCTGCAAGCGCAAGGCAAGGTAGCGGTCGAGATCGGCCATACGCAGAAAAACGAGGTCACCGGGATATTCGCGGCAGCCGGCTATGTGTTAACCGGGTCACATCGCGATCTCGGCGGCAATGACAGAGTTCTGGTGTTCGAGCGTTGAAAGCCCTGATGCAGTGCGAAAAAACCGCTTGGCAATACCCGGGAATGCAGTTAGGGTCCGGCTCAACCGGATGAGACGAAGCAGGCAGTGCTCCCAGCGATTCGGTTTTCCTTGGAAATAGCTGCCTTCTTGCGCAAACGACGCCCAAGCTTCGTGCGGGAATCATCCGGCAAGTGATGTAACCGGGACAGGATGGCACGTGGCGCCAACGCAATTGATGCGGGCGAACGCCGGTGAAGAGACGAAACGGCTGGCTGCATGAGCGCCACCGTTCGTGAAGAGTTTTTCGAAAATTCACTATGAAGAGAGTCTAATGAGGCCACAACAGCAGAACAGGCGCATGCGCGGTCGCAACAACAATGGCGGCGGTGGCAACAACAACAACCGCAAGGGGCCCAATCCCCTGACCCGCAACTACGAGAGCAACGGCCCGGACGTGAAGATCCGCGGATCGGCTCAGCAGATCGCCGAAAAATACGCCACACTCGCCCGTGACGCGCAAAGCTCCGGCGACCGGGTTATGGCGGAGAACTACCTCCAGCACGCCGAGCATTACAATCGCATCATTGCCGCCGCGCAGGCGCAGATGCCGATCCAGAACACTCAGCAGAACCGCGACGACTTCGACGATGATATGGACGAAGATCGCGAGGAGTTCGACAATATCGGCAACAACAGCGGCAACGGCGCCGATGCGCCGGGCACGGCGAGCGGCTCCGGCCCGCAGCCAGTGATCGAAGGCACGCCCTCGGAACTCGCCTACAACCAGGAAAACGGCCGCGACAACAACAGCCGTCGCGACAACAACCAGCGCGACAACAATGGCCGCGACCGGCATCGTGACCGCCGCAACGGCGGCGGCCAGTATGGCCAGAACGGTCAGCGCGGCGAAAACGCCCAGCGCGGCGAGCAGGGCGGCCAGCAGTTCGACCAGAACCGCCGCAATGAGGGACAAGCGCAGCCCGAGGCGACCGGCGAGGCTGGTTCACAGGCCGTGCAGGCGCCGCAGTTCGACAGTTTTTCGCCGGCCGCCCTTGCCGCACAGGCCGAGCTCAACGAAGCCGCCCAGGACAATGGCGGCCGCCGTCCGCGGCGTCCGCGGCGTCCCCGCGGCAGCTATGCCGACCAGGCCGGTGGCGGGCAGGGCGACCGGCCGGAGGGCTCGAGCCCCGAAGATTCCGGTCCCGAAAGTTCAGGCGAAACGCGCAACGCTGCGAACAATAGCGACGAGGTCGACGCCAAGCCGGCCGAAGAGGCGAACCAGGCGAGGGAGCCTGCCGCCAGCGAGCCGGCACCTGTTGTCAACGAAGCCCCCGGCGAGCCTGTAGCTGCCGACGCAAACAACTGATCCAGACGCCATTTCAAGCATCGCTGACGGCGGAGAGAAATCTCCGCCGTTTTTGTATATGCGCGCCTGGGAATATTCTGCATTGATCGACATCAAGGCGTCTTGAGGGACCGTGGCCCATACACCATATCTGCGCTGAACAGGGCTCGGCTCTTTTGAGCGGGTCCGTCACCGCAATCTGATCCGGTGCCGCAAAGCGGGCCGGTGATGGAAGGAGACAGCGAATGAATCTTGAAAAATACTCGGAGCGCGTGCGCGGCTTCATCCAGTCCGCGCAGACCATGGCGCTCTCGCGCAACCACCAGCAATTTACGCCCGAACATATACTGAAGGTGCTCGTCGACGATGACGAGGGCCTTGCCGCATCCTTGATCGAGCGCGCCGGCGGCAATGTCCGCGACGTCAAGCTCGGCGTCGAGACGGCGCTCGAGGCGATGCCCAAGGTCGAAGGTGGCAACGGCCAGCTTTACCTCGCCCAGCCGCTGGCCAAGGTGTTCTCAACCGCCGAGGACCTGGCCAAGAAGGCCGGCGACAGCTTCGTCACCGTCGAGCGGCTGCTGCAGGCGCTTGTCATGGAGAAGTCGGCCAAGACCGCCGACATCCTTTCCAAGGCGGGCGTCACCGCGCAGGCGCTCAACCAGGCGATCAACGACATCCGCAAGGGCCGCACCGCCGATTCGGCCAGCGCCGAGCAAGGCTACGACGCGCTGAAGAAATACGCGCGCGACCTCACCGCCGACGCCCGCGCCGGCAAGCTCGATCCGGTCATCGGCCGCGACGACGAGATCCGCCGCACCATCCAGGTGCTGTCGCGGCGCACCAAGAACAATCCCGTGCTGATCGGCGAGCCGGGCGTCGGCAAGACGGCCATTGCCGAGGGCCTGGCGCTGCGCATCGTCAATGGCGACGTGCCGGAATCGCTGAAGGACAAGCAATTGATGGCGCTCGACATGGGCGCGCTGATTGCCGGCGCCAAATATCGCGGCGAGTTCGAGGAGCGGCTGAAGGCCGTGCTCAACGAGGTAACCTCGGCCAGCGGCAACATCATCCTGTTCATCGACGAGATGCATACGCTGGTCGGCGCCGGCAAGGCGGACGGCGCGATGGACGCCTCGAACCTGTTGAAGCCCGCGCTGGCGCGCGGCGAATTGCACTGCGTCGGCGCGACCACACTCGACGAATACCGCAAGCATGTCGAAAAGGATGCCGCGCTTGCCCGCCGTTTCCAGCCCGTCTTCGTCGACGAGCCGACGGTGGAAGACACGGTTTCGATCCTGCGCGGCCTGAAGGAGAAGTACGAACAGCACCACAAGGTGCGCATCTCCGATTCCGCGCTTGTGTCGGCGGCCGCACTTTCCAACCGCTACATCGCCGACCGGTTTCTGCCGGACAAGGCGATCGACCTGGTCGACGAGGCGGCGTCCAGGCTGCGCATGCAGGTCGATTCCAAGCCTGAGGCGTTGGACGAGGTCGACCGCCGCATCATGCAGCTCAAGATCGAGCGCGAGGCGCTGAAGGTCGAGAAGGACGAGGCCTCGAAGGACCGGCTTGCCCGGCTGGAGAAGGAGCTCGCCGATCTCGAGGAGGAATCGAGCGAGCTGACCACCAAGTGGCAGGCCGAAAAGCAGAAGCTTGGTCTTGCCGCCGACCTGAAGAAGCAGCTCGACGAGACGCGCAACGAACTGGCGATCGCGCAGCGCAAGGGCGAGTTCCAGCGCGCCGGCGAGCTTGCCTACGGCAAGATCCCGGAGCTCGAGAAGAAGCTCAAGGAAGCCGAGGCGCAGGACGGCAAGACCGGCATGGTGGAAGAGGTGGTCACGCCCGACCACGTCGCGCATGTCGTGTCGCGCTGGACCGGCATTCCGGTCGACAAGATGCTGGAGGGGCAGCGCGAGAAGCTCTTGCGCATGGAAGACGAGATCGGCAAGCGCGTCGTCGGCCAGGGCGAAGCCGTGCAGGCGGTATCCAAGGCCGTGCGCCGCGCCCGCGCCGGGCTGCAGGATCCGAACCGGCCGATCGGCTCGTTCATGTTCCTCGGACCGACCGGCGTCGGCAAGACCGAGCTCACCAAGGCGCTGGCCAGCTTCCTGTTCGACGACGAGACGGCGCTGGTGCGCATCGACATGTCGGAGTTCATGGAGAAGCACTCCGTCGCCCGGCTGATCGGCGCGCCTCCCGGCTATGTCGGTTATGAGGAGGGCGGCGCGCTGACCGAAGCGGTGCGGCGCCGGCCCTATCAGGTCGTGCTGTTCGACGAGATCGAGAAAGCGCATCCGGACGTGTTCAACGTGCTCCTGCAGGTGCTCGACGACGGAAGGCTGACCGATGGCCAGGGCCGCACGGTCGACTTCCGCAACACGCTGATCATCATGACGTCCAATCTTGGCGCCGAGTATCTGGTCAATCTCAGCGACGACCAGGATGTCGACGCCGTGCGCGACGAGGTGATGAGCGTGGTGAAGGCCTCGTTCCGGCCGGAGTTCCTCAACCGCGTCGACGAGGTGATCCTGTTCCACCGGCTGCGCCGGCTGGATATGGACCGCATTGTCGAGATCCAGCTCAAGCGGCTGGAGAACCTGCTTACCGACCGCAAGATCGCGCTGTCGCTGGATCACGACGCCATCGAGTGGCTGGCGTCGAAGGGCTACGATCCGGCCTATGGCGCCAGGCCGCTGAAGCGGGTGATGCAGAAGGAGCTGCAGGATCCGCTGGCAGAGAAGATCCTGCTCGGCGAGATTCTCGACGGCTCTACCGTCAAGGTCACCGCCGGCTCCGACCGGTTGAACTTCCGCTCGAAGCCGACCGTGGTGGCGACGGAAGCCGCCGCCTGATTTCGGGCGAGCTTGAATGAGCGCGAAGCGCGTCGCATCGTATGGTGCGGCGCGCTTTGTTATTCGCAGTGATTGCGCATAATCAGCTGCCGATTCGGATGGCCGCGAAGGACTTGATGAAGCTCGACGATTATAACGGCTTCTGCGCTTCATTGCCCGCCACGACGCATGTCGTTCAGTGGGGCGGCGCCCATGTCTGGAAGGTCGGCGGCAAGGTGTTCGCCATCGGCGGCTGGAACGAGGGCGGCGAGCTCTTCGTCACCTTCAAATGTTCCGAGATGGCCTATGACGTGCTGAAGGATCAGCCGGGCTGCCGGCCGGCGCCCTATCTCGCCTCGCGTGGCATGAAATGGATCCAGCGTCAGACAAGCCAAAGCATGGATGATGCGGCACTCGAGGACTATCTGCGCGAGAGCCATCGCCTGGTCGTCCTCAAGCTAACCAGACAGGCACGTACGGAATTGGGGCTTGCCGCAGGCTAAGGCGCGTCGCGCCGAAACGGATGTGGTCGATGCGCTTTAGCTGTTGTTTCGCATGTCGGCCCCAGAACCGCTGCGTATTCTTGGGCAACATGCATGAGCTCATATTCCTCAAGGTACCGGAAACCCGCCATCTTCATGCCCGGTTCATGTTGGAATCTTAATTTGGCTAGCTGGTTTGCTGACGAAGGTTCGCCCGCCAGAAGCCCGAGTCGACCGGAGAGCTTGACCCCCATGCTGCGCTTGATCTTTTCCCTTTCGGCACTCGCGGCCGGGCTGGTGTCTTCCAGTGCGTTCGCCATGCCGAGCGCGGATGGTGCGCGGCCTGCGCGCCCGGCTGAGCGCGGCGCGCTGATGCTGGCCCAGGACGGCAATATCGACATCTACTACGACGCCAGGGGCAACCGGGTGCTGGTCGATGCCGACACCGGCAAGGTCATCGCCATCCAGCCGCCGGGCAGCAGGCTCGACCGCCGCGCGCTTCGCCGGCAGATGCGCATGCAGGAACTCGGCCGCGCGCCGGCCGAAGACGACGACCGCTATTATCTCGACAATCCCGATGACATGGCTCGCTTCCGTCGTCGGCAATTGGAAGAGAACGGCCGTGTCATCCCGCCGCCGGTCGATGAGTACGACGACAATTCAGTCGATGCCTATCCGCCGGCGCCCAACAACGATGAAGGCTATGCCACTACTTATCCGGAGGCGCCGAAATCCGACACCATCAAGCGCCAGCCGCTGAACGAGGCGTCGATCGATCCGGAGCAGCCGGGCCAGGGCGAAGTGCTGCAGGTCAATCCGGATGCCCAGGCGGCACAGCCGCCGAACACTGGTGGCAAGGCCACGGTCGATCCGTCGCTGTCGCTCGGTGTGCGCCAGGACGTTGCCGCGCTGCAGGTGCTGCTCGACCGCGGTGGCGCTTCGCCGGGCGTGATCGACGGGCGCTTCGGCTCGAATGTCGACAAGGCGCTGGCCGCCTACAACGAAATAAACGGCACCAATCTGAAGTCGACCGATGCAGTCGGCATCCAAGCGGCGCTCGCACAGTCGGGCGGCGACGCCTTCGCCTCCTACACGATCACGCCGGAAGACGCGGCCGGCCCTTACGTCGCTTCGATACCGGAGGACTACAGCCAGAAGGCCAAGCTCGACTGCATGTGCTACACTTCGGTCACCGAGGCGCTGGCCGAACGCTTCCATATGGACGAGACCTATCTGAAGTCGATCAACAAGGGCGTCGACTTCAATCGCCCGGGCACGATGATCAAGGTCGCCAATTTCGGCAAGCTGGTCTCGACGCCGGTAACGCGTATCATCGCCGACAAGACCAAGAAGGAAGTCTACGCCTATGATGGGAGCGGCAAGCTGGTCGCGGCCTATCCCGCGACCATCGGCTCGGCCGACACGCCGTCGCCGACCGGCATTCATGCCGTCTCGCGCATCGCTCTCGACCCGAACTACACCTACAATCCGAACATCAATTTCAAGCAGGGCCAGAACGACAAGATCTTGACCGTCCCCCCGGGACCGAACGGTCCGGTCGGTTCGGTCTGGATCGCACTAGACAAGCCGACCTACGGTATTCACGGCACGCCCGATCCCTCTAAGATTGGCAAAACCGAGAGCCATGGCTGCGTGCGCCTGACCAACTGGGATGCACGCGAGCTTGCCAAGCTGGTGTCGCCGGGCGTCACGGTGGAGTTCGTGGGCGGATCGACAATCGCGGATGTCGGCGGGACCTCAACCGATGAGTTTACGCAGCAGTAAGGCGCGCGGCGCCGCGGCATAGATGAGCTGCACCAGCAGGATGAAGCCTATGCTGAGCAGCGGCGTGATCAGGCAAAGCGCCGCGCCGACCGCCCACAGGATCTGCGCCTTGACGATCCGCTTGTAGACGGTGCGGCGCGTCTCCGCGTCGACATCCTCGGCGATCATGCCGCTCCTGTCGGCATACCACCAGCTCGCGAACAGCGTGCCGCCCAGCATCAGGAGATTCAGCCAGTAGACCAGTACCGCGCCCCTGAATGCCAGGAAATCGGCGAGAAGATCGGTTGAGAAGGGCAGCAGCGCGATAAAGGCAAGGAAGCACAGGTTGAGCGTCGCGAGCCGCCGGTCCGATTTCGCGATCAGGCCATGCTGTGCCTGCTGTCCGAACCAGAAGATGGTGAGCGTGAGGAAGCTCAGCGCATAAGTCAGGAATCGTGGTCCCAGCGCCAGGATCGCGGCGAGCAATTCGCCTTCCGAATGCACCGCCTCGTGCGACGGCACTCTGATCTCCAGCACGATCAACGTCAGCGCGATGGCGAAAACGCCGTCGGTGACGCCGACGATGCGTCCGCGTCCTTCCGCCGACGGTTCGAGCGGCCGCTTCATGGCTTCCCCCTCTCACGCATGATCGTGGAACCTAGCACGCCGGTGGCGGTTTGCATCAGGATTGAGCCCACCTCGCCATCCGCCCTGAATCAAAAAGAGGGAGCATGATGTCGTCCGAAAACCGCTTCACACGTTTCGGCATCATGCTCTGTCATCTGGTTTCAAGAACAGCGATGCTCTGGCTTGTTGTTGCGCCCGCGCGAGGGCGCTAAGCAGGGATCCGATGTCATCAGCGAATGAAACCACTGCCGATTCGCATTCGCCCGCGCGGGCGAACGGCACTTTTTGTCCTCAGACCCAGCGAAAATTCGTGCTGGTCGCTGCGATCCTCGCCTCTGCGCTCGGCTTCATCGACGGTTCGATCCTGGCGATCGCCATGCCGGCGCTGCGCGCGGATCTCGGCGCCAGCCTGGCGCAAGCGCAGTGGATTTCCAACGCCTATGCGTTGACGCTGTCGGCGCTCATCCTGGTGGGGGGCGCTGCCGGCGACCGGTTTGGACTGCGGCGCGCCTTCGTGATCGGGATCGCGCTGTTCGTCGCGGCTTCGCTCGCCTGCGCGCTGTCGCCCGATCCGGCTATATTGATCGCCTTCCGCGCCATCCAGGGCATTGGTGCGGCGATCATGGTTCCGGGCAGCCTGGCCATCATCGCCAAAGCCTATCCGAAGAAGGAGCGCGGCCGGGCGATCGGCATCTGGGCCGCCGCTTCGGCGCTGACCACGGCGCTCGGTCCCGTGCTGGGCGGCTTCGTGCTGTCGACTTTCGGCAATGGCGTCTGGCGCGCGATCTTTGCCATCAATCTGCCGCTTGGGCTGATCTCGATCTATCTGCTTCTGGCCAAGGTGCCGGCCGACAAGCCAACCGAAAAACGCAGCCTCGACCTTGGCGGCGCGGCGCTGGCGACGCTTGCTTTCGGCCTGCTCGCCTACGGGTTGACGGCGATGAATGCCGAAGGCGCAGGGTTGATGTCGGGCCCGGCGATCGTTGCCGGCATGGTCCTGCTTGTGGTCTTCATCTTTTACGAGCACAGGCGGCGCGACCCGATGATCGATCTCGGCCTGTTCCGGATCAGGGCCTTTGCCGGCGCCAATCTGGCGACGTTTTTCCTTTATTTCGCGCTGTCGGCCAATTTGTTCTACCTGCCGATGCTGTTGATCGCCGGCTGGAGGCTGAGCGAGGCCGAGGTCGGCTTCATCTTCGTGCCGCTGTCGGCGTCGATCGCGCTTTTGTCCGGACCGGTCGGCCAGTGGTCGGATCGCATCGGTCCGCGTTTCCCGATCGCCAGCGGCAGCATGGTTGTGGCCGTTGCCTTCGCCGGCCTTGCCTTGCTTACCCATTTCGGCATCCACGATTTCTGGATCGGCACCTTTCCGCTGATGGCGCTGATGGGGCTTGGCATGGCGCAAGTCGTGTCGCCGCTGTCGACCGCGGTCATGACGTCCGTGGAGGACAAGGATACCGGGGCTGCATCCGGCATCAATAACGCGGTCTCGCGCGTCGGCGGCCTGATCGCGGTGGCGGCGATGGGCTCGCTGGCGGCCTGGGTTTACGCGCGGATGACCGGCAATGCCGCCGGGGTGCCCGGTTTCGGCGAGCCGCCGGCCTCCGGGCTGGCCGCCAATATCGAAGCGGCCAGGATTGCGGCAAGCGATTCGGCTTTCGCCGCGGTCGCGGCGATCACGGCGCTGCTTTGCGTGCTGTCTTCGCTCACCGCCTGGTTCACGGTTCCCGGACAGGCATCGCCCTGGCCGCAAAAGACAAACGATGAGCAAGATTAGTTCGGAAGCTGCGAATCAGTCTTGGCGCTGGCAACCTTCAGCGCATTGCCGTCTTCCTGCTTCAGAAGATCGTCGATGCGCTCGCGCTCTTTCTTGAAGGCGACGAGATCGTCGCCCTTCAAAACCTTGCCGACCGGCAGGCGCACGCGCATCGAATCGACCTTGGTGCCGTTGACGATCAGTTCGTAGTGAAGGTGCGGGCCGGTAGAGAGGCCGGTCTGGCCGAGATAGCCGATGACCTGCCCCTGCCGGACATGAACGCCTTCCTCGATGCCTTTGGCGAAAGCGCTCTGGTGATTGTAGGAGGTCTCGTAACCATTGGCGTGGCGGATGATGATCTGCTTGCCGTAGCCGCCGGCCCAGCCGGCCTTCTCGACCACGCCGTTGCCGGCGGCGATGATGGGCGTGCCGATCGGCGCTGCCCAGTCGGTGCCGGTGTGCATCCGGACGTAGCCAAGGATCGGATGCCGGCGTGCGCCGAAACCGGAGGTGAAGCGCCCATTGGGCAGCGGATTGCGCAGCAGGAACTGCTTGGCGCTGCTGCCGTTCTCGTCGAAATAGTCGACGCTGCCGTCCTGCATCTGGAAGCGATAAAAGTTGCGCGTTTGTCCGCCGAAGGTTGATGAGACGTAGAGAAGCTCGGAGCCGTCGGAGGCCTGGTCGTCGCCGTCGGGTTGGGAAAACAGCACTTCGAGGCGGTCGGAAGGCGAGAGCCGCGACTGGAAATCCACGTCGGAAGCGAGCAGCTTGATCAGCTTCTGCGTCATCGCTTTCGACATGCCATAGGAATAGGCGGTGCGGTAGATGCCGTCATAGACATTGGGCAGATTGCCACGCACCACGACGGGCTGCGAATCGTCGAACGCCGTCAAAAGCTCGGGATTGGCCTCCGGCTCCTGCGCCGGCACATACTGGCCACGGTCGTCGAGCGCTATGGTGACGATGTGCGTGGTCTTGTCGTAGACGCTGGTGCGCACGACCTTGGCGATGTCGCCGCGCACCTCGAGGCCAACACGCAGCACCGTTCCGGCCTTTAGCGCCGGGGCATTCAAAAGCTTGGCGATCGCCTCCGCCATGCCGGTGGCGTCGTCGCCGGTATAGCCCGAATCGGCATAGGCCTCGGCGATATCGGTATCCTTGGTGAAGGGAATGATTTCCTCGGCGAAGGCAGGCGTCTGGTCATCCGGCGTGGCACGCGGCGCCACCGAGACGTTTTCCTGCGTGATCTTCACGTCGTAGGAGCCGGCCATCGATTCGGCGAAGGCATCGCCAAACCGCTGCGGATCGATATAGTGCAGCGCTGCCACCTGGACGGCGCCGTCGCTCAAGCCGGTGCCGGCGTCCCGCACCACCTTTTCAACCTCGTCGGCGGAGAGATCGCTTTTTTCGTCGAAGGACGCCGTCTCGATCGGGAAATCGACCGTCTTCAGGCTCATCTCGCTTTCGACCTTGGCGCCGTAAATCTGTCCGGCGACCGCGGTGGCCGTTGCGGGTTGCGCGTTGTCGTCGCCGTCGTCGCCGAACACCTGCATCGGGTCGAACGGCGGGTAGGGGCGGCTGGTGGTGTGGCCGGCGGCCAGGGCCATCTTGATCTGCACGAAGGGCATGGTGTGGATAACGTCACGGTCGCCGACCTTGGTGACCATCGACACTTCCATGCGCCGCCGGTCCTTCGCCCGGGCAATCTGTCGGGGTGCCACCAGCCTTGTGGTCTTTGCCTGCTCGCCGGAATCATCGCCGCCGCTGGCAAGACCGATGAGCTCGGCGATTTCCGGCGGGGTCGCCAATTGCTGGCGCCCGTCAAGGGCGGCGAACAACGCCACGCCCATCAACACGCTCGATGTCACGCCGGTGAGGAAGGTGCCTGACAGCCAGCGCGCCGAGACCTCGCGGCGGTCGGGCGGACCGCTGCGGCCGTCCGCGATCAGCGGCGGCTCGTTGCCGAGTTCGGCTATGACCTCTTCGGTGTCTTGCATCCAGAAAGGCTGCTTCTTCCCCAGGCGAAACGGCTTGTCGTTGTCGTTGTGGCCATGACAATTGCCTGTCACGGCGGTTGAAGTCAACGAAGCGGCAGGCCGGGGCCGATATCCCCAATCATGCGCCCCTTGCGCAGGGCGCCCTGTCATCCGTCGTCGGCGCGCCTCGCATGTACGCGCGCGCCTTCCTCATATGGGCCGGTTTCACGCCCTAATGCGGCGGCAATAGGGCCTCGTTGCGGATAACCCAGGGGCTGCCGCAAGGGCAGCCGGCTATCGAAAAAGCGGTTCGAAAAATTCGTCGCAAAAAATTCAAAAAAGTTCGAAATCGGTGTTGACGCGTCGAGGGAGGTCCGACTATATACGGCCCACGAACGAGGGCGGTGCGCCGCTGGCGACGAAGAAGTTTGCTTCTAGGTCTGCCCTCTGTTGAAATTCAAGAGAGCCGCGTGAGCGACACTCGATTGGCCCCGAAGCCGAAAAGCGAGACGGGCTGCGACATTGCGT
>NZ_JAIUHU010000027.1:0-38708 GCF_020165275.1 Mesorhizobium sp. Ca11 | reverse complement strand
AAGCTCCTGGTCGTCCTCAACGCTATCATTCGCGACAAAACCGCATTCGCGTGAACACAGTTGCCATGCCGTGACGTCGAAGCGCCGCAGCGTTTCAGAATTCTGCACCGTTTGCACCCTACGGCAACCGTCACGGCATGGATTCTAGGGTCTGCGCTCCGCTACGCGTCGCTCCGCCCTAGAATGACGAAGGCACGGATGGTCGCCCTAGTTCCCCTGCGCGTCGTCATACGCCTTCTTGATGTCGTCCGGCCAATCCTTCATCGACGGCCAGGCCTGCGGCTCGCCATTGTCGCCGCGGCGGGCGAAATAGACTTTCTGCTTGGCCGGGTCGAGCGCCATGAAGCCGTCATTGCCGCCGCAGTCATGCGGCACGCAGCCGGTGGCGTAGAAGGCGCCGGACGCCGTCTCTTCGGTGCCGCCGCCGACCAGAAGGCTGGTCGCCATGTCGGGCATGTCGTTGCCCAGCAACGCCTGTCCGGCCTTGTAGACGGCCTCATTGTGGAAGGCATCGATGATGTTGTCCAATTTCGACGGGTCGACATCCTTCCAGCCGGTGCCGGGTTCGGGCGTGTAGGTCAGGGTGCCGGAGGTCGTCAGCCCTTCCGTGGGCGACCATTGCAGCGCCGGCTTGGACTCGCCCGGCAGCAGATAGGGCACGAAATAGATGGCGCTGTCGGAGACTGCTGCCGGCGGCGCGCCGCATTCGTCCTGCTCGACCGTGGTGGTCTGGATCTCGCCGTCCTTCGGCTTCCAGACGATGACCTTGGCCGGCCCGCATTGGTTGCCGCCGTCGCCGACATCGACCAGCGCCACGTTGACGTCGCCGATCTTGACGATCCTGTCGAAAAAGACGTCGTAATTGCTGGCCAACTGCTTGCCGTCATAGGCAAGCACCCTTTCGCTGTCCTGCTCCGGCTGCGTGATGGTGAGCTGCCCGCCCTCGAACGGGATCGGCGCCTGCTTGTCGTCATTCGACGCGGCCTGGTCGTTGCCCTGGTCGGCCGCGCCTTGATCGGCAGCCGGCTGGTCGGACGCGGCGGGCGCCGGCTGCGTGGCCGGCGCGGTGGTTTGCGCATTGGCGCCGATCGTGGCGAGAAGGATTGCCACCGAAGCAGCCAGAAGCGAGCGTGTCATGACTGTCCCTCCATTCAGCCGTCACGAACCCGGCCTGCGAAGGCCGGAGCCTATTGATTTAAAGCCATGCCGCCCAGAGACTGTTTCGAAATTCGCTCTGGCGAGTCATATGGTGGTGGTTTCGAGAACCGTAGCGCAGCGGACATTTGGTCCGTGAGCAACGGAAGCGCAGAAACCGCCATCAGATGGCCGCCGGAGTAGAATTTCCAAACGGTCTCTCAGGCCCAGGGGCGCTGCTCGGCATTCTTCTTCTCGAAGGACGCGATGGCGCCGGCCTTCTCCATGGTCAGCCCAATGTCGTCGAGGCCGTTCAAAAGGCAGTGGCGCTTGAAGTCGTCGAGGTCGAATTTGACCACGCCGCCATCCGGCCCGCGGATTTCCTTCGCCTCGAGGTCGATCGACAGCGTCGCGTTGGAGCCGCGCGAAGCGTCGTCCATCAGCTTGTCGAGGTCTTCCGGGCTGACCGTGATCGGCAGGATGCCGTTCTTGAAGCAGTTGTTGTAGAAGATGTCGGCGAACGAGGTCGAGATCACGCAGCGAATGCCGAAATCGAGTAGCGCCCAGGGCGCGTGCTCGCGGCTCGAGCCGCAGCCGAAATTGTCGCCGGCGACCAGGATCTGCGCCTTGCGGTAGGCCGGCTTGTTGAGCACGAAATCCGGGTTCTCCGAGCCGTCCTCATTGTAGCGCATCTCGGCGAACAGGCCGGTGCCGAGCCCGGTGCGCTTGATCGTCTTGAGATAATCCTTCGGGATGATCATGTCGGTGTCGACATTGACGATCGGCATGGGCGCGGCGACGCCGGTGAGCTTGGTGAACTTATCCATGGTCCTTGCCCGTCTTCTTCGTGGCTTGCGGGGAATTTTGCCGGACGGTTTACACAAAGCCGGCGGCAAATGAAAGGCAACTGTTCGTGCGCGGGCCTTGGGCCAATGTCGAGCATGGCATGCGCGCCGGAGCTGGAACACCTCAAAAAACGGCTTCGAAATCCTGGCCGGCTGGTGCAATCTGCGGCCATGGCCGATCCTTCAAAAGTCCTTTACGCCAGCGAGCCTGCCCTCGACGTCGCCGAATTCCGCCGCGTGCTGGTCGAATCCGGTCTCGGTGAAACACGGCCCGTCGACGATGAAGCGCGCCTGAAGACAATGCTCGGCAATGCCAATCTGGTGCTGACAGCGCGGCTCGACATCGAGGGCAAGCCGCTGATCGGCGTCGCGCGCGGCATCACCGATTTCTCCTGGGTCTGCTACATCTCCGAACTCGCCGTATCCGCCTCGGCGCAAGGGCTCGGCGTCGGCAAGGGCCTGATGGACGAAGCACAGCGCCACCTTGGCCCTTCGGTCGCCATCAGCCTGATCTCGATGCCCAATGCCGTCGGCTTCTACGAGCGCATCGGCATGACGCGCATGACCGACGCCTTCTGGTTCTCCCGCAAGCGCTGATCTGAACCGCCACCGATATCGAAGCTGACTCCTGCCTGGAACCGGCAAGCCAGATCGACCCCCACTCCGTCGAGCTTCGCTCGACACCTCTCCCCCGATCGACGGGGGAGAGGAAGGACGCGAACTTCATTCAGCCTGGCTCCCTTCCTCTCCCTCCGGAGGGGGGAGAGGTGGCGCTGCGAAGCAGCGACGGAGTGGGGGAAGGCGCTGCTCAAAATCGAAGCCACCTCAAGACAGGCACAATCCGGCAAGCAAGAAAACTTAGGCAAACAGTCATCAGGCGGCAGAATATCTTTGCCACCGCTTGACATGCAACCAGATGGTTGCATATTAAAGTCATGAGCATGGATGCCGTCTTTCGCGCTTTGGCCGACCCGACCCGCCGGCAATTGCTGGACAGCCTCCATGCCCGGAACGGGCAGACGCTGAACGCGCTCTGCCAGCACATGGAGATGACGCGCCAGGCGGTGACCAAGCACCTGGCGATCCTCGAGGAGGCGAACCTCGTCACCACCATGCGCCGAGGCCGCGAGAAGGAGCACTACCTCAACCCCGTTCCGATCAATGAGATCGCCGAGCGCTGGATCGGCAAGTTCGAGCGGGGGCGGCTTGCCGCTCTCAGCGACCTGAAGCAACGCCTTGAAAGGGAAGAGCCGTGAGCGAGAACAGTTTTGTCTATGTCACCTACATCCGCACCACGCCTGAAAAACTCTGGCAGGCGCTGACTGACCCGGAATTCAACCGGCGGTTCTTCCTCAGCTCCCACCAGGAGAGCGACTGGAAGGTCGGCTCGAGCTGGAAGCTGGTCTTCCCCGACGGGCGCATCGCCGATTCCGGCGAGATCCTCGAGATCGACCCGCCGCGGCGTCTGGTGATCAAATGGCGCAACGAATGGATGCCCGAGGTGAAGGAGGACGGCTACACCCGCTGCACCTTCACCATCGAGCCCGACGGCGAATTGATGAAGCTCGCCGTCACCCACGAGGCCGACGGGCCGCACAGGCTGATCCAGAACGTCGCCAAGGGCTGGCCGCTGGTGCTGGCGAGCCTCAAGAGCCTGCTCGAGACCGGCAAGGGTTTCGAGCGCCCGCCGTCAAAAGAGTAAAGTTCGTTTCGGATACGAGACAATTGCCGGCAGAGGTGGATTCGATGCTTCAATTATCCTTGCCGCAAGCCATGGCGAATGCGGACACGGTCATGGCCTCGGCCGAGCTTCCCGCCTCGCCGGACGAAGTTGGCGCGGCGCTGATAACCAGCGAGGTCGAGCGCTGGTGGGGTTCGCCCGAAACTTACCGCATGACCGGCTGGAACGCCGATCTGCGCGTCGGCGGAAGCTGGCGTGTCACGGTGCGAACCGCCGACGGCAGGCGCCTGCCCGCCGGCGGAGAGTTTCTCGAAATCGAAATGCCGCGCCGGATCGTGCAGACGCGGCGCTACGACTGGGACCATCCGGCGCTCGGCCGGCGCGAAACGACCCTCGCCTATCTGCTGGAGCCGATCGCCGGCGGCACGCGGCTCACCATCTGCCATGGCGGCTTCGCAGGTTTCCCGGACGCCGCGGCCGAACATGCCGAAGACTGGGCGCGGGTGCTTGGATGGCTGCAGGGATATTTCGGCGGCGCGGCCTTCCCTTCTCCCCTTGTGGGGTGAGAAGCGGTCCGCGCAGCGGACGAAAAGCCAATTGCTTGGCTTGTCGAGCTTCGAACGCCCTGAGCCTGCGAAGGGCCGGGTGGTGGATCGGCGCGCAGCGCCGAGACGGATGAGGGGTGTTCCAGCGGAGTGAGACGTTGGCTTTCCCTGGAACACCCCTCATCCGTCGCCTTCGGCTACACCTTCCCCCACAAGGGGGGAAGGGGGAGCCCTCAAATCACGTTCAGCTCCCGGAACGCCCGTCCTTCTGCCACACGCTCATATCCAAATGCCGTACAGTCGATCGTGCGGTAGCCGCCATGCACGATGAGCTCGGCGATCGACTTCCCCACCGCCGGCGCCTGTTGCAGGCCGTGGCCGGAAAAGCCGTTGGCGAACAGGAAATTGTCGACCTCCGGATGCGGACCTATCACCGCATTCTGGTCGAGCGTGTTGTAGTCGTAATGCCCGACCCAGGCGCGCGTCGGCTTGATCGCCTCGAAGGCCGGGATGCGGGTGGCGAGCACCGGCCAGATCACCTCTTCGAACAGCGGCCAGTTAACCTCGAAATCCGTTGGATCGGGCGCATGATCGCCTTCCTCCGGCTCGGCGCCGCCGGTGATGTAGACCGAGCCTTCGGGCCGCACATAGATGCCGGACGGATCCACCAGCAGCGGCATGTCGGCGAATTTGTCGCGCGCTTCGAAGACGAAGACATTGCGCTTGCGCGGCTCGACCGGCAGCGCCAGCCCGGCCAAGGCGGCGACCTTGCCGGCATTCGGCCCGGCCGCGTTGACGACGATGCCGGCTTCCAGCGTCTCGCCATTGTCGAGGCTTACACTGGTGACGCGGTTGCCGTCCCGCGCGATGCCGGTGACGGAGGCGGTGATGAGATCGATCTTCTTGTCGCGCAGCGCCTTGCGGAACAGCATCAGCATGGCATGCGCGTCGAACCAGCCTTCGCCGCTGCGGCCATAGGCGCCGGCGGAAATGCCTTCGGCCGACAGCCAGGAGAAACGCTGCGTCAGCTGGCCGGCATCCTCGAGCAGGATGTCGGCGCCCTCGGCGACCTGCGTCTCGTGATTGGCCTTGAGGATCGGCAGCCCGGCCTCGCCGGCGAGGATGAGATAGCCGCCCTCGCGAAAGCCGATATCGGCATCGGCGCCGAAGGTTTCCTTCAGCCGCCGGAACAGTTTCAGCGTGAACTGCGACAGGCGGATATTTTCGGGGATCGAGAATTGCTGGCGGATCGAGGCGCAGGACAAGGTCGTCGCCGCATGCGAGAATTGCGGATCGCGCTCGATCAGCGCGATCGAGCCGGTAAAGCCCTCCTCGCGCAAATAATAGGCGACCGAGGACCCGACGATGGCCCCGCCGATGATGACGATGTCGTAGCGCACGCTTTTGGTTCTCCGACTCCAGAGCATGATCCCGACGCTCGGGTTCGCACGCTCAAATCAATGCAGGAAGATCGATCTCGAAGCGCGTGCCGCGCTCGGAGTCAACCAGCCTGATCGTGCCATCATGCGCTTTCAGGAGGGCCAGCACGATGCCGAGCCCCATACCGGTGCCGCCGGTCTCGCGCCGCGTGGTGAAGAACGGCTCGAAGATCCTGGCGCGGTTGGCGGCCGAGATGCCGTCGCCGTCGTCGCCGATCTGGACCGACGCGCGCTCGCCATCGGCTGAAGCATGGATCGCCACCTGTCGGGCGCCATGTCGTGCCGAATTGTCGATGAGATTGGCGAGCACGATGCCGAGATTCTCGGCCGAGATGCCGAGCCTGATATCGCCGCCGCCTTCAAGCCGCGCTTCCAGCCTTGTGTCGACCGGCAAGGATGCCAACGCCGCATGAAGCGTCGTGCTTTCGCCGCTCGGTTCCAGATTTTCAGCGCGCGCCAGGTCAAGCAGCCGGCGCACCAGGAGATTGAGCCGCCCGGCGTCGGTGACGATGTTGTTGGAGAAACGCTGGCGCTCGGCCTCGTCCATCGCGCCGCCGGAATCCCTCAGCAGCTCCGCCGCGCCCTGGATCGCCGTCAGCGGCGATTTCAGCTCATGCGAGACATGGGTGGCGAAGGTCTGGATGCTGTCGGAGCGCGCCTGCAGTTTTTGCGCCATGTCGAGGAACGCCGCCGACAGCGCCGCCATCTCGCGCGTGCCGTGATGGGCGAGCGGCCTGATCGCTTCGCGGTCGCCGGCGGCGATGCGTTTCGTCCGCTCGATCAGCGCGTAGATCGGCCGGCTGACAGTACGGATGAACACCAGCGCGATCAGCAGCGTGCCGCCGACGATCGTGATCGCCGCCAATGTTACCTTGCCGCGCTCGCCATAGAGGTGCTTGACGATGTTGTTCGGCGTTCGCGACAGATAGACCACGCCCGCGACCCGGCCGTCGAGCTCGACCGGCAGGGCGACGAAGACGCGCACCCTGGTGCCGCGGCTCACCGAGTAGAGCGGCGGCGGCGGCTGGTCGGGAATGCGCAGCCTGAGCGCGCTGGCATAATGACCTGAAAGCGCGGTCCGTACCTCCTCGACATCGCCGAGCGACCGGCCGACCTCGTCGCCGCCGGCAATCACCACGCCGCGCGGGTCGAGCAGCCGGAAGCCGGCAAGCGTCGTTTTCTGCGTCTCGTCGAGAATGCCGTCGAGCCGCGCGCCTATTGCCGCGAAGGCCGGATCGGCGGTGGCGGGAAGCGCCGCCGGGCGCGTCGGCATGACATCGTCCGCGGCAAGGTCGAGGCGCGGCTCGATCGGATCATAGGGATAGTTGTTGTCCCTTGCCGGATCGGCCGAGATCGGCGACCCGAGTTTTTCCTGGGGAATGCCGGCAGCGCGCACCTCCTGGGCATAGACGGCGGCGGCGACCGCGCCTTGCGCGATGAGCTCGCCTTCGGTCTGGCGGATGAGCTGGTTCTCGTAGAGCCGGAAGAAGAACAGTCCGACCAGCGGCAGCGCCATCACCAGGATGAGGATGACGACGACGACGGTGGCAAGCCTGGGCCGCCACTTCTCCTTGCTCAACCACCGCATCGGCCGAGCCGGAAGCCAACGCCATGCACCGTGGCGATCGCATCGAGACAGCCGACCGCCGCCAGCTTGGCCCGCACATTGCGGATATGGCTGTCGACCGTGCGCTCCGAGACATGGATGTTGGAGGCATAGGCATTGGCCATCACCGCGTCGCGGCCAAGCACATGCTGCGGGCGGGCGAGGAAGCCCTTCAAAATAGCGAATTCAATCGCCGTCAAGATGAGCGGCTTGCCGTCGAAGCTCGCCTCATGGCTTGCCGGGACGAGCATGAGCTTGCCATGCGCGAATTGACGGTCGTCGGCTTCTTCTTCGATCGGCGCCGGACGCGCGCGCCGCAGGATGACGTTGACGCGGGCGACCAGCTCGCGCGGGCTGAACGGTTTCGTCACATAATCATCGCCGCCCATCTCCAGCCCGAGCACCCGGTCGATCTCCTCGTCGCGCGCGGACAAAAACAGCACCGGCACGTCGGACTTCTGCCGCAACCTGCGGCAGACCTCCAGCCCGTCCATCTCCGGCATGCCGATATCGAGCACGATGAGATCGGGCGCGCGGCGCTCGACCGCCTGGAGCGCGGCGGCGCCGTCGGCGACGGCGGCCGTCTTCATGCCGGCCTTTTCCAGCGCGAAGCAGATGATCTCGCGGATATGCGGGTCGTCGTCGGCGACGAGTATGTTGTGCGGCATGAAATCAGCGGCCCGGCGCGTAAGGTAGGATGACGGCAGGATTAGAGCAATTCCAGGGAAAAGTGCGAAATTGTTTTCGGTCCGGAGTGGAGCGGCCTCGGGGCGAAAAGCAGGATACCCGCCCCATGGCATGGTCTTTGCGGCTCGACGAGCCACCAGCCTTCATTGCGGAGCCGGCGCGGCAGCGACCAGCGGGATGTATGAGGTGTTCGCATGGCGGCCTTCTCGCCGACTGGCGCGGTAACGGCGCGGCGGAATCCCGGAGCTTTTCAGCAAGGGTTTGCAGATTTAGTGCAGGCAGGTCGCCTTTTCGGCGGGATAATCGCGTAGGGCGCTCCCCCTCTCCGTCTCGGCTTCGCCGAGCCACCTCTCCCCCGCCTCTGGCGGGGGCGAGGAACCCAGGCCTGCGAAGGTCGCGCGCCCTCGGCGATTAGCGTTTCCTCGCCCCCATAAAGTGGGGGAGAGGTGGCTCGGCGCGCAGCGTCGAGACGGAGCGGGGGCTGGCGCCGCCATATGCGATTGTCCTGTCCCCTCCGCCTTGCCTCATCCGCCATCACCCGGCATAGATCGGCGATGGCTCAAGAACCCTACCGCCCGCGCCGCTCGGTGCTTTACATTCCCGCCTCGAACGACAAGGCGCTCGCCAAGATCGGCTCCCTGGCCTGCGACGCCGTCATCATCGATCTCGAGGATGCCGTCCTGCCCGACGGCAAAAAAGCGGCGCGCGACAAGATTGCCGGCATCCTGGCTGGGCGCCCCGAAGGGCGCTGCGAGATGGTGGTGCGCATCAATCCTTTGGCCAGCGAATGGGGCACCCATGACCTTTTGGCAGTGGCCAAGGCCGAGCCCGACGGCATTCTTCTGCCCAAGATCGCCACGCCGCGCGACATCCTCGAGGCCGGCGACCTGCTCGACGACAATTTCGCGCCGGACAGCGTGAAACTATGGGCGATGGTCGAGACGCCCAGGGCGCTGCTCAACATCGGCGCCATCGCCGAACTCGGCCGCGATCCGGCTTCGAGGCTGACTTGTTTCGTGACCGGAACGAATGACCTGGTGAAGGCGACTGGCATCCTGGCGACGCCCGACCGGCGCTATCTGATGCCGTGGCTGATGCAGCTGGTGCTTGCGGCGCGGGCCGGCGGGCTCGATGTCATCGATGGCGTTGCCAATGATTTTCGCGATCTCGACGCTTTTGCCCGCGAATGCGCCGACGGGGCCGCCATGGGTTTCGACGGCAAGTCGCTGATCCATCCCGCCCAGATCGAGCCGGCGAACCGCGCCTTTTCGCCGTCGCCCGAGAGGCTGGCTGCGGCCCGTGCGATCAAGGATGCGTTCGCGCGGCCCGAGAATGCCGGCAAGGGCGTGATTGCGATGGACGGGCGCATGGTCGAACGGCTGCATCTGGCGGAAGCCGAGAAACTTCTGGCGAAGGCCGCGATCATCGGCGCATGATGCGCCGGTCTTCAAGATAGGCTCGATAAATGAAACTCTACCGCTTTCTGTCCGGTCCGGACGATTCAACTTTCTGCCACAAGGTGACGGCAGCCCTGAACAAGGGCTGGCACCTGTTCGGCTCGCCGACCTATGCCTTTGACCAGCAGACGAAGTCGATGCGCTGCGGCCAGGCTGTGGTGAAGGACGTCGAAGGCCAGGACTACGGCCCGGACACCAAGCTCAGCGACTGGTAGGGAAGGCCAGCAGGCTCTCTCATTCGTCATCCTAGGGCGTAGCGACGCGAAGCGGAGCGCAGACCCTAGGATCCATTCCGTTCCCTCTGCCGAAGGGCGCGGCGGGCCAGAATATAGGGAAATTGCGGTGTCGGGCGGCAGGCGTTCCGTTCTGCACCGCGGGCTTGGTGTTGATGGAATGGCATGGATCCTAGGGTCTGCGCGCGTCGCTTCGCTCCTTGCTTCGCCCTAGGATGACGAAGTGCGCGCTCACCCTGCCGCCGCCTGCTCCGCCGCCTCCTCGATCCGCTCCATGTCGTCGTCCGACAGGCCGAAATGGTGGCCGATCTCATGGATCAGCACATGGGTGACGATGTCGCCCATCGTCTCTTCATTCTCGGCCCAGTAGTCGAGGATGGCGCGGCGGTAGAGCGTGATGCGGTTTGGACCTTCGCCGGTCTGCGGGTTCCAGCGCTCGGCGATGCCGCGCCCCTCGAACAGGCCGAGCAGGTCGAAGGGCGTCTCCAGCGACAGATCGTCCATGATCTCGTCGGTCGGGAACTCGGCGATCTGGATGATGATCTCGCCGGTGAGCTTGCGGAACTCGTCCGGCAGATGGGCATAGGCCTCCAGCGCCAGAAGCTCCATCTCGTCCATCGACGGCGAGAGCTGGTCGTGCCAGGTGCGGGTCTTGTAGATGCGGGCCATGAAATGTCCTTTAATCCCGGCATATAGGCTTTCACGCCGATTGAGGCAAATGGACCGGCTGGGGTGTTCGCTTTCAGGGTAAAAGACGAAGGAATAAATTCCGCATATTGTACTTCGCATACCCCAAGGCTCGATTCCGTTCGCGATGCGATGTATGCAACTCAGAATTGGGATCGGGTGGGGCGTCATGGCTCTTGCGTGCGGCGCGGTATGTCAGCCGGCGGAGGTGCGCCGGGAAATAGAGTCGTTTGGCTCAAGCACAAGCCCCATCCGGGTGGATACAGATGCGGGCGAAGGGTTTCTCAAATCTCTGGGGAATCCGATGGGTTCCGCGATACTCGTTTCTGAGTTGGTGGCGGGAGAGTTGGCCTCTTGGATTGGCCTCAAAGTGCCGCCGTTTGCCATAGTGAACGACTGCCAGATTGACCTGACCATGCAAAGGAATGGGGCGCAGATGGTGCCACCCCTGTTCTTTTCGAGCGCGGTTGACGGAACTCCGCATGACGGCGGAGATATCTTTTTGTCTCGTCTCCGGGAACCTGGGGATGTGGCATTACTCGTCATCTTCGACACGTGGGTCCGGAATTGGGACCGGTATTTTGATGGACAGGACAACGCCGACAATCTGCTCTATGTGAAGGCAGAAGGGCGTCGCAAATACGATCTTGTCCCCATCGATCACTCAAGCTGCTTCATCGGGAACGACGTTGATTTTCCGATGGGGCCGGCCCCCGAGGCGTGGGTTTTAGACCCCAATGTCTATGGCAAGTTCCCCGCCTTCGACCCATATATCGATGCAAAGTCGGTCAGGCGCGCCGTCGAGAGGCTGTCTCAATTAAAGCGCGATTTTGTGATCGAAGTCGTTAATTCTATTCCTGCACAATGGGGCTTCGGACCCAATGCCGCGCTTTCGCTGATCGATTTGATTTGTGGGCGCGCGGAATATGTGGTGAACACCATCGCAGGGCGATTGGTGGATGAACCGGAAATCCCGGGGTTGGTAAAATGATCCGAGAGTCTCAAGGCTATTTTTCGCTCGTTCAGTACTCAGAGTTCCCGGAGCGGGCTGAGTTTGTGAACATTGGCGTCATCGTGTTCGCCTACGGCTCGGTTTTCGTGAAGTTTAGCCATCGCCCACGCCGCGCGGAACAGGCGTTCAAGATACATCTCGGAAACCATTTTCAGCACCTGAAAGAATCGATGGAAGATCGGTTGCGGTATGAATTTGGCAACGGCTGGGACAGAGAGAGAATCGAGAAATTCATAGCGCTCAGGTCCGGGAAGGTTCGCCTCTCTCCCATTCGATCTGTGTTGGTTAAGGATCCGGATCAGCTTGTCAGCGAGTTGTTCGAAAAGCTGGTTGGCGAGGTTTCCAGTTCCCCGCGCGGGCAAAGGTTGTCGACCAAACTGGCGCAAGCTTTTCGCTCCAACGGCGTTGAGGACTTCCTCGTAAAGCCCGATCCTGTCCATCTTTCTGGAGGCATAAAAATTGAGGTTCCCTTTGCCTATCAGAACGGAGCCTTCAATCTGATCGACGCCGTGTCGCTTGCGGGTGACCCGGACAAGGCGCTCAATCGCGCCAGTCCACACATGATAGAAGGCGAACTCCTTTACCAAGAAACCGCCCTTGAACGACCTGCCCGGTTGGTGGTGGTCGGAGACGATGCTCAGGTACAGGATGCGGGATTCGTCAATATGATTGCCGATCAAATGGAACGCCACCATGTCCGATTCTATACCCTAAACGAGATCGAGCCACTGGTTACGGACATCCGCCAGAATTACGTCCTCCATCGCTAGTCCCGCGTTCGGGCAGCTTTCCGGCGGTATTTAGACGGTCGCCCGACGCCATAAGGTGCCTACCTTCTAGCGGTTTGGCGGCTCCGGATTGCCATCGTGTTCCAATAGGTCTCGTCGGCCTCGACCATCAGACCGTTGCCATAAGGAATAAATTCCTTGCGACTCTGCTTGACTCTTCCGGGCGCCTCTGGAATCTATAGGAACATAACAGGAACAATTGCTGCTGGAAGTGAACGTCATGGCGATGAGCGCCGTGGCGCGGGACACTGTTTTTGCCCTGCGCCGCCAGATCGCGAAGATCGAGGGAACGCTGCCCGAGCGCCTGCAGGCGCCCTCGGGGTGCGCGCCCGAAGCAATTCCAGGAAAAGTGCGAAGCAGTTTTCCGTCCGGAATGGCGCAAAACCAAACATCCAGCGATGCCGCCGGGCCGGACATGACGATTGTCCGGCGCGGCCTTGCCGTGGCTTCGGCGGATGCCTTCCTGCACACCGGCATCGATAGGCTCGATGCAGCGCTTGGCGGCGGCCTGCCCAAGGCGGCGCTCAGCGAAATCCATGGCCTGGAGACCCGCGATGCAGGCGCCGTTGCCGGCTTCGCGCTCTCGCTCGTAAGCCTGGTCCTCAGGGAGAAGCAGGGTCTGCCGATCCTCTGGGTCGGCACGGCGGAAATCTTCCACGAGGCCGGCATGCCCTATGCCAGGGGCCTTCATGCCCTGTTCGGCATCGAGCCGGGGCAATTGCTGTTTTCCGAGGCGCCGAAGCTGCTCGACGCGCTGTGGATCGCCGAGGAGGCGGCCCGCATGACGGCCTTTGCCGCGGTCATCCTCGAGATCCGCGGCAGTCCGCGGCTTCTCGACCTCACCGCCACGCGCCGGCTGCATGCGCGGGCCCGGAGCGCCGGCCGCCCGCTGCTTTTGCTGCGCCAGGCCGGCGAGGCCGATCCCACCGCCGCTCCGGTGCGCCTCATCGTTTCGGCGGCGCCCGCGGCAAGCCGCGAGACCCTCGCCGGGCCGCTCGCCGGCTCGATCGGCCGCCCCGCCTTCAAAGTCGATATCGGCAAGAGCCGCACGGCCCTGCCTGGACAGTTCACACTGGAGTGGAACCCCGATGAGCACGCTTTTGCAGAAAGAACAGAGAATTCTGTCGCTGTGGTTCCCGCATCTGGCCGCGGAGCGGATCCTGCGCCAGCGTCTGGGGCGGTCCTGGCGTTCCCGGCCCTCGCATCGCCTGCCGTCGCCTCAGCCGCCGCTGGTGATCAGCCATCGCGACAACAACACCCAGCGCATCGCAGCCCTCGACGAGCGGGCTGAGGCGCTCAGATTGAAGCGCGGCATGGGCATCGCCGATGCGCGCGCCATGCATCCCTCGATCGATGTGGTCGAGGCAGATCCGGAAGCCGACCGCCGCCTGCTCGAAGGCCTTGCCGACTGGTGCGACCGCTACACGCCGCTGGTGGCGATCGACGGCGAGGACGGGCTGTTCCTCGACGTCACCGGCTGCACGCATCTGTTCGGCGGCGAGCGCGCCATGCAGGACGAGATCCTCGCCCGCTTCTTCCAGCAGGGCTTCGATGTCCGCGCCGGGCTGGCCTCGACGCCGGGCGCCGCTTGGGCGGCGGCGCGCTTCCATGGCGATCGCATCGTGGCCGGCGGCGAGGAGGAGGCGCTGCTTTCGCCGCTGCCCTTGTCGGCGCTGCGCATCGCGCCGGAGACCCGCGCCAGCCTGGAAAGTGTGGGCCTGCGCACCGCCGGCGCGGTGATGGCAGCACCGCGCGCGCCGCTTGCCCGCCGTTTCGGCGCCACCTTGCTTCTGCGCCTCGACCAGGCGCTCGGCCGCCTCGACGAGGCCGTGTCGCCGCGCCTTCCCGTCGCGCCGCTCTCGGTCGAGCGCCATCTTGCCGAGCCGGTCGTGCTCACCGACGACATCGAGCGGCTGGTGAGCCGGCTGGCGATCGCCTTGAAGACCGACCTCGAACGCCGCGGCGAGGGCGCAAGGACGCTGGCGCTGCTTCTCTTCCGCGTCGATGGCGCCGTCAACCGCATCGCCGTCGGCACTTCGCGCCCGATGCGCGAGCCGCGTCTGATCCAAAGACTGTTCCATGAGCGGCTCACCGCGCTGGAGCAGAGCATCGACGCCGGCTTCGGCTTCGATCTCGTGCGGCTGTCCGTGCTGTCGGTCGCGGCCTTCGACTTGGTTCAGGGCGACCTCACCGGCGAGACCGACGACGATGACGCCGACATCGCGCTCTTTGCCGACCGCGTCCGCGCCCGTCTCGGCGAAGCCGCCGTGCTGAAGCCGGTGGTCGTCGAAAGCCATCTGCCGGAACGCGCCGTCAAGACCGTGCCTTTCGCCGAAGCGCCGCAAGGACGCGCCCCGGCGGCCGGACGGACGCCGCCGCCCCGAACAGCGCCACCGATGACCGTTTACCCGCCGGAGCGGCCGGTGCGCCTGTTCCGCTCGCCCGAGCCGATCGAGGTGCCGGCGACCGAGATCCCGGAGGGACCGCCGATGAATTTCCGCTGGCGGCGCGCGCTCTACCGTGTCGCCCGCGCCGAAGGGCCGGAGCGCATCGCCGGCGAATGGTGGCGCCAGCTGCCCGGCGAGGAAGAGGCGCCGACCCGCGACTATTACCGCATCGAGGACAGCGAGGGGCGCCGCTACTGGCTCTACCGCCAGGGCCTCTACAGCAGCGCCGCGCAGGCCGCGCCGCCGCGCTGGTTCATGCATGGGGTGTTCGCATGAATGCGCTGACCGTCATTCCCTATGCCGAGTTCGGCATAAGCTCGAATTTCTCCTTCCTGCGCGGCGCTTCGAAACCCGAGGAGCTGGTGGTGACGGCGAAGTTCTACGGTTTTGCCTCGATCGGCCTTGCCGACCGCAACACGGTCGCCGGCGTCGTGCGCGCCTGGCAACAGGCCAGGGTGGAAAAGCTCGCCTACCATCCCGGCTGCCGCCTGGTATTTGGCGACGGCACGCCGGACATCCTCGCCTATCCCCGCGACCGCCAGGGCTGGGGGCATCTCTGCCGCATGCTCACGCAAGCCAATCTGCGCGACGAGAACGAGAAGGGCGCGACGCTGCTCCAGTTGAGCGACCTGCTCGAATGGGGCGATCGGATGTCGCTGGCGATCCTGCCCGATCTGTCAGCAGGCGCGCAAGGCAACCTGGCATTCATTAGCCGGTTTAAGGATCGCTTCGGCGCGGCGCTCCGGCTGGCCGTGGCGCCGGATTATGCCGGCAACGACCGTTTCCGCATCGAGCAGGCTTCCGCGATGGCCGAGCATGCCCGCGTCCCGCTGATGGCGACCAACGACGTGCTCTACCATGCCGCCGATCGCCGGCCGCTGCAGGACGTGCTGACCGCGATCCGCCTCAACACGCCGGTTTCCGAGGTCGGGCTGGAGCTGATGGCCAATGCCGAGCGCCACCTGAAACCGCCGCTGGAGATGGCGCGGCTTTTCCGCCGTCACCCGCAGGCGTTGGCCGAGACGCTGCGCTTCGCCGACGAGCTCGCCTTCTCGCTCAGCGACCTCGAATACAATTATCCGGACGAGCCGACCGAATCCGGGCTTGGACCGCAGGCCGAGCTCGAACGGTTGGCGCGGGAAGGCGCGGCCGTTCGCTATCCGGCCGGCGTTCCCGAGGATGTGCTGAAACGCATCGACAGCGAGCTCGTCTTGATCGAGCGCCTGAACTATGCCCGCTATTTCCTCACCGTCCATGACATCGTCAAATTCGCCCGCAGCCAGGGCATCCTCTGCCAGGGCCGCGGTTCGGCCGCCAATTCGATCATCTGCTTCTGCATCGGCATCACCGAGGTCGGCCCCGATCGCATCGACACCTTGTTCGAACGTTTCATCTCGGAGGAACGCAACGAGCCGCCCGACATCGACGTCGACTTCGAGCATGAGCGGCGCGAAGAGGTCATTCAGTACATCTATACGAAATACAGCGCCAAGCGCACCGCCTTGGCCGCCGCCGTCATCAGCTATCGCGGCCGCTCGGCCCTGCGCGAGGTGGCCAAGGCCATGGGCTTGTCGGAGGATGTCCGCAGCGCGCTCTCCAGCACCATCTGGGGCTGGTCGACCTCCGAGCTCGGCGAAAGGGAAGCCAATGCCGGCGGCCTCGACCGCACCGATCCGCTGTCACGTCAGGTGCTGGAACGCGCCAACGAGATCATGGGCTTTCCCCGCCATCTTTCCCAGCATGTCGGCGGCTTCGTCATCACCCGCGACCGGCTCGACGAGGTCGTGCCCATCGTCAAGACGGCGATGGAGGAGCGCAAGATGGTCGAGTGGGACAAGGACGATCTCGATGCGGTGAAGATCCTCAAGGTGGACGTGCTGGCGCTCGGCATGCTGACCTGCCTGAAGCGCGCCTTCACCTTGCTCACCGATCATTATCCGCGGGCGCGGGATCCATTTGGACAGCCTTATGTGCTCGCGACCCTTCCCGAAGAGGACAGGCGCGTTTACGCCATGATCCAAAGAGCCGACACGCTCGGCGTCTTCCAGATCGAGTCGCGTGCGCAGATGTCGATGCTGCCGCGCCTCAAGCCGGCAAATTTCTACGACCTCGTCATCGAGGTGGCGATCGTGCGCCCCGGCCCCATCCAGGGCGACATGGTGCATCCCTATCTGCGTCGGCGGCAAGGCAAGGAGAAGGCCGAATACCCCAAGCCTGAGTTGGAAGAGATTCTCGGCAAGACCCTTGGAGTGCCTTTGTTCCAGGAGCAGGCGATGAAGATCGCCATTGTCGCCGGCGGCTTCAAGCCGGGTGAGGCAGACGAGTTGCGCCGCGCCATGGCGACCTTCAAACGCACCGGCACGATCGGAAATTATGAAACGCGAATGGTCGAGGGGATGGTCAAGAAGGGCTATCCCAGAGAGTTCGCCGAGCGCTGCTTCAAGCAGATCGAAGGCTTTGGCGAATATGGCTTTCCCGAAAGCCATGCCGCGTCCTTCGCGCTGCTTGTCTATGCCTCCTGCTGGTTCAAGACCTTTTATCCGGACGTGTTCTGCGCCGCGATCCTGAATTCCCAGCCGATGGGTTTTTACCAGCCGGCCCAGCTCGTGCGCGATGCGCGCGACCATGGCGTCGAGGTGCGCGAGGTCGACATCAACCATTCCGTCTGGGACTGCACGCTGGAGGAAACCGCCTTCGATCCGTCCCGCATTCTCGAGCGCCACGCCTCGATGCGCGGCGTCATCGAGACGGCTCACGCCGTCCGCCTCGGCTTCCGCCAGATCAAGGGCCTGTCCGAAGAGCGCATGGATATAGTCGTTGCCCGCCGCGGCGACGGCTATCGTTCAGTCAGGGACGTCTGGCTGCGTTCGGGCCTCGATGTCGGCGAGATCGAAAGATTGGCGCAAGCGGACGCCTTCCGCTCGATCGGCCTCGACCGCCGTGCCGCGCTCTGGGAAGTCCGCGCCCTTGACGGCAAGAGCGCCGCCGAGAAACTGCCGCTGTTCGATCAGCCGTCGCTCGGCCTGCGCGAGCTAGAGCCGGAAACGAAACTGCCGAAAATGCCGCTCGGCGAGCATGTCGTGCACGACTACCGCTCGCTCGGCCTGTCGCTGAAGGAGCATCCCGTCGCCTTCCTGCGCGAACGGCTGGATCGCGCCGGCGTCACCCCCAACGCCCGTTTGCCGTCTGTGCGCGACGGCCGCCGCGTTTCCGTCGCCGGGCTGGTGCTGGTGCGCCAGCGTCCGGGCAAGGGCAATGCCATTTTCCTCACGCTGGAAGACGAAAAATCGATCGCCAACGTCATCATCTGGCCACGCGTCTTCGATCGCTTCCGCCCGGTGGTCATGGGCGCGCGCTTCATCCGCGTCACCGGCAAGCTGCAGCATGAATCGGACGTCATCCACATCGTCGCCGACCGGGTCGAGGATTTGACGTCCTGGCTGGGCGTGCTGCTGGAGTCCGCCAACCGACCGGTCATCGAGCATAATCCCGCCGAACGGCCGGTTGGAGCCGCCACAAGCCGTGGCCGGCCTGTCCATCAGGAGATCGAGGCCCTGTCGGGCGCCGCGCAACAAGTCATGCCGAAAGGGCGGAATTTTCAGTAGAACGATACGGGAAGCAGACGCCCGACTGCGTGTGCCGTCACGATGCACAACTTTGATGTCGGCGGGACAGCACCCCCCTCTGTCCTACCGGACATCTCCTCCCTCAAGGGGGGAGATCTGACGTCACGCCGGCTTTTCGCTAATCTCCTACACTGCAGAATGGACGGGAGGCCCAAGCTGCCAATCTCCCCCCTAGAGGGGGAGATGGCCGGCAGGCCAGAGGGGGGCGCGAAGGATCGCCTACCTACGTCACTGCACCAAGCACAGCCCACTCACGAAGCCCCGCCGAGCCGCGGCGGTGGGGTCAGCATGTCCTCGGCCGAGATCGTGCGCGCCTCCGAGGGCAGCATGATCGGGATGCCGTCGCGCACCGGATAGGCGAGCTTCGCCACGCGCGAGACCAGCTCGTTGCGCTCGGGGTCCCAGGTTAGCGGTCCCTTGGTCAGCGGGCAGGCGAGCAGCTCCAGCAGCTTCGGGTCGACCGTGGCTTTTCGTCCGTCCCGTCCGTCCGCCATGAACTCATCCCCGTGCCGGCAAGCTATTGTAGACTCGAGCCAAACTCATCATCCTCGCGCGCCAGCGTCATTTCGGTGATGGCGATCAGCGTTTCGGCGCGCGTCTTCAGGTCCGGCGCTTCCAGCAGCGCCTGCTTCTCGGCCGGCCCGTAGGGCGCCATCATCGACAGCGCGTTGACCAGCATGCCGTTTTCGGCGCGGCTGACGCTTTCCCAGTCGGCCTCGAGGTCGTTGGCCTGCAGATAGGAGCGAAAAGCCTTGAGCAGCGCCGGCCGGTCGACGTCAGCGCCGGCCGGGTCTTCCTCGAGGTCGGCGAGAAACGGCGCGATCTTGCACTGCCGGAACGGCGCTTTTGCCGTAAGCTCCTGCACAATGCGAAACCGGCACACGCCCTGCAGCGAGATCAAATAGCGCCCGTCGCCCGTCTCGGCGAGCGAGATGATGCGCCCGGCGCAGCCGACGCTGCACAGTTCGGGCTCGCCGTCGTCGCGCAATGCGCCGTCGAGGCTGGGCTGGATCATGCCGATCAGCCGCGAGCCGGCCATCGCCAGATCGATCATCTGCAGATAGCGCGGCTCGAAAACGTTGAGCGGCATGCGGCCGCCCGGCAGAAGCAGCGCGCCGGCGAGCGGGAAAACCGGGATTGCCGCCGGCAGATCCTTGGCAAGCCTGTAAAGTGCGTTACCGACGCGCACCGCGACCCTCCCAAAGCAACGCCGGCAAGCGTATCAAGCTGCAATCTCCTCTCGCACCGGCAAATTCGTCACGATCGGCATCCGGCCCCGCCCTTATCTGGCGCTGATGTCCCGCTGCGCAAGCCTGCCGGCCGCGACAGCCGGCAAAAAATTCACGGCAATTCCGGGAAAGTATCAGTTGGCGTCGGCGACTTCGCCGCAGCCTTCCGTCCGGAATTGCGCAAACCGAACTTAAAGCGGTTCGGCGGCTCAGTGAATCGCCGAAACCGTCCTACGAGAACAGCAGCGACGAGAGCTTGCGGCGTGCCGCGAGGGTCGCCTCGTCGGTCATTCCCCAGGCTTCGAACAGCTTCAACAGCTGCGCCCTGGCGCCGTCGTCGTTCCAGGTCCGGTCGGCCTTGACGATCGCCAGCAAATTGTCGGCGGCCGCGTCGCGCTCGCCGCGCGCGTTCTGGATCATCGCCAGATCGAAGCGCGCCTGATGGTCGGCGGGGTTGGCGGCGAGCCGGCGCTCGAGCTCGGCCGGATTGCCGAGCGCGGCCGCTTCCGCGGCAAGCGTCATCTTGGCGCGCAGCGCGGCCAGCGCGGGTGCGTCCTTCTTTTCCTCGGGCGCTCGCGCCAGCACGGCCTCGGCGCCTTTCACGTCCCCGGCATCGTACAGGATCTCGCCCAGGCCTGCGACCGCCTCGATCGTCTCCGGCGCCTGCTCGAGGACCGCGTCGTAGATATCGGCCGCGGTCTGGACGTCGCCGGCCGTGCGCGCCTCGGCCGCCGCCGCAAGCGCGTCGGCGATCTGCGGCGCGCCGCCGCTCTTGCCGCCGACCTTCTCGATGAATTGGGCGACCTGGCTTTCCGGAACCGCGCCCATGAAACCGTCGACGGGCTGGCCGTCCTTGAAGGCGATGACCGCGGGAATCGACTGGATGCCGAGCTGGCCGGCGATCGAGGGATGATCGTCGATGTTCATCTTGACCAGCTTGACCTTGCCGCCGGCGTTCTTCACCGCCTTTTCGAGCTGCGGCGTCAGCTGCTTGCAAGGCCCGCACCATGGCGCCCAGAAGTCGACCAGCACCGGCTGGCGGCGCGATTCCTGGATGACGTCGGCGGCGAAAGTCGCGGTTGTGGTGTCCTTGATCAGGTCGGCCGCCGCCGGCGCATCGCCGAGCGAAACCTTGGCGCGGTCGCCGCCGCCATATTGCACCGTCTGGGCATACTGGCCGCCATTGCCGCCAAACGCGCCGCTATACGGATTGTTGTCACTCATCTTGTCGCCCTTTCGGTCACGCTCTCAGGCGTCGGCGCCCGGCGCGTCATTGTCGGATTTCGCAACCGCCTTCCATGTGGCGATCAGCCCCCGAGTTTCAAGGCAATAAGGCCTTCAAGGCAAGGGCACTTTCAAGGTCATGAGACTTTCAGGATAACAGGATCATGGCCGGTTGCCTCGACGAATCTGATCAGGTCGGCGGCGGCGATCGAGGTCGTCGCCTCATTGGTCAGCGGATGGCCGTTGATGACGTCGTGGCTCATCAACGCCTCGTCGAGCACGACCTTGACCTTGCCTTCCGTGTCGTTGATCAGGCCGAAAACGGTGACCGCGCCGGGGATGACGCCGAGCAGTTCCATCAGCATTTCCGGCTTGCCGAACGACACCCGGCCGGCGGCGCCGATCAGGTGGTGGATCTGCTTCAGGTCGACCACGGCGTCCTCGCCGACGGTGACAAGGAAATAATTGTCCTTCTTGTCCTTGAGGAACAGGTTCTTGGTGTGGCCGCCGGGAATCTCGCCGCGCAGGCCTTGCGAATCGGCGACCGTGAACAGCGGCGGGTGCCTGACCGTCGAGACGGAAATGCCGAGATCGGCAAGAAATTCGTTGAGCTCGGCTTCGGTCTTCGGCATCGGTCCTCGCGCGGTCAAAAAAGGGCTCATGCCGTTTACGGCCAACGGTGCCATCGGGGCAAGGCCGCCGGAGCCATTGCGGGCAAGGCGGGCGGCGGCTTGCCTGCGGATTTGCGAGCAGTCCGGTTTCGCCGCCGCTTCGGTGCTTTCGAGCGAACGTCGCCGCGGGAAGAATTCGCGCCAAAAAAGACCGTCATTTCCCTGTTGCAATCGCCGCGCTCTTCGGCCATATAGGCGCGGCTTGCGGCCCAAGGCCGCGCGAGCGGGTGTAGCTCAGGGGTAGAGCACAACCTTGCCAAGGTTGGGGTCGGGCGTTCGAATCGCCTCACCCGCTCCAGTTTCCTTCAAGGAATCAAGCAAACGAAAAGCCGCGGTCTCCGCGGCTTTTTCGCGTTTGCGGCTAGCGGGAAACCCACCCGCGGCACAGCGCCGGAGTTACGTCTGGACCGTCGGCAACGCGCATTGCCGCATCTCCACGATCTCCTGCAAAAATATCCAGCAGATGGTTCACGCGATATTTTCCTCCGGACGGCCACGTCCGCCATCCGGAAAGTATCCGCTGCCCATCAGACTTGAGTCGCATGCCGAAGGGACTGTAGAGCCTCTTTTGCCGGGCGCCCGACAACTATATGTTGTGTGAAAGTGCTGGAATTAATCCGGCCGGACAGTCTCGCGGGAAGCATTCCCGCAAGTCGTTACGTTGGGGCATAGCTGGAGCAATTCCAGGAAAGTGTGAGCGGTTAATGCTCGGCGACTTCGCCGTAGTCTCCGTTCGGAATTGCGTCGAAGCAAAGATAGAACAGACGTCGGCCATGAGGTTCACAGCCTTTCAGGATCCGTGCGGCCAATGGATGGTGTTCGATTTGCGGTCCGGTCTCCCGGCGCGAATGCCGGACATGTTGCTGCTTGGCCCGACTCGCGAGGAGGCGGAGCTGCTCGCGGGCCAGGCAAATGAATTCCTCTCGGTGCCGCGCTCGGCCGTGCCTCTTTCTCGATATTTGATCGCCCCGCGATGGAACGATTGGGCATCATCGGAAATTTAGCTTGCGCTAAAACAAGGAGGGCCTATGAGGTTCGCGGCAATACAGGATCCCTGCGACGACTGGCTTGTCTGCGATCTGGTTTCCGATCTCCCGGCGGAGATAGCAGGCAGGCTGCTGATCGGGTTGACGCAACGCGAAGCCGAGCAACTTGCCGACCAGGCCAATGCCGGGCCAATCGAGCAGGCCATCGATTGGCCGATCCCGCTCGCCAGCGTCGCTTGAAGGCGGCCGGGCTTGGGAACCCGCCTCGCCGACGGAGCATCGGCGATTCAATCCAAGATCACATCGGATAACATTTGCGTTCCACCTCCGTTTCGACGCCGGGGCGGCTTTCTATATGTCGTTTCTGGGCCGAGATCCGCCGGCGGCGAATGGCCAGCACCGCGACACGACGCGACCGGACGGCCCGTTTTCGGAAAAAGCGGTCTTGCCGCTTCCTCCATCACGAGGAGATGTCATCATGCGTTCTTTCACCCCAAAATTCATCGCGGCCGCCTCGATCTTCGCGGCCATACCGCTTTCGAGCGCCTATGCCGTGCACCGCCACCATAGGGCGCAGGTCGACACAATGACCACGGCGTCAGTGCCGGCGGAGCCCGAAGCGAGAGCCGCGACGCAGCAGCTGCTTGGCGTGAAGCAAGGTATCCGTGCGGCCAGGCAGGCCGGCAAGATCACGCAGGAACAGGCTCGCGACCTGATGCGGCAGGCCGATAGCATCCAGCCCGCCGGCGGCCGTTCTGCGATCGGGCGGATCAATGAGCTGGACCAGCGGCTCCGAAACGCTACCGGCCAAGGGACCTATATGGGCGACGGCTCGGACGGCGGCTATTATCCGAACGGCTGACCGCCTGCATGAGCGGTGCGATGCGGCAGTCCTGGAGCAATTCCGGGAAAGCCGGATCGCGATCCGGCCCGGCGCCGTCGCTTTCGGCCCGCGCACGAAATAAGAACCTGAAGCGGCCCGGCGTTTCGCAAGATCGCCGAACCGCTTCACGCCTCACCGCTGCCGTCACCGATCATGCGACTACGTCAGCCGCGCCCGCGTCGTCCTCGGCGTCGCCAGCAGCAGGCTTGTCTCGCTCCCCGTAATGCCGGGGATCAGCCGGATGCGCCGCAGCACCGCGTCGAAATCCGTCAGCGTGGCTGTGCCGAGCTCGACCACCAGGTCCCAGCGGCCGTTGGTGGTGTGGATGGTCGAGACCTCGGCGAGGCCGCCGAGCGCCTTGACGACGCGGTCGGCGGCATGGCCTTCGATCTCGATCGTCATCACGCCGCGTATCTTCTGGTCGACCGCGTCGGCGCGCAGCACCACCGTGTAGCCGATGATCTCGCCGGACTTTTCCAGCCGTTCCATGCGCGACCTGACCGTGGCGCGTGACACGCCGAGATCGATGGCGAGGTCGGACACGCTGCGCCGCGCATCGTGCCTCAGCAGCGTCACCAGTTTCTCGTCCAATGCGTCCATGGCTTCCATTTCGATAAAATCGTCTGACCATTATGATAGATTAGTCTTCTCGAAATGCCAATTTTCACTGTTCAAGCCGCCAGCGGCTGATGGTTCACTCCTTCGATCAATCGCAAGGTGAGAAAAGATGCGCTGCAGGATCGTCGGCGCGCCGGTGCAGGACGGCGCGGGCAGGATGGGATGCGAGATGGGGCCGAGCGCGCTGCGCACGGCAGGGCTGGTCTCGGTGCTGGCCGAGCTCGGCCACGAGGTCGAGGACTGGGGCGCGGTCGAGAAAGCCGCGGCGCGGCCCGTGGCGCACGGCAATCTCGCGCTGAAGGCGCTGCCGGAGATCTCCGCCTGGACGGCGGCGATCGCCGAGACCGCCTACGCGGCTTCGCGGGACGCCATGCCGATCTTCCTCGGCGGCGACCATTCGATCTCCGCCGGCACCATGTCGGGCGTGGCGCGCCGCGCGGCCGAGCGCGGACGGCCGCTCTTCGTGCTGTGGCTCGACGCACATCCCGATTTCCACACGCTCGACACCACCACCAGCGGCAATCTGCACGGCGTGCCGCTCGCCTATGCCAGCGGCCAGGCCGGTTTTCAGGGCTATTTCCCGGATCTGCCGCAAGCGGTCGACCCGGCCCGCATCTGCGCCATCGGCCTGCGCAGCGTCGATCCGGCCGAGCGCCGCGCGCTCACTGAAGCCGGCGTCACCGTGCACGACATGCGCGCCATCGACGAGCACGGCATCGCGCCTCTGCTGCGCGCCTTCCTGGCCCGCGTCGAGAAGGAGAACGGGCTCTTGCATGTCAGCCTCGACGTCGATTTCCTCGACCCCTCGATCGCGCCCGCCGTCGGCACCACCGTTCCCGGCGGCGCCACCTTCCGCGAGGCGCATCTGGTGATGGAGATGCTGTCCGACTCAGGCCTCGTCTCAAGCCTCGACCTGGTCGAATTGAACCCCTTCCTCGACGAGCGCGGCCGTACCGCCACCCTGATGGTCGACCTCACCGCCAGCCTGATGGGCCGCCGCATCATGGATCGCCCGACCCGCAGCCATTCCGGAAACCTCTGATCATGACCCAGCCTTCGCGCCTTGCCATCGTTCCCTTTGTCAGCGTCGATCGCATGATGAAGCTGGTGCTCGCCATCGGCGTCGAGCGCTTCCTCACCGAGCTCGCCGCCTATATCGAGGAGGATTTCCGCCGCTGGGAGCTGTTCGACAAGACGCCGCGCATCGCCTCGCACAGCCATGACGGCGTCATCGAGCTGATGCCGACCAGCGACGGCAAGATGTACGGCTTCAAATATGTCAACGGCCATCCGAAGAACATGCGCGAAGGACGCCAGACCGTAACCGCTTTCGGCGTCCTCGCCGATGTCGGCTCCGGCTATCCGATGCTGTTGACCGAAATGACCATCCTGACGGCGCTGCGCACGGCGGCCACCTCGGCGGTAGCGGCAAAATACCTGGCGCCGAAGAACTCCCGCGCCATGGCCATCATCGGCAATGGCGCCCAGTCCGAATTCCAGGCCATCGCCTTCAAGGCGCTCATCGGCATCGACCGGCTGCGGCTCTATGACATCGACCGCTCGGCCTCGGAAAAATGCGCCCGCAACCTCGCCGGCAAGGGGTTCGATGTCACCATCTGCTCGACCGGGCAGGATGCCGTGGAAGGCGTCGACATCATCACCACGGTGACCGCCGACAAGCAGTATGCCACGATCCTCACCGACAACGTGGTCGGCGCCGGCGTCCATATCAACGCGGTCGGCGGCGACTGCCCCGGCAAGACCGAGCTGCACCGCGACATCCTTCTGCGCTCCGACATCTTCGTCGAGTTCCCGCCGCAGACGCGCATCGAGGGCGAGATCCAGCAGCTCGACGCCGATCATCCGGTGACGGAGCTGTGGCAGGTGATGACCGGGAAGGCCGAGGGCCGCAAGACGTCCGAGCAGATCACGCTGTTCGATTCCGTCGGCTTCGCCACGGAAGATTTTTCCGCGCTGCGCTACGTCCGCGACCAGCTCCAGGCCACCGGCCTCTATGAGGAGCTCGACCTGCTCGCCGACCCCGACGAGCCGCGCGACCTGTTCGGCATGCTGCTGAGAGCCGCCATGCAGCCGGCGGCCTGAGGCGGTTCGCTGAGGCGATTTCATACGGCGGGATAATCGCATAGAGCGCTCCTCCTCTCCGTCTCCAAGCTTATGAAGGCCGCGCCCTCGGCGATTAGCGTTTCCTCGCCCCATGCACATCTTCTGTGACTGGCGCGACTGATCAGGCCGACGCTTGATTGCCACGTGGTTCCCCCAATCCGTCGCTGCTTCGCAGCGCCACCTTTCCCCCCTCCGGAGGGAAAGGAAGGGAGCTGGACGGGCGCTGACGGCAAAAGGCTTGGCGCCTTTCCTCTACCCCGTCGATCGGGGGAGAGGTGGCTCGGCGAAGCCGAGACGGAGTGGGGGTCGACCAGCGCGCTGCCATGCACGCTATCGTCAAAGGCCGGCCGCTTTGAAAGGTGTGCATGCCATAGATGAAATGGCGGAGAGGTGGATCGGCGCGCAGCGCCGAGACGGAGCGGGGGCAGTGCCTACGTCGTCGATTGCCAGACTACCCCCGCGCCGCGCAGCTTTCCCTCTCCACCAGCACCGGCGCCAGCACCTCGCGCCTTGACGGCGCTTCCGGCTCGCCCAGCCTCTCGAGCAGCAGGCTCACCGCCAGCGTGCCGATCTTTTCCACCGGCTGCGCGATCGTCGTCAGCGGCGGCCAGGTGGTGACGGCGTAGGGAATGTCGTCGAAGCCGATCATCGACATGTCGTCGGGAACGTGCATGCCCCGCGAGCGCAGCGCCGTGACCGCGCCCATGGCCATCAGGTCGTTGCAGGCGAACACCGCGGTGATGCCGGCCGCCTGTACCATAAGCTGCTCCATCGCTAGGCGGCCGCCGGCGAAATGATAGTCGGAATCGACGATTGAGGACGCCGGCAGCTCAACGCCTGCTTCGCCAAGCGCGCGGACAAAACCGCGCAGGCGGGCCGGGCTGGAGCTCGAATCGCGCGGACCGCCGATGACGCCGATCTTCCTGTGGCCGAGCCCGGCCAGGTATTTCCCGGCGAGATAGCCGCCATGGTCGTGGTCGACCAGCACCGAATCGACATTGACCGACTGGATCTCGCGGTCGAGCAGCACCGCCGGCACGCTGGGCAAGAGGCGGGCGAACACCCGCGCATGGTCGGACGAGCCGGCGAAGATCAGCCCGTCGATCTGCTTGGCCATCAGCACCGAGAGATAGCGCTCCTCCTTCTCGGCATTGCCGTCGGAGTTGCACAGGATCACCGTGTAGCCGGAAACGAAGCCGGCATCCTCGATCTGCCGCGCCACGCTGGCGAAGAACGGGTTGGAATTGTCGGGAAGAAGCAGGCCGATGGTCTTGGTTTCGCCGCGCCTGAGACTCCTCGCCACCGAGTTCGGGCTGTAGCGCAGCGCCGCGATCGCGGCGCGCACGCGCTCGGCCGTTTCCGGCTCGACATGACGCGTATGGTTCATCACATGCGAGACGGTGGCGACGGACACCCCCGCACGGCGCGCGACATCGGCAATCGTCGTCATGGCCCGTTCCCCTCAGCGGATTTTCCGCAACAGCCTCTCCCGGTACGCGTCTAGGATGACCGCGAGCACAATGACAAGGCCAATCACGATCGGTTTGAAATTGTCGCCGACGCCGAGCAGCTGCAATCCGGTGGAAAGCACCTGCAGGATGCAGGCGCCGACCAGCGTGCCGATGATCGAGCCCTTGCCGCCGCTGAGGCTGGTGCCGCCGATGATGACGGCGGCAATCGCGTTGAGCTCGTAGCCCACGCCGGCGATCGGGCTACCGATGTTGAGGCGCAACAGATAGACCATGGCCGCGATGCCGGCGGTGAGCCCGCTGATGGTGAACGCGGCGACCTTGTAGAAATCCGGATTGTGGCCAGACAGCCGCACCGCCTCGTCATTGGTGCCGACGGCGAAGATCATGCGGCCGAAGACGGTGAAGCGCAGCACGAACCAGCCGGCGGCGATCACCAGCACCGCGACCAGGAAGATCGACGGCAGGAAGCCGCCGATGATCAGATTGCCGAAATCCACAAAACTCTGCGGCAGGCCGGTGATGGTCGAATTGTCGCTGACCACGCGCGCGGCGCCCGCGGCCATGTTGAGCATACCCAGCGTTACGATGAAGGACGGGATCTTCCAGCGCGTCGAGATCCAGCCATTGAGGAAGCCGCACACTGCACCCGTCGCCATGCAGGCAAGCAGCGCCAGCGTGATCGCGACGGCCGGCGACAGGCTCTCGTTTATCATGACGGTGGCGCCGACCACGGTGCACAGCGCCAGCACCGAGCCGACCGAAAGGTCGATGCCGCCGGTGAGGATGACGAAGGTCATGCCGGCCGCCAGCACCGTGTTGATCGCGATCTGCACGAAGATCTTCAGCGCGTTGCCGGAGGTGGCGAAATAAGGGGCGGTGGCCGAGAAGAACAGCGTGATCAGCACCAGCGCCAGGAGCACGCCGGCATCGCGCACCAGGAAGCGCAGGAACTTCGCCCGGCCCGGAGAAACAGGCGCCGCCACGGCTATCTCGGACGTCTCGCTCATGGTCGCACATACTCCTGATAGGCGAGCGACAGGATGCGCTCCTGGTCGAATTCGGATCGCGGCACCTCGCCGACGATCTTGTTTTTCGAAAAGACGATGATGCGGTGGCACATGCCCATCAATTCAGGCAGGTCGGACGACACCATGATGATGCCCTTCTGCCGCGCCGCCAGCATCCACAGCAGCTGGTAGATCTCGCGCCGGGCGCCGATGTCGACGCCGCGCGTCGGCTCGTCGAGGATCAGCGTGGAGGTGCCGCGGAACAGCCATTTGGCCAGCACCACCTTCTGCTGGTTGCCGCCGGAGAGATTGCGCACCGCCTGCTCGATCGAGCTTGCCTTGACGCGCAGCTGGCCGACGAGATCGTTGGCGGCCGCAGCCTCCGTCCTTCGGTTGAGCAGCCCGTTGCGCGAGATTTTGCTGAGATCGGTGATGGTGATGTTCTTGTCGACGGCCATGTCGAGCAGAAGGCCCTGGCCCTTGCGGTCTTCGGTAAGCAGGCTCAAGCCGTGCCGCACCGCGTCCTTCGGCGCGGCGATCGCCACCGGCTTGCCGTCGATCTCGACGACACCGTCGAGCTTCGGATCGGCGCCGAACAGCGCCCGCATTGCTTCCGTTCGGCCGCTGCCGACCAGGCCGGCGACGCCGAGGATCTCGCCATGGCGTACGGCGAACGATATCTCCGGGGTGGAGGCGTCGCGCTTCAGATTGGCGACGCTGAGCGCCACCTTGCCCGGCACGACCCTGGCATCGAAACCGTATTCGTCGGCGATGTCGCGGCCGATCATCATGCGCACCAGGTCGGGCACGGTGAGGCCGTGCAGGTCGCGCGTCGCGACCAGCCTGCCGTTCCGCAAGACGGTCACGCGGTCGCCGATCTCGAACACCTCATGCAGCCGGTGCGAGATGTAGATGATGGTGACACCCTTGGCCTTCAGCCGCTTGATGATGGAAAACAGCCGCTCGATCTCCGGCGGCGTCAGCGTCGCCGTCGGCTCGTCGAGCACCAGAAGCTTCGAGTTGTAGCTCAGCGCCTTGGCGATCTCGACCAGCTGCATCTGCGCGACGCCGAGCGCCTCGACGCGTATCCGCGGATCGATGTCGAGCCCGACTTCCTTGAGCAGCGCCGCCGCGCGGCTGTTGAGCGCCTTGCGGTCGACGATGCCGAAGGCGCGGCGCGGCAGGCTTTCCAGCATCAGATTCTCGGCGATGCTGAGATAGGGCAGAAGATTGAGCTCCTGATGCACGATGCGGATGCCGCTCTGCTGCGCGTCATGCGGCGTCTTCGGCTGGTAGGGCTGGCTGTTGAAGGCAATCCTGCCGGAGTCCGGCTGGTAGATGCCGGCCAAGAGCTTGATCAGCGTCGACTTGCCGGCGCCGTTCTCGCCCAGGATGATATGGGTCTCGCCGCGCGCGATCGACAGCGACACGTCGCTCAGCGCGACGGCGCCGGGAAAGATCTTTCCGACCCTTTCAAGAGAGAGAATCGCATCCATGGGCGGCAGAATCCTAAACCGTGCCCGTCGGCGACGACAGCGGCGGGTGCTCCGTCACCGCCGCCGGAACTGGCGGCGGCGGTGACGAGAGAGACGAAGCCTGGCGCCGGAAGGGAGCGCCGGCGCCCCGGCTCGCCTCATGCGGTGACCAGCTTGACGTCGGTCTTGACCCAGCCGGAGAATTTCTCGCCGGCCAGCTCGCGCAGGCCGTAGTCGATGCCCATCGCCGCCATCTTCGCGCCATACTGCTCGACGGTGGCGAGCATCTTGTCTTCCTTCAGCAGCGGACCGACGGCCGGGATGTTGTCGAAGCCGACGACCTTGATCTGGCCGGACTTGCCTGCCGCGTCGATCGCCTTGACGACGCCGAGCGCCATGGAGTCGTTGGCCGCCATCACGCCCTGAATGTCGGGATGCTGGGTGAGGAAGTTGGTCATCAGCGTGTTGGCTTCCTCGGTCTCCCAATGCGCGGTCTTGGAGTCGAGCAGGTCGAGGCCGTATTCCTTCACCGAATCATCGAAGCCGAGCTTACGCTGCTTGGCGTTGTCGGCCTCAGGATTGCCCTCGAGGATGACAACCTTGCCGCCCTTGCCCAGCGCCTTGCCGAGCGCGTCGCCGGCCAGCTTGGCGCCAGCGCGGTTGTCCGGGCCGAAGAAGGCGAGGTCGATGCCTGCCTTCTTCTTGGCCTCGGTGTCGAGCGCAACGTCGATGTTGATGACCTTGATGCCGGCCTTCAGCGCCTTGGCGACCGGCGTAACCATGGCTTTCGAATCGGCCGGGGCGACGACGATGATGTTGTAGTTCTGGGTGATGAAGTTCTCGATGGCGTCGACCTGCGCGGCGAAGTCGCGCTCGTCCTTCATGCCGACGGCGGCGAAATCGAACTTGTCCTTGTTCTTGGCCGCATACTCCTCCGCGCCAGCCTGCATCTGCTTGAAGAACTCGTTGGCCAGGGACTTCATGACCAGGCCGACCTTCGGCTTGTCGGCGGCGAGAACTGGTCCGAGCGGCAGCGCCAGCGCGCCGGCAGCCAAGGCGCTGGTCTTCAGGAACTGGCGGCGCGAGAACGGGCCAAGCCCATGCGTGTCCGAAATCTTGCTCATTAGTCTCCTCCACTTGATTGAGCCGTAATCGGTTACGTAACCGATTACGCGCCAAAGTAGATTGCTATTTTATCAGATGTCAACGTCGAGGGAAGGACGAGAGGGAAGGCGGTGCCATGGCTGACGTTGGTGATTGGCGAAAGCCGGCGTGAAGTCTGATTTCCCCCCTTGCGGGGGAGATTACGCGTTTTGCGGTTTTCGCCACCTCACCGCCAGCCCAGCGCCGGCGCGACGTGCTTCAGGATCGACTCGATGACATGGGCGTTGTAGTCGACGCCCAGTTGGTTGGGCACGGTGAGCAGCAGCGTGTCGGCCTCGGCGATCGCCTGATCCTCCTTCAACTGCTCGATAAGCACGTCCGGCTCGGCGGCATAGGTGCGGCCGAACACGGCGCGCTTCTCCGGCTCGATATAGCCAAAATGGTCCTCGCCCTCGCTGCCGCCGAAATAGGCGCGGTCCATGTCGTTGACGAGAGCGAAGATGCTGCGGCTGACCGAGACGCGCGGCTCCCTGGCATGGCCTGCTTCCTTCCAGGCGGCGCGGTAGGCTTTTATCTGCTTGGCTTGCTGGACATGCAGCGGCTCGCCGGTCTCATCGAATTTCAGCGTCGAGCTTTGCAGATTCATGCCGAGCTTGGCCGCCCACACGGCGGTGGCGTCGGTGGCCGCGCCCCACCAGATGCGTTCGCGCAGGCCGGCCGAGAACGGCTCGAGCCTGAGCAGGCCGGGCGGGTTGGGGAACATCGGCCGCGGATTGGGCTGGGCAAAGCCCTCGCCGCGCAACAGGTCGAGGAAGATCTCGGAGTGCCGGCGTGCCATGTCGGCGTCGCTCTTGCCCTCTTCCGGCACATAGCCGAAATAGCGCCAACCGTCGATCACCTGCTCGGGCGAGCCGCGGCTGATGCCCAACTGCAGACGCCCGCCGGCGATCAGGTCGGCAGCGCCCGCATCCTCGGCCATATAGAGCGGGTTTTCGTAGCGCATATCGATGACGGCGGTGCCGAGCTCGATACGCCGGGTCTTGGCGCCGGCGGCGGCAAGCAACGGAAACGGCGAGGCGAGCTGCCGGGCAAAATGGTGGACGCGAAAATAGGCGCCGTCGGCGCCGAGTTCCTCGGCCGCGACCGCGAGGTCGATCGACTGCAGCAGCGCGTCTGCGCCCGAGCGCGTGCCCGACTGCGGCGAGGGCGACCAATGCCCGAACGACAGAAATCCGATCTTCTTCATAGCTCCATTCCTGCTGGAGCGGCCCATCGACCGCTTAAAACTTCTTGTTGCTCCAGCAGATAGCCAGGGCAGCGCCGCGATACAACGGACACCGAACGGATACAGACCGTCAATGAGTTCTCCAGAAGTCCGCTGCCGCCGCCCTTGCCCCACGCGATACCAGAGAGGATCATCCCTGGCATTTTCGCCGCCGCCGAAGCGCTGTATCGTTCACGCCACCCGATGATTCCCAAGCATTGGACGAAGCCTGGATGCATGGCCTGACATTTTCCACCGTGACGGCCTCTTTCCTGGCGTCCTTCGTCGAAGTGGTCGAAGCCTTCACCATCGTGCTCGCCGTCGGCGTGACCCGAGGCTGGCGCCCCGCTCTGACCGGCGCCGCCCTGGCGCTCATCTTGCTCGCGGCGCTGGTGCTGGCATTCGGACCGCTGCTGGCGCTCGTCCCCATCGCCGTCCTGCAATTCGTGGTCGGCGTGCTTTTGATCCTGTTCGGCATGCGCTGGCTGAGGAAGGCGATCCTGCGCAGCGTCGGCGTCATCGCGCTGCATGACGAGGAGCGGGCTTTCTCCAAGGAGACGGCCGCCTTGCAGCGGCAGGCCGCTGACCGCCGCGCCGACTATCTGGCGGCCGTCGCGTCGTTCAAGGCGGTGCTGCTCGAAGGCGTCGAAGTGGTATTCATCGTCATCGCCGTCGGCGCCGCGCACGGGCAGACTCTCTATGCCGGCCTCGGCGCGCTGGCGGCCTTCGTGCTGGTGATGCTGATCGGCCTTGCCGTGCATCGTCCTTTAGCCCGCGTGCCCGAGAATGCACTGAAATTCGTCGTCGGCCTGATGCTGACCAGCTTCGGCGTGTTCTGGACTGGCGAGGGCCTCGGTGCCGAGTGGCCGGGCGCCGATCTCGCTCTGCTCGCCATCTTCGCCGTCATTGCCGCCGCATCCTTCGCCATCGTGCGTCGGCTGCGCGGCGCCTACCCGGCACCCGCCGAAGGAGCTGCCCGATGATCCGTCTCGTCTTCAAGGAACTCGTCGGCATGTTCGTCGACGACGGCAATCTCGCCCTGCTCGCGCTGATCCTGATCGCGCTGATCGCCGCCGCGGTGAAGTTCTTGGGGCTGCCGCCGCTCATCGGCGGCCTCCTGCTTCTCGTCGGCTGCCTGGCAATTCTTCTGCAGAGCACGCGCCGCGCCGTGCGCGGCAAGGCGCGCTGACCGGGGTTTATTCCGGTGAAGCTGCGCAACCGCTGGAGATTGGCGGAGCCGCCCCAGCCTCGTCATTCCAGGGCGGAGCAGCCGCAAAGCGGCGTCGCGGAGACCCTGGAATCCATTCCGTGACCTTGGCCAAGGAACGCAGCGGAGCAGAATTCTGCACTGCGGCAGCGCTTGGAAGTCACGGAATGGATTCTAGGGTCTGCGCGCGTCGCTCCGCTCCTTGCTCCGCCCTAGAATGACGATCGCGATGGAACTAGTAAACGGTAAAGAGCGTCGGCAGGTCGCCGCTGAGGCGCAAATACTCGACCGCCTCGATCACCGGAAACAAAGCCAGGAAATAGAGCCCGTCGCGGAACGTGTTCCGCAGCGCGCCGGTCGAAAACAGCCACTGCGCCTCGTCGCGGTAAAGCAGCGGATTCGGCCAGAAGGACGGCGTGCGTTCGGCATAGGCCGCGTAAGCCGCACCGAACTTGCCGGCGAGATACTCCGCCTCCTTGCGCGCGGTGAAGCGGAAGACGAGGAAGCTCGCCAGGCCGAGCAGCGCGGCCGCGAGCAGCGAGCCGAACATCAGCCCGATGCCGGCAGTGCCGACGGTCGAGAAGAAATAGAGCGGGTTGCGGGTCATCGAGAACGGACCGGACACGATCAGCTCGTCATTCTTCCTGCCGCCGACGAACAGGATGCTCCACAGCCGGCCGACAAAGCAGATCAGCACCATCGCGAAGCCGATCGTCTCGACGATCTCATGACCGTCCGAGCCCTCGGCCAACGCCGGCTTGCTGAACAGGAGCAGGATGACGGCAAGCACGGCGGCCAGCTGCACGACGATCAGGCGCTTGTGCTGGTCGAACGCATTCGGCGTCGATTTGGGGGATGCCATTCTTCTCACCGCTCCGGCGCAGCCAGGGGGCGCCAAGGCTTGTCTATCTCTTCGCTGGCGGCATGACGAGGCTCGGCGGATGTTTTTGGCCAACCTTACGAATTTGTAAGAACGCGGACAGGCCGCGGTGAATTCGCCTGCCTAATTTGGGCGTCGCCGCCATACGGAATTCGAGGCGGCTCGAACGAACAACGGATCGCGCCATGATCTCTCAAGCCGACAACCTCGCCCCCAACCGCGTCCCGGACGTCACCATCGATTTCTGGCTGGTCAAGATCATGGCGGTGACCATGGGCAAGACGGCGGCCGACTACCTCGCCGTGAAGCTCGGCCTCGGCCTTGCTGTCACGTCCTTGATCATGGGCGGCATCCTCATCGTCGCGCTCGTCCTGCAATTCGCGCAGAAACGCTATGTACCTTGGGCCTATTGGCTCGCCGTCGTGCTGATCAGCGTCGTCGGCACCCTGGTCGCAGACAACCTCATCGACGATTTCGGCGTGCGGCTGGAGACAACGACCATCGTCTTCTCGGTCGCCCTCGCACTGACTTTCGCGGTCTGGTATGCCAGCGAAAGGACCCTCTCGATCCACACCATCTTCACCGCCAGGCGCGAGATCTTCTACTGGCTAGCGATCCTCTTCACCTTCTCGCTCGGCACGGCTGCCGGCGATCTGGTGGCCGAGCGCTTCGATATCGGCTATCTCGCTACCGGCCTCATCTTTGGCGGCGTGATCGCGGCGATCGCTTTTGCCTGGTTCTTCCTCGGCCTGAACAGCGTCCTCGCCTTCTGGCTTGCCTATATCCTGACCCGGCCGTTCGGCGCCTCCTTCGGCGACCTGCTCTCGCATCCGGTCGACTATGGCGGGCTGGGCTTCGGCGCCACCTTCACCAGCCTGATTTTCCTCGGCTGCATCGTGGCCATCGTTCTCCATATGAAGCTGAGAAAACTGATCGACGAAGACGAGCTGGCGCTCCTCGACTAGAGCATGTCGCGATCGACCGTAAGCTGCAGCAGCGAGACTGGCTCGGTCCGGGAGGGCCGGCAGCGCAGCCCGCCCGCTATCCCCTTGCGCGCCGCTCAACGATGCGCTAGATACTGAACCAAATGGTTCAGTATTCGAAGTCCCGCCTCGATGTCTCGTTCGCCGCGCTCTCGGACGCCACCCGGCGCGGCGTTCTGGAGCAGCTCGGACGCGCGGAGGCCTCGATCACGGACCTTGCCGAGAAATTCCACATGACCCTCACAGGCATGAAGAAGCATATCGGCGTCTTGGAACAGGCGGGGCTCGTCACCACCCGGAAAGCCGGGCGGGTGCGGACCTGCACGCTCGGCCTGCGCGGACTGGAGGAAGAGGCGGCTTGGATCGAGAGCTACCGCCGGCTTTGGGACGCACGCTTCGAAGAGCTGGACAAGGTTGTCGAGGAACTGAAACGGAAGGAGGAAGTCGATGGAACGGAGTGAGCCTGCTCGCACGACGGTAGAACGGAGGTCCGACCGTGAGCTGGTCGTTACGCGAACCTTCGACGCCCCCGCACGCATCGTGTTCGAGGCGTGGACCAAGCCCGAACTGTTCAAGCGGTGGTGGGCGCCCAAGTCTATGGGCATGATCCTGCGTTCCTGCGAGATGGATGTTCGCGTCGGAGGCGGGTACCGTTTGGCGTTCGGCCATGATGCCTCGAACCCCGCCGAGTTCTTCGGCCGGTATATCGAAGTGGTGCCGTACTCGCGCCTCGCCTGGACCAATGACGAAGGCGGCGACGGTGGACCCGTCACCACGGTGACCTTCGAGGAAAAGGGTGGCAAGACGCTGCTGGTGATGCACGAGCTCTATCCCTCGAAAGAAGCTCTCGACGCTGCCGGCACCGGGGCGGCCGATGCGATGGGCGAGACGTTCGGGCAACTGGACGAGCTTCTTCTCACGCTGGGCGCGAGCGCGGGACGACCATGAGGTCGCTCTCGCCGCCGGCCGCCCGGTTCTTCGCCGCTGCCGTCGGCGGTCGCGACGGATATCGGCTGTCCCTCGCAAAAATGTGTAGCGGCACTCGGTCTGAAAGCTCGTAAAAACAAATGGTTGAGGTGGCAAGGACGGCACCGGACAATGCGACTTCTGCTTGTTGAAGACGATCCGAGAACCGCGGATTATATCATCAGGGGACTGACCGAGGCCGGCCATGTCTGCGATCTCTTGCGCGACGGTCATGACGGGCTCTTCGCCGCGACCCGCAACGCCTATGACGTGATCGTCGCCGACCGCATGGTGCCCGGCCTCGACGGCCTGTCGATGATCAAGGCGGTGCGTGCCGCCGGCATCCGCACGCCGGCTATTTTCCTGACCTCGATCGGCGGCGTCGACGACCGGGTCGAGGGCCTCGAGGCCGGCGGCGACGACTATCTCGTCAAGCCCTTCGCCTTTTCCGAGCTGCTTGCCCGCATCCATGCGCTCGGCCGCCGGCCGGCGGCGCAGGAGCAGAAGACGGCTTTGCGTGTCGCCGACCTCGAAATGGACCTTATCCAGCGCCGCGTCACCAGGCAGGGCCAGCCGATCGACCTGCAGCCGCGCGAGTTCAGCCTGCTCGAAGTGCTGATGCGCGGCGAGGGCCGCGTCATCACCCGCACCATGTTGCTCGAGCGCGTCTGGGATTTTCATTTCGACCCCAAGACCAGTGTCGTCGAGACGCATATCAGCCGGCTCAGGGCCAAGGTCGACAGGCCCTTCGACGTGCCGTTGATCCACACCGTGCGCAACACCGGCTACAGCCTGCATGTCCCGGCCTGATCTTGCCTCCGCAATCGCGGGGCGGCCAACCGCTTCCGCGATCGCATGAGCGGGACGCGCTCCAGCCTGCTGCGCAGCACGCCGTTCCGGCTGGCGCTGACCTTCGCGTTCCTGTTCCTGCTGGCCTTCATCCTGTCGGGCGCGATTGTCTATCAGCTGATGAGCGCCTCGCTCGCCAGGCAGCTCGATCAATCGATCAAGGAGACCTATTCGCTGATTGCCGCGACCCATGCCGAGGGCGACGAGGAGGATCTCGTTTCAACCGTCAGGGACCATGCCCAGTTCAGCCAGGACAAGGACGAAATCTTTTCCCTCACCGATCGGAACGGCAACCGTCTCGCCGGGGATTTCACCGCCTCCAGTCTGCCGGACGGCTTTTCCATGTTCGCCGCCGACTTGCCGGGCGTGCCGCCCGATACCCAATATCGCGCCTATTCGGGCACGGTCGGCGGCAACAAGCTGACGGTCGCCTTCTCGCTTTCGGAAACCGAGGATCTGGAAAGGATCGTGTTGATGAGCTTCGGCTGGGCCACGCTCTTCATCACCGTCCTGGCGATCGGCGGCGGCGCCGTGCTTGCCTCGCGCGTCCAGCGGCGCCTCGATGGCATCGCCGACACCATGGACGATGTCTCGCATGGGCGCCTCGACGCACGCATCCCGCTGACCGGCAATGGCGACGACATCGACGCCGTCTCTGCCCAGGTGAATTCCGCGCTCGATCGCCTGTCTGCGCTGGTCGACGGCATGCGGGAGGTGAGCGCCAACATCGCCCATGATCTCAAGACGCCGCTCAATCGGCTGCAGATGATCCTGGAATCCGCCGCCGACAAGACGGTGTCGGGCGAGGATGTCTCGGCCGAGCTGACCGACGCCCGTGCCGAAAGTCAGCAGATCAACAGCACGTTCGACGCGCTGCTGCGCATCGCCCAGATCGAAGCCGGCGCCCGCAAGGCGCGCTTCGTCGACCTCGACGTCGGGCCGGTGGTCGAGACCATCGGCGAAGTCTATGCCGATGTCGCCGAGGACGACGGCAAGTCGCTGTCCACCGTGATCGTTCCGGATACAAAATGGTACGTGCACGGCGACCGCGACCTGCTCATGCAGATGTTGGCCAATCTGGTCGAGAACGCGCTCAGGCATTGCCCGCCGGGCACCGCGATCGAGCTCTCGGTGACCGGGGCAGGCAACCACGTCCTCATTCATGTCCGCGACAATGGCCCGGGCATTCCCGCCGAGGAGCGCGAAAAAGTGTTCCGCCGGCTCTATCGGCTCGATGCCAGCCGCACGACGCCGGGCAGCGGCTTGGGCCTCAGCCTGGTCAAGGCGGTGGCGGACCTGCATGGCGCCGCGATAACGCTCGAGGACCGCGATCCGGGCCTCGGCGTGACCGTCAGCTTTCCGGCTGTGGGAACTCCGGTGACGTCGTCATTCTAGGGCGGAGCAAGGAGCGGAGCGACGCGCGCAGACCCTAGAATCCATGCCATAAATTCTGCCGGGAAATGCAACGGTGCAGAAGATTCTGTAACCGCTGCAACGCCTTAACGTCACGGCATGGCAACTGTGTTCACGCGAATGCGGTTTTGTCGCGAATGATAGCGTTGAGGACGACCAGGAGCTT
>NZ_JAIUHU010000026.1:0-41986 GCF_020165275.1 Mesorhizobium sp. Ca11 | reverse complement strand
TCTCGTTCGAACCAATTACCCCTGGCGGAGTAAGAGGCTCAGCAGGACTCTGCCGCCCACGTTTCTCTTTCTTCAATATTCAATTGTCAAAGAACAGACATCGCTTCACGCAATGTCGCAGCCCGTCTCGCTTTTCGGCTTCGGGGCCAATCGAGTGTCGCTCACGCGGCTCTCTTGAATTTCAGCAGAGGGCAGACCTAGAAGCAAACTTCTTCGTCGCCAGCGGCGCACCGCCCTCGTTCGTGGGCCGTATATAGTCGCCACCTGACCGAACTGTCAACAGCCTAGATCGCTCTTTTTTCGATTTCTCGTGGAGATATCCAAGAAGGCAAAATTTGTGAGCTGGCTTGGTTGAATTTTGGCCGCGCTTCCGTTGCGGCGATACCCGTCACAACCGCTTCGCCGGGTGAATGCGGTCGCCCTAAAGCAGCCACCAGCACTTAGCCGAATGTCGATCGTCGCGGCCCTTTGGCCCGCGGTTCGGAGCCTTTCTTCCAGCGACTCGGGCGTGATATTCCGGCTCGCGTAGAAGATGCCCAGATCAGCACGAACTCGCCGTCGACAGCGAAAACGATACTGACCGCGCGACGATCCGCAGCCCCCCGGCATGATCTCCACCCGCTCGGCCGTGCTGTGGAAATGTCGACAGGCCAAGGCAGAGATCGCGGATGCCCACAACAAAATCCCAGGCAATCGCCGGCGACGCACGCTCGGCTATATCGTCATAGAGTTGCTCGAGTTCGGCTTCCGCTTTCGGATGGAAGACAATCCGGTACTCCATTTCCTACTTGGCTTTCGCCTGCCGTGCGCGACGACGGAGATCCAACCGGGAAAACACCGTTTCGGCGGGAATAGCTTTTGCCGGATCCTGCCGGAACTCGGCCACGCGCGACGGGATTTCCTCACGCAGCCACTTCTCACGCTCCGCCTCAAAATCTTCGAGCATGCGCAGCCCGGCGCGGACAACCTCGCTGGCATTGTTGTACCGGCCCGATTCGAGCTGCTTTCTGATGAAGCGCTCATAGTGCTCGTTCAAAGCGTAGTTGGGCATGGAGGCGTCCTCCGGAAATGTGGGGGGCGGGTGGCGGGGATATCAATAGATAGCAACAATTGGCGTGGGTTGATGCGATTCCAATTCACCCGTCGCGATTCGGTGAAGGCCCAACAGTACCCGAATCGGCAAAGATCAAAATTTCGGGTCGATACGCCGGCGCCGATCGAGGATCGCTTGGCGGCCGATTCCACGACCTCTGCGCCATTTCGAGGCAGCTGAGACGCGGAAGCCGGCTGAGTTTAAAACTCAACCGGCTAATATTATTTCGTGCCCGGTTGCACGCCGATCCCTGAGTGCGCTGCCACGCTCACTTTGACGTCCTCGTCGCCCGCGGTTCATGATTCCAGCTAGCGAGCAGTGCCATGACGAGCGCGCCGATGCGGGTCGATGTTGGTTGAATGATTCGGTCTGGTGAGAGCCCTGACCTTCGTGTCCGTCCTGCGAACACAAACGCAAACGACCCGCGAGGAGCGGGCCGTTTTTTGTTTGGTTGCGGGGACCCGCAACCCCTTTTGTCATAACATCCTCGGACCTTTGATTTTGGTCGGGTTTGGCGAATTCAAGGATGCCGAACAGCTCGCCGCGTAGCTCGGCATGCACCTCGCCGCGCTTGTCGCCGGGCGTGAGCACGATCTCTCCGATCAACGAGCGCAACGCCTCGGCGGCGGGACGTCCGTCCTCGTGGTCGGCAAGTGCTTGCGTGAGCTGCTCGACCCGCTTGCGGTAGAGAGTGGCGATGTTGGGATGCAGGTCGGGCAGGTCAGTGGGCGCCAGAGCCAGACGCGCGGTGATCTCCGCCTTCTGCCTCTCTAGGTCTTCCATTCTCGCTTTCATCGAAGGCTGGTAAAGGCCGTCCTCGATCGCGGCCATGATGCCGGCGATGGCGCGCTCGACCTTGTCGAGCGCCTTGCGGTCCTGTTCGCCTTGCGCGCGACGCTCCTGGTTAAGGCGGTTGGTTTCCTGGACATAGGCTCTGATCGCCTCGGCGACGGCATCGGCCGAGACCAACCTTTCCTTCAGGCCTGCGAGAACGCGCTGCTCGATCTTCTCGCGCGTGATGGTGCGGCCATTGTCGCAGATGCCCCGGCGCTGGTGATTGAGGCAGGCATAGCGCTCGCGTGTGAACAGGCCGTACCGCCCACCGCAGCAGCCGCAGGTGAGCAGGCCGGAAAGGAGGGAGACAGGCCGCTTCATTGTGTGAAGCTTCCTCGCCCTAGCCTTGCGCGTGGCGATCGCCACCGCCTCGAACTGGCTGGCGATGCATTTCTGTCTCTCCTTCACGGCTTGCCACAAATCGTCCTCGACGATCCTGAGATGCGGCACCTCGGTGCGGATCCATTTGGCTGGCGGATTGGCCCGCGACACGCGCTTGCCGGAGGCAGGATCCTTGACGTAACGCAGGCGATTCCAAACCAGCACGCCGGTATAGAGCTCATTGTTGATGACGCCGGTTCCCCGGATGACATGCCCGCGCACACTGGTGTCGCCCCAGTGTCGGCCGAGCGGACCAGGAACGCCCTCCTTGTTGAGGTCGACGGCGATCGCCTTAGGGCTCTTGCCGGCGGCGAACTCGCGGAAGATGCGGCGCACGACGGTGGCTTCCTCCGGCACGATCGCGCGGTCGCCCCGGATGGGCTCACCTGCTCCATCCAGCTTCCTCACCACCCGATAGCCGTAGCACAGCCCACCACCGGCCTTACCCTTCTCCACCCTCCCCCGCATGCCACGATGGGTCTTGAGAGCAAGGTCCTTGAGGAACAGGGCATTCATCGTGCCTTTGAGGCCGACATGCAGTTCGCTGATCTCGCCCTCGGCTAAAGTGACGATGGCAACGCCGGCGAATTTGAGATGCTTGAAGAGCGTGGCGACATCTGCCTGGTCGCGGCTGATGCGATCGAGTGCTTCGGCCAGCACCACTTCGAAGCGGCAGCGCTGGGCATCACGTACCAAATGCTGGATACCGGGCCGGAGCACGGTGCTGGCGCCAGAGATCGCCGCATCCTCGTAGGTTCCCGCTACACTCCAGCCCTCACGCTCCGCCTGCTCGCGGCACAGCCTCAACTGGTCCTCGATGGAGGCATCCCGCTGGCTGTCGGAAGAATAGCGGGCATAGAGTGCGACACGAGTCACGGCGACGGATCCTCTCTCTTGTTCTGAAGGGGTTTGCCATCCTGTCCCCTGCCCTCTTCTTCTTGGTGGCCCGGCCGATTGTCGTTGGCCGCCAGCCCCGCCTCGAATGCCTGCCGCGCCAACTGCCGGCCGATCAACCCGGCGATATCCAGCACTACCAGGTCCAGCTTGGCCGCCATGTTTTCAGGGCCCTCGGGGCTGGCGAGGTCGCCGTTGTCGTTCGCCGGAACCAACGCCTGCGGCCCATTCCTGGTTTCCTCTGACATGCCGGTCGCTCTCCCAATGGTGGATCGACCTGCCATCAGAGGTGTCCGGACGGCCAGGAAAAGCACGAAGTTCATGTCGTAGGGCCACAGCGTGCAATGACTTGCGCCGTGCGGTTTCTCTCAATTGTCAAGGTCGGGCTACGGGCGACAAATGGGAACGTTCTGATGCTGACATCCAGCCAAACCATTAGTGGGGCGCGAACCGTGGCAATCAGTCTGCCGCCACTCGACAGTCCCGGGTTGTTGACCTTCGATATCGCCTGCGAGTTGCACATTTGAAGATACATTTCAGGGAGGGGCGTGTCGGAAGACCGCTACATCGCCACAGTACTCCGCCGCGCCTTCCGCTTCGAGCGCAGCGATCAGCTTGACTGCGGACTCCCAATGCTTGGCAACATCGCTCCGCGTCCTTTCCCGGCTCGGGCGACCAACCGGCAAAGTTCCCGCGATCGCCCTTAAGTCACTTAGCACCGAAGCTATGTGCGGCCACGGGAAGTCCGTAGGGTCACCAATATCCCGGTCGGCGCCGACGATCATTTCTAACTTGGCAATGACGCCGACGAGCGACGTAGCCGCGACTTCGGGGAGAGAATCTTGAAGCTTAAGAGCTTCGGTCATCGCAAAGACCTCGGCCTCACGCGCAACCGCATACGCCCATGGGCCACCAAGAGTGCGCGATCGTTGGTCTTGAACTCGCGTCGGTGAATCTGCGGTCAATCCCTGAATTCCGGGATTGACCATCATTTGACTCTCCAACCGCTGCTGCACGCGGCATAATAGCAGGGAGATGTATCGAGCCATTTGCCAATCACTCATTAGCAGAAGCGCAGGATCGCCTATGGCTGCAGATTGCAATTCCGTGCCGTTGCGGCTTGTTGCGAGAAGAGTCGGCTTTTTCGCTGCCACAGCACAGTCTCCTTCCGTGGGGCAAGTTTCCCGCTGAGTGGATCCAAAACCACTCCAGGAGGCCCAGTTCTCCGAATGTGAATTGTAGAGAATACTCCGTGGTGAAATACTCTGCAAGGCGCTGGTGTCGGATTCATGGAAATCCGAGAAGCGTTCGCGCAAAACCTACGAGCCCTGCGGCGGGCTAGAGGCCTGTCACAGGAAGAGCTTGCGCACCGGGCTGGGATCGATCGCACTTATATCAGCGCGTTGGAACGTAACGTATACAACGCAAGCATCGATGTCGTTGACCGGCTGGCTGAAGTGCTGGATGTGGATATCGCAGAATTGCTGAAACGACCCTCAGATGGTCCTCAGAGATCGAAGTCTGAGCTTGACGAATAGAGAACTTGATAACTTAGGGTGCGTAAACCTCGATTGCCCGACGTATGGACAAGCGTCAGCCGGTTGGAAAAAATTTGGCGCGTATTCGGGCGAGAGACAGACCTGATGCAGGAAGACGTTGAACACGCTCAGCAGTATCTGAGCGGCTTCAAGCGCCGTCGGCAAACCCCACGGTGATCACTCTTATTCCTGAGCCGCAGCCGCCTTATAACAGGCACCTCGATGACAGAGACGTCTAACTACTTAGAAAGAACACGTCATCAATCTTCGGTGTGAGTCGTCGCTGCATCATCTCTCCTTGAACGCCTCTGACGTTACTTCAACCATTGGCGAGAACACGTATTCCAGAATTCGCCGGCTATCGGTTCTTATTTCCACAGTTGCAGCCATGCCCGGCGTCAGTTGCACGTCGTGGCCGTCGGCGCTCACAACAGTCTTGTCCGGCGTCAGAGTGACGGGAAACACCAGGTTCTGGGTTCGCTCAGCGCCGGCAAAAGTTGCATTGGATATCTGAGCTGCCGGATTGCCTTCTAGCTGGGCTGCATCCGGTTCGGGAATGGCGTCAGTCGCCACATTGGTCACCGTCGCGTTGATGGTGCCGTAGCGAGTAAACGGAAAAGACTGGACCTTGACTACCGCCTGCTGTCCTACTTTCACGAAGCCGATGTCGGTGTTGAGGACATAAACCCGCAATTCCAACTTGGAATCGTCGGGAACAATTCGCATGACCTCCTGGCCCACCGTGACGACCTGGCCGATGTTGGTAATTACGGATTCTTCCACCGTTCCGGAGATCGGGCTAACTATCGTCTTGCGCTCGCGCTCGGCGGTGGCTTTGGCAAGCTTCTGAGTGAGGTCATCGATCTGCCTTTCGGCGTCTCCCAGCTTCTGGGTGTTGTCGGTGATGAATTCCTCGATCGTCTTGGCGATCTCGCGTTCCACCACTTCGGCACCCGCCTCGGCATCGGCCATTTGGCCTTTCTGGATGGCCAGCTGTGTGACCTGGTATTTAAGCGTTTCCGTGGCGTCGATGACATTTGACTTCGTATCGGCGTCGGCGGCCGCGGCGGTGGAGCGCATGGTCACGCGATCCTGCAAAGTCGAGATCAATGATTTTTGCGTCTCGATTGTTTGCGCAAATTGCTGTTCCTCTGTCAGCTTCTGTTGGCGTTGAGCGCCGAGTGAATCCAGGTTTGATGTGAGTTGGCCGAGATCGCTGTTCAGTATATTCTGCTCGCGAATGCGCAGCAGATCGGGAACATCGTCTTCCCAAGCGATAGAAGGCGCCGGCGAGAAACTCCTTTGGCGCGCCGCGCCGATGGCAGCGCGTCGGCGCGTAGCCTCGGCGAGGTAGGACGCGAGAGCGCGTCTGAAGCCAGCCTCATCGGCGAGTTCCTCGGCGGCATCGAGTTCAAGCAGGACGTCACCCTGGCGAACATGGGTGCCATCTGGAGGCGGAAGAGCCTTCACCCGGCCGGTCTCCAGCGGCTGGATGATCTTGACCTTTCCTGTCGGCTCGAATTTCCCCTGCGCCGAGGCGATGATGTCGATGCGCCCGAAATAAGCCCAGATGAGCGCGACTGCGACGAACGCGCAGACGATCACGATAAAGGCCAAGCGCACCGGCGATGGTGGCGTTTCCAGAATTTCCAGCGCCGGCGCTAAGAATTCTTGATCCGAGCGTCTTGGTCTCAGCCGGCGGAACGGCCGTTGAGGTACTGGTTGGCCAGCGGCAGGCGGAGGCTGAGGAATGGCGTTCATCAGGCGAACACCTGATCGTTCTGCAGCGCCCAGAGCCTGGCATAGACGCCATTCGGTTGAGCTATAAGTTCAGCGTGGCTGCCGATCTCGACAACACGGCCGTCGGCCATGCCGATGATGCGGTGACATGGCCGCACCGCCGCCAGCCGATGGGCAATGATAATCACGGTACGCCCTTGCACGATCTGGCGCATATTAGCCTGGATCACGCGCTCGCTTTCGTAGTCGAGCGCTGAGGTTGCCTCGTCGAAGATCAGGATCGGTGGGTTGGTAGCAAGCGCCCTGGCGATTGCGATGCGCTGGCGCTGGCCGCCCGAGAGATTGGCCCCGCGCTCCTCAATGACCGTATCATAACCTGCCGGCAGCCTGGCGATGAACTCATCGGCTCCGGCCAATCTGGCGATCGCGATGACATTGGCGCGTGGCAATGCCGGGTTAGCGAAGGCAATGTTGTCGTGAATGGTGCGGTTAAACAGCAGGTTCTCCTGCAGCACCACTCCGATCTGACTGCGCAACCACGCTGGGTCGACCTGGGACAAGTCCGCTCCATCGAGTAGCACCTGCCCTTCTTCAGGGGTGTAGAGACGCTGGATCAATTTAGTCAGGGTGGATTTGCCCGATCCTGACGCGCCGACAATGCCAATGACTTCGCCCGGTTGAATCGCGAGCGATATGGACTTGAGCACCTCAGGTGAGCCCGGCCGATAGCGGAAGCTGATGTTGCGCAGCTCGATCGCGCCTTTCGGAGGCGGCAGGACCAAGCTTGTTTGCGGCATCCGCTCCATGGGCGTGTTGAGGATATCGCCGAGCCGGTCGACAGAGATCTGCACCTGCTGGAAGTCCTGCCAGAGTTGTGACAACCGCAGGATTGGCTGTACCGTCTGGTTGGCGATCATGTTGAAGGCCACGAGCGCCCCAACAGAAAGCTCGCCGTCGATAACGGCCTTTGCTCCGAAGAGAAGCAGCAACGCCGTCGAGAGCTTGGAAACATACTGTATGGCATTCTGGCCGCCGGCGCTCAGCATCGTGGCATCGAATGACGTGCGAACATAGGCGGCGAGGCGTTCGGCCCATTGCGCTTGCATCACCGGCTCGACGGCGCCGGCCTTGACCGTCTGGATGCCGACGATGGCCTCGACCAGAAACTGCTGGCTCACCGCGCCCCGGTTGAACTTCTCCTTGATCATCGCCCGTAGCGAGGGCCGCACCAAGACCGCAATCAGGACGTAAAGCGGGATTGATCCGACGACGATCATGGTCAGCTTCCACGAGTACGCATAAAGCACCGCGATGAAGACGATCGTGAATACGAGGTCGATTGCCGAAAAAAGCCCCTGTCCCGTCAGAAAGTTGCGGATAGTCTCAAGCTCGCGCACCCGCGCCACTGTCTGGCCGGCCGACCGCGTCTCGAAATAACCCAGCGGCAGACGCAGCAGGTGCTGGAACAGCTTTTGCCCCAGCTCGACATCGATGCGGTTGGTGGTGTGCGAGAGCGCGTAGCTGCGCAGATACTGCAGTATGACGTCGAACAAGCCGATGATAGCCATGCCCGCCACAAGCACGAACAAGGTGGAATAACCCTTGTGAGTCAGTACTTTGTCGACCACCACCTGGAAGAACAAGGGCGTTACCAACGCGAAGATCTGCACGAAAAGCGATGCAAGCAGCACATGGGCAAGCGGTTTGCGGTAACGCCAGATCGAGGGCAGGAACCAGCCGAGCCCAAAAGTGCGTGGGTCGGACCCCTGCCCTCCAAGGCGCCTGCCGATCAGGACGATCTCGCCGCCGATTTCCGGCAGCAGAGTATCGATCGTGAGTTCCTTATCGATGCGCGTGATGGGATCGACGAGGCGGAACCGGCCGCTCGGATTTTTGCCACCGAAGACCTGAAAGGAGCCGTCGGCGACACGCACGATCGCCGGTACCGGAAGGGTCTCGATGCGCTTTGGGGTCAAGCTGCCGACGATGCGCGCCTTGAGGCCGATCGACGCGGCTGCGCGGACGAGATCGCGCTCGTTTGCAAGGCGCCCGGTCAGCGCCAACTGGTTGGCGAGGTGCAGTGGATCGGCCGCGATCCGGTAGAAGGCGGCTATGCCGCAGACCGCCCGGAGGCCGGAGTCGAGCGGCTGTGCCCGCGCGGGGATCATCTCGGGGCTATCCACGCCGGCGCCCTCTCATTGTGTCAGCGACCCCACCCAGCGATTGTTTTCCATGACGAGGCGGCAATCGGCGTTTCCTGCCTTATCGCATCGGGACATTTCCACACCGCGATCGGCGGCCATGCCGGCTCTTCCGTCATACTGAAAACCACGGTGGGCCAGCCGCGAAGGGCAAGATCGCGGGCCTGCGGAGCATAGTTTTCGGCGCGTTCGCCTTTCATCTCAGCCCCCGAGTGCCCGGTTCCACCTGTGATCAATGCGACCGGCAGTGGCCCTTTCGTTCCCACTGCCTTCACGACGAGGCTGTCGAGATGATAGAGTTTCCCTCCAATCACCACATGAAGAAATTGGCGGGTTTCGGTGAAATCCGCGTCATCAGCCATGGCGCTTGCACAGAGCAGCCAATCGATCATCGCCACCAGAGCAAAGATGAAGTTCCTTGGCATCATCACGTCTCAAGGTGTTATGCGGGCATCGCGACCGACGTATCCGAGGGCGCTATCATCGACCGTCTTCGGATTTCAGGTGAAATGGAACTGGCTTTGATCCCCTTGCAACTGGGCCAATGTGGTGTTCTTCAAGGTGATCGTGTCGTTGGCATCCGCGGTTATGATGACGTCGCTCCCCGACTGCGACGATGCCGCCAAGAGATGCGCCCAATCCGCGAATACGGCGTGATTAATGTCGATCTGATCAGGGGACGTCCCACCGAAGCCGAACGTACCGACGTTTCCCGAGCCGATGAAACCCGAGATGGTCTCATGCCCAAAATTTGGTTGAAAGACAAACGTATCCGAGTGGCCTGTATATGACCAGGGAGGACTGCTCACAGAAGCCAGTGTTACGGTTTCGTTCTGGTTCATGACAATCGTGTCGCTGGTACCGCCGATCGTCACATTGCTTCCTGCGGCCAGATTGATCGTCTCAGATGTAGCAGTCAGCGAACTGCCAGAACTGTTGAAATTGACCACCGTCCCTGTTCCGCCCGTCACGCTCGCGGCGGCGGTGCCATTAACGTTTACGATATTACCCGTTCCGGTCACCGTCGCCGTCTCCTGACCCGAGGTCACGGTCAGGATATTGTTGTTGCCATTGACCGTAGCCGTGTCAGTGGAGTTCGACTCGGTCGTCGTCATGCCTACGCCATTCACGGCAGTGGTCGATGTGGCAAGTGCGCCGGAAGAGGCTGGCGGGGTTGTCGTGATTACCGACGTCGATTGTCCGTCGGCACTGACATTGGTGACGATGGTCTGCTTGAGGGTGCCATTGGTGTTGAAGTTGGTGACGGTCTCGGTGATGGTGCCGTCAATATGGGTGGTTGCCGCGTCTACGTGATCCGTGGTGCCGTTGTTGTCAGTGTCCTCGTTCAGGGTTGTGGTCAATCCGTCTGCACTGATGTTCTCGGTGCCTTTGGCAACCACAGTGCCAGAGGAATTCACATCCTGGATGGTGCCGATCTGCGAGCCGTCGATCTGAGTCTGCCACGTCTCGGTGTGTTCGTAGGTCCCGTTGCCATCGTAGTCCGCCTGGACGATCTTCGAGAGGCCGTCGGCGCTGACGGACGTAATTACCTTTGAAGCTACTGTTTTGTTGCTGGTTGAGATCGCCGAACTCCAGAGCACCTTGCCCGGAAGCGGCGCGACGGCCTTGGCGGCGGCGTCGTTGGTCGCAGTCGTCACCGTCGAGCCATCGATAGCCGTGACCGTCGTCGACGTCTCATCGACGCTGCTGTCGTTGTTCAACGTGACATTGGTCATTTTGGTTTTGCCGTCAGCGCTTACAGTCACCGACGTGGTCTTCAGCAAGACAGGCGTTTTGGAAGATCCCCAGCCCGTGCTGATTTTGGTGCTCGTCTGATAGTCCTTAACGGTCTCGCTATAGGAGCCATTCGCATTGTATACGCGAGTATCGGAACGGGAACGATCGACCGTACCATCATTGTTGAAGTCCCAGCTTGTATTGGTTGTCAGACCGTCGAAGCTCGTAGTCGAGCTCATCCAGTCCGCCACAGCTCCGGTAGGCAGCAGGTCCCAAATGCTGGTTTGAGAGCTGCCGTCGACCAGTTTCGTGATCGCCTCCGTCTGATCAACAATTCCATCGCCGTTGGCGTCGCGACTGACGCTGGTGATGCGCCCGTCTGCACTTCTCGTTGTGACGGTCTGGTCCTTCAAAACCCAACTGCCATTATAATGGCCGACCATCGTGACGATCGAGCCGTCGGCCAAGGTATAAGAGCCATCGGCTTCGCTCTGGTTGAAGCTTCCTGAACCGGTCGTGTCGCGCTGAATCCACACATTGAGACCATTGGCACTGGTCGTGCTTACCGACTTCGAGAGCAGGGCTCCGTTGCTCCCGGTATTGGTGACCGTCTCGGTGCTCGACCCAGTTGCATTGATGACTTTGACGTCCGTCGAGGTTTCGCTCGGGGTGGAAGAACCGCCAAAGTACCATTGCTTGGTTCTGCTGAGGCCGTCGGCGCTGGTGGTCTGAGCGTACTTGCCCATTTGAGCACCGGCCTGGGCTTCGGCAATCGTTTCCGTCTTGGAGCCATCGGCATTCAGCACGGTTTGATCGGTGCTGGTCTTGCCGAAGGTGCCTGAGCCCGTCAAATCAAATTGCTTGGTAACGGTCAGGCCATCCTTGCTGGTGGAGATAACTTCCTTGTCCTTGGTGGTTGCACTATAGGCGTTCCACCAGCCGTTGTTTTCCCAGACTCGACCAGTCACCGTCAGGGCTGAGTCTGTGATCGTGTCAACTTTGGATCCATCCGCATTCAGAACCGTGACGTCGGTCGTTTGGTTTTCGAAACGGGTGTCGCCATTGGCGTCATATTGCACGGTCTTCGACAACCCATTCGCGCTATCCGTCTCGTAACGCCCGTTCGTCCCCCCCCAAATTAGGCCGTAAACATTCTGGTTTACCGTCCCGTCCATGTTGTAAGTTGTGACCGAACCATCGGTGTTGACCTGCTTAAGTACTGTCTGATCGACGGTGCCGTCGCCATTGACATCACGGGCGGTCGTGATCGTCATCCGGCTGGCGCTCGTAGTGGTCGTGGTCTTGTCGTGAAGGCTGCCGTTGGGGTTAAGATCTGATGAGACCTCAGTTATCGATCCGTCGGCATTCAGAGTTTCGACGTCGTTCGTGGTGCGGCTGAAGGTGCCCGCTCCCGTTCCATCCATCTGTGTCGTGATGGACAAGCCGTTGGCGCTTGTCGTGATGACAGTCTTGTCTTTCAGCCCGCCGCTCGCATTGAGATCGGAGATCGTCTCGCTCCGGGAGCCATCGGCGTTGAGCACAATGATATCAGTCTTTGATTGATCGACTACGCCATCGCCGTTGAGGTCGGTCGCAATCGTTGTTGACATGCCGGTGGCACTGACGGTTTTGGTTGACTTCGAAACCAGGATGCCAGTCGCGCTATAGGCAGAAGTGACTGTGGTCACCGAACCATCGGCGTTGGTGACGGCTGTGGTAGAAACGTCGTTGACGCCATTGCCGTCGATATCGGTAGTGACCGTAACCGTCTTCTTATCGCCACTGGAAACTGTGACGGTCTTGCTCAGCAGCGTATTGTTGCCGCTGTAGTCGGAGACCGTTTCGGTCACGGAGCCAGCCGTGCCGTAGGACACCACGACCGAGGCGGTGTCCACGGGCGTGCTGCTGCCATCGAGATAATGAGCCACCGACTTCGTTAGGCCATCGCCACTGCTGGTGGTGACAGTCTTGCTAATCAAGGTGGTGCCGGCGCCATTGTAAGTCGATACCGTTTCGGTCTTCGAACCATCGGCGTTGAACACCGTCACGTCGGCAATGTCGCTGTCCAGCACACCGTCGCCATTGGCATCGTTCAGCATCGTCACCGACAAGCCGTTGCCGCTCGCGGTGACGATGCGCTTGCTGAGCAAGGTACCATTACGGCTAGTGTCGCTGATGGTCTCCGTCTTCGAGCCGTCCGCATTCAGCACCGTTACGTTCGAAACTGTGTCGTCGATCGCTCCGTCGATATTGCGCGAAACCGTGGTTGATAGCCCATTGGCACTGGTCGCAGTCACCATCTGATCGATCTGCACGCCGCTGGCGCTGGTATCCGTTACCGTCTGCGTGGTCGAGCCGTCGACATTGAGCACGCTGACGCGGGTCTGGTCGGCATGGCCGTCGCCATTGCGGTCGATTGTCACCGTGGAGGTCTTGCGGTCGGCACTGTCGGTCGTCACGGTCTTGGAAAGCAGGACGCCCGTGTTGCTGGTCGTCGAGAGCGTCTGCGTGCGGCTGCCGTCGGCGTTGAGCACGATCGCGTCCGTTACCGTCCGGTCGATGATGCCATCGCCATTGAGATCCTCCTGCTTGGTCTGCGTCAGGCCGTTGGCGGTGGTGGCGGTGATGGTCTTGCCGATCGACGTGCCGTTGGCGCTGGTGTCCGTCACCGTCTCGGTGCGTGAGCCATCCGCATTGGCGACGATGGCGTCTGTCTCGACGAGATCGTAGGTGCCCTCGCCATTGATGTCGGTCTTGATCGTCGTCGACAGACCGCCGGCGGAAGCTGTTGTCAGCGTGCGATTGATCAGCGTGCCGTTGCTGGCGAAGTTCGACAACGTCGTGGTGGTCGAACCGTCGGCATTGATGACAATGGTCTTGGCCTGGTCGGTCGCGCCGTCACCGTTGGAATCTATGGTGGTGGTGATGCTTTTCTTGTCGCCGCTGGTTGCCGTGACGGTCTTGCTCAGTGGTGTGCCACCCAGCGCATAATCCGAAACCGCCTCTGTCCGCGAGCCGTCCGCTGCGACGGTCACGATGTCTGTGACCTGGTCAACCGGCGAGGTGCCACCGTCAAGGTAACGAGAAACCGTCTTCGTCAGGCCGTCGGCACTGGTGGTAGTGACGGTCTTGGAGATCTGAGTGGTACCGGCGCCGTTGTAGGTCGAGACGGTAGTCGTCACCGAGTTGTCGGAATTGATGACAATTGAAGTCGTCTCGTCAGTGTCGAATGTGCCGGAGCCGGCATGGTCGATGTGGACGGTCTTGCTATGCGAGTCGGCGCTGGTGGTCGTCACCGTCTTGTCGAGCAGAGTCCCATTGTTGCCGGTATCCGTCACGGTCTCAACACGGCTGCCATCGGCATTCACAACCGTGGCATCTGTCGTGATGAAATCGAAGCTGCCTGAGCCGGTGTGATCGGTCTTGGTGGTCTTGGTCTGGCCGTCGGCGCTTGTGGTGACCGCAATCTGGTTAATCGTGGTCCCATTCGCGGCAAGCTGCTTCGTCGTCGTGCTGGTCGAGCCGTCTGCGTTGGTGACGAATGTCTCGGACTGGTCCCAAATACTATCGCCGTTCTGGTCGACGATAGTCGTAATCGTCTTGGTGTCAGCGCTGGTCGTAGTCGCAGTTGCATCCGCTTTGGAGCCGTCAGCGTTAAGATCGGTGATCGTCTCCGTCGAAGAGCCGTCGGCATTGAGGACTATAATGTCGGTCTGGTTCCGATCGAACACGCCGTCGCCGTTGTCGTCGTATCTGGTGGTCTTGTTCTGGCCGTTGGCGCTGACCGTAACCACGTTCTCGAAGGCTTTCGACCCGTCGGTGTTATAGCCCAGAATGTCCTTGGTCACCGAGCCGTCGGCATTCGTAGTCTGGGCCTGATTGATCAGGTAGCCATTGCTGTCGCTCGCCAAGATCGCATCGCCGACCTGACCGGTCGTGCCGTCCGACTTGGTATAAGTTGTCGTGCCGGTTATTGCCGAACCATCATTGAACGTCCGGCCACTCCCAGTCGGCGTGAGATCAATCGAGGTGATGCCAAGCGAGGCCAGCGACACCATCTGGCCATTGACCATGACCTTGAACATGGACCAATCGGCATCACCGGCATCCAGCTTTCCGTCATGGTTGGTATCAAAAACGTCTTTGAGCGCCTGAAGATCGCTTGCCGCAGAGGGATCCCATTGTGTGAAGGCAAGTTGGTTCTTCTGATGTATCTTGCCATCGCCATAGAGATCCAGAACCAGAACTCCGTTGCCTTTGCCCGCCCAAGCCGTGCGGTGTTCATAACCATCGCCGTTCAAATCGAGAAACTGCGTGGATGACGATAATGGATCGATTGACAGGCCGCTGCCAGAGAGGTCGAGAAGGACGGGGTGCCCATTCCAACCATTGTCTCGGTTCCCGGAAACACCGTTGGGATGGCCTGCATGATCACCCACTGGCGTTGAGATTAGGCCGCCATTTCCGCCCTGGGCGTAGCCGCCGCCTGCACCGTCGCTGCCACCGCCGCGATTGTCCGAAAACCCATGGATCGATGACGTGGTGTACGTGTCAATCTGGACTGGTTTGTCCTGAAGATCCGGAGGCACACCATAGACAGGGTCGAGGGGACTCGGGACCGAATAGGTCCCATCGTTGATTAAACCGCCAGGTGGATGGCCCTGACTGTGATTCGGATCGAAAAGGCCAGTGTCGTCACCGGGTACTGGCGCCTGCGCTCCATCCAATTGCGTGCCGCCTCGCCTTGAACCCCGCGATGGACCAGGCTCCCCGGCGGTGCCGTTGACACCGGAATCATCAGGGTTTTCGCCGCGAGAATCTCCGCTTGGCGCGCCGCCACCAAGCTGTGACGTGCCCCCGAATTCGCTACCACCGCGGCCGGCCGGAGTGTGTTCGCTAGGAGAGTCGAGGCCCGTACCAGCCCCGGTATAATTCGGAAGATGATAGACGGGATCATTTAGGTCGAATCCACCCATCCCGTCTGGCTCAAAGCCCGAAAGCGGGGATGCGGGATCATCACGGTAGGTTGGGTCAGTATTAGCTATAGCCGCTATTGCCACACCAGCTATACTGCCGACGGCGATGGCCGCCAGAAATCCGGCCAACGACGCTGCCGCGGCTGCGGCGACCCCAACTTCGACCGCATCACCAAAATAAGCAGCAAGAGCTACCCGACTCAAACTGTAGGTAACCTCAGTCACCTTAACGCCTGCATACGCAGCGGCGAATTCCTTCAGTGCGCCTTTCGGCCCTTCCGTAATCGCGCCAAGCATTGCCGAAACGCCGATGCCAATGGGGCCAGTGAATCTTGCGGCCGTCTCGAACGCAGCAGCCGCGGTTTCCAAATTCGGCGCGACCGCCGCCGAGGCCCCTGCCACAGCATCGTCAAATGCCAATGCCGCCGCCATCAGGTGACTAGCTACTTCGTTTCTGGCGTCCTCATTTTCACTCATCTAGCCCCCCGTTTGCCGGCCTGCGGCGTGATCCACGAACAGTAATCGACAATAGAATCGAGAAGAAACCGAGCAACCAGTAGCCTGAAGATATCAAAAAAATCTTCTTTGTTGTATATGCCAAAACCCCATCATAGATAGAAGCTAAATAAAGAGACCTTTCAGTCGCAAATCCCATCGAAGATACATAAAATAGACACAGTGCAACAATCAGATAGAATGTCGACAGGCCCATAACCTTTGCAGTTAAATTAGTAACACCACTTTCATTATCACTCGGTGCGTAATTTCCGATGTCAGTGACATCTCGGTAGATGCGCCAAAGCAGCCAAGATAACCACACTATACTAGCAAGACCGCACGAATTGGCGTAAAACAAGATATCGTCTGGACTTGATCCCAATGGCATGGATGAGACCAAAGGCGTGACCTTGGATGCAGAGATACTGTAGAGCGCCGGCGGCCAAAAGATGGAAATATACTTAGAGTTAACAATAAAATTGCTAAGTTGCACGACATAGCAGAGGAAATAATAGATAGCAACAGCAATGACCGTAGACACGACAGGAATAATTGAGGATCTCACGAATACGCGAAACCTGTATATCGTCAGATATCGGTGCTTCCTGTCCTCTGCAGCGTCAGGGAGCCTGGATACCTTAAGGAACTTGAAAGCCCTCTCATATTCTTCGAGAGGAACCGACTTTGGGTCCCTTTTAAGGATCTCATCCAAAGTCAGCATGCAACTCTCTTTGTAGACGACGGACTCATCTTTGGTGGCATCCTCTTTCTGCCAATCCCGGGACGGCGAATGCACTCGCAGCGCTTAGTCTTCATGAACAGGTAGATCAAAAGATTCGTCGTCAGTTAGCCAGAGTGAATCCAAGCTGTCGTGACTCAGTGACGTCCGTCTCCGCAGTCCGTATCCTATGCGCGGCTAGGAACACGTCTCAACTGTTCCTCGATAAGCGCCTCTTTGGAACAAAATCAACTTTGCCGTCTTATATCAACCGGGTCTTTCGACTCGCTTTTCACGCAACCGAGACGGCATCACCCTCCCCATATTTTTGTGAACTTGTCACAACGCCCAGTAGAAATATCGATACATACCTTCATACTTCCCGTCCAGCCGAGAGAGCTTGAATCGGCACTTCACATTGTTGTGATGCGGTCAGGTGGCGAGTTCAACCGAGCATAGCGCACGTCAGCCACCATTTCTAAGCCGATGCGGACTACCGCCGCAGGTTGAGGAAGTGAGCAGATTTTTCGGCAACCAGATACGGCGGTCGCACAAGGTCGCAAACTTCCAACCCGCGGCATCTGCCGAGGCTCCAGTCGATGCGCGTCGGCCACGAGCGAGCCCTTTGAGGTACTATCCGATGCACCTAGCGAATAGTAGCTGCTAAGGTTACCAACTAGAAGCCAGTCCGCCGCCGATCGTTGCAAGGCGGCCAGAGGCCAGGTTGGCGGCACCGGCAAGGCGGCCAGTGACAAAGTCGCTAGGGCTGGCGCTGGATGATGCTGAGCCCACGCTCGGCCGCCACCCTACGGCCGACGTGGGCGATCGCAGTCTGTTCAAAGGGCTGAAGTAGGTCTCGCAACTCCCGGACCCCGCGATCCTAAACCGGTGGCTTAGCCCGTGTCGATTGAGGCTTTGCCCCGCGCAAGTCGAGGTATGCGGCGATCTCCTGCCCGAAGCTTCACGATGCGTGCGGCGTCCGATCTGGTGAGGACAGTTCTCGGTCCAGCCAAGACGCGCCATCATTTGTAACCTGCCCATCAAGGTCGGGGGGAGGAAAGCGCACGCACTGAAAAATCACTGCCGGGGCTTTGCCGGCGTCGTGTCGTAGGCCGCACCGCGTTCGGCGATGTCTCGGGGATTTTTCCAGTGGTCAGCATGACGCGCTCGACAATGGCAGCGCGCCGCGGCGGTTCCTGACGACGAGTATGCGATCGGATGACGTGTCGGGATCGCCGTTGACGCCTCGATATGAAATCGGCCAGCTTCGATGTCTGCTCGGCCGCTAAATGCCCTCGGAGCCCTCCACGTTCTCGTGAACCGTTGAGCTCGGCTCTGGCGCGGTTCAGGCTTTGCCGAGACCGACTCCGGCAACGATATGGCCGAGCCGCACTTCCTCGGCTTTACATCGTCGCTTGCCAAGGTTCCTAAAACTATCTCGCGCTGTGGACTTGTGCCCGACCCTCGGAGTCGGTCTGGTGGCTACCGGGACGATGTTCGCACCATGGCCTTCGAAATGCGACGACCGGCCGGGCGACCATTTGAGGCCAATTGACCGCCGACGGTCAGCCTCAAACGACACCGTCGCAAGAAGACTCCGTCGTCCGCGTGATGGCCCCAGCATGTCCAGCTTCGAGCAGTCAGGGCTGAACGGCTCCGACAATGAGTTCTATCTCTCTGATCTCGCGACCGAAGCCCACCTTCGAACAGCTTCAGGCAAGCTGCTTGCTTGTCGAGTCAGGCGACGGCGCTTCAAAAATCCTCCCCGGCTCCAGGCCTTGACCGATCTTACCTGAAGCACGGCACATTGCGTTAGATCGCCAAACCACTCGGGATTCCTCATCGCCGCAATGTGCACCAAGTATTCTAACATTGTTAAATTGCCGCATAACGCGTTGAAAACAAACGACCGCCAGAGCGCGCAATGTGCGCTCTTTTATCTTGCCATCTCAATCGGTTGTGTTTTGCGATACTTTGTAACCATCGTCATCCCTCCTTACATCTACGATAATATGCGAATGTATTCTCTGCGCTACGATTCCGCTTTTGACCCTCGAGTTCCGATACGCCGTGCAATCTTCCGCGCTCTGCGACGGTGTGGTTCGGCTGCATGGTTGCAGCGCTCGAACCGTCGTGGCGCACTTTTCCATCGGAGTGACGGAGCAGCGTCACAGGCAATCCGGCGCGGTTCGGCCGACTGTTCGTCGGCGCGGCCGCAGGGAAAATAACGTGCGTTTCGTCGCTCCTGGTCTGCATCGGTTCTCATCCGCCGGGGCGGATCTCGTTGTGTCAGATGGCGTCTGTTAGCGTGAGGGCGCCATGCGTTTCAACCGCCGTCGCGCCGCTCATCGATGCGCTCCGAGCAGGCGCCGATCCTTGATGTGGGCGCGTTGCGCGGCGTCGGCCTCGCCCGCAGCCGGATCGCCGACATAGAACGTGCCGTCGCTCAGACCGCACGGCACTTTCCTTCATGACGGCTATCGACGATCCGTCGCGCTTTCGCCGCTCGCGCGACGTCGCGGCCTACTTCGGGCTGACGTCGCGGCGCTGGCAGTCCAGCTCAACGATCGACATTCAGGGATGGATCTCCAAGGCCTATGACGCGGACGTGCGGCGCGCGCTCTACGAGGCGGCGTCAGGTTTGATGACGCGCTTCAAGGGTAGGGACAAGGTCAAGAGTTGGGGCCAGGAGGTCGCCAAACGCTCCTGCCACCGCAAGGCTTGTGTCGCGGTGGCGCGCAAGCTGGCGGTGATCATGCCGTCACCGGGCCGCCGCCGAGGATCGCCATGAAGCGTCGACACAGCTCGCTGCGCGCCACCATTTCACAACGACATCGTGCAGCCGGGATCGCCGCGCGCGCCGACAGCATGGCGTCCATCAGTTTGGCCGACAGCGGATCGTCGGCCACAGCTTGGCGAACCGTCTGCTCGAAAGCGATGTAGGCTTGGCGGAACTAGCCGGTGCACATGATGGGCGATGCCGAGTCCATCAGCCCTGTCAGTCTTGTTGCGCTGCGCCGACATCGCACCGCGCACGTGCTGAGTCTCCAGGCAGATCGCCGGCAGGCCGAGTTTCTTCAGTTCCGGATGCAGACCGGCGACAGTGATCCTGCCTCGTGGCCAACGCGGCGCAGGCTCGGCAGAAACGGCTTCAGCACCGCAAACAGCGCATCGAGATCCGGCACCGCCGTCGTCACAGTTGCACCACGCCATGATCGTCGACGACGCATAGCGCTCTCTCATCCATCGCCACGTCCAGTCCACAAAAGAGCTCCATCGTTCGCCTCCCGCGTTGCTTCACAGGAGCAGATTTGCCGCCAAGTCGCCGGCGACAGGCGGGACGGCCGCTAGGCGTTGCGGTCTATTTAGGGTCGGTTTGATATTCACGACTGGGATCATGCCAGAGAATCGGTTGAGGGTGTCTCGTTCTGGCATGATGTCGTCGGCTCTCGAGAGACGCGATCACAATGTCGCGCAGCACAAAGAATAATGGATCAAATCCGCCATAACCGCCGCGCTTCTCCCCGGTGGAGTGCGAGCGCTGCCGCAGGCGCGATGACGATCTTGAGCGGGAGCGGCGCTTCGTCTCCTACGTCACCGTGACCGGCAAGGACAGCGACACTTCGTAGCTACCCCCGCTGTTGCCATCGAAATCAAACTCATAAAGCGTGAGCGGTCCGATAGCGGTCGCGCGCTGGCCCAGGAAGAATGAAAAGGCCCCCGGTACAGCCATGAACAAATGAATGCTTTGCCCCGGCGCAGTGTCACGGAGAGCCTTAATCTTGGCGACCAGAGACTCGGCCAGCTCGAATGCGTGACGGCCGCAGCTGACGGCGCGGGCCCCAGGCGTCGTCGCGATCCGCGCGTCAAGCGTCGCGCGCGCTGCGGGCAGCGACACGGCCGCGTATCTGGACACCGCGGCGGCTACGTCGTGAGTGAGACTCACGGTGACGATTATCCCGCCTCCCTCGGGCTTGCCGTCGTGCTCACTGAAGGCCCATCCCGGCCAGGCGTTATCGAGAGGCTGGTCATCAGGAGCCCAGATCGCGCGGCCCGTCGTGCGTTGCTCCAGCTCGATGAGGCGCCCCGATTTGATATTGAGGACCGAACCTGCCGCGAATGAAAGCGTCAGATGGGCGTCGAGGACAAGCCTGATCCGTTCGCTCTCGCGCGCAGCTTCAAGAAGAAAGGTCTTCAGCGCCGGATACAGCGTCCCCTGCCAGTCCGAGTCCGGCCGTATCTGGCGATCGGCAAAACCCGGCACAAGGTTGAGCACTTTGGAGCAGCGGTCTTCCAGACGGTCGGTTGCATGCTCGAATGACTTGACGCCGTAAACCCGTGGACGCCCCTCGCCGGGCTCGCCGATCAGGCTTTCTTTCTCGCAGTGGCCACGGAAATTCGCGCGGCACCGAGAAATGCCGGATCAACCAAGCTGGCATGGCCGTAGCTGTCGGGGCTGACGTGCCATTTGCATTGGACATGTTCCCGGCGCAGCGGGTGCCCTTCCTGATCGAGAAGAGCCGGGTCGTACTCGACCCACATGTCATCAAACCCGTTCGCGCCGCTTTCGAAGCCGACCTTTACGACGGGGCCGTGGGGATCGAGAAGCAGCGCCGCCTTCTGCCAGAAAAGGCGGGCTTGATAGGCCGCTCCATCGTGGGCGACGATAACAGCTTGAGTCAAGGCTGGTCCTCCGTAAAAGCTGCGGTCACGTCGTCTTGCCGTCGCGGAAGCGCGGCGTGGCCTTCATGGCCTGCATGATCTCAAGGGCTCGCTCGAACCGGACAGGCCGGTCGGGATAGGCATCGAGTATGAGTGTGGGCAGCAGGCGCTGCGTCAGGTCGGAGAATGTGTAACCAACGGTGTCTTTTTCGCCGCCGGTCAGCTTCACGATCTGATCGATCTGCGCCTTGTTGAAACCCAGCTCTGTCAACGGGTCTTCGATAACGGCGCGGCGCTGCTTGTCGCCGGGCCTGTCGAAATCGAAAATCTCCGCAGCGCGCCGCTGCACGGCCGGGTCAATGGCCGACAAACGGTTGGTGCAAAGAACGACGGCCACCGGCAACTGCTTCTCGGCAAGCCGGTCCACGCCGCGGATAAACGCGTTAACGCCCGCCCGATCCTCGTGGTGCATCTGGGCGCTTTCACGGCTCTGCGTAACGGCATCGGCCTCATCGACCAGAAAGATGATCCCGCCCGATGCCTTCCCGGACGAACGCTTGAGTTTTTCCGCCGCAAGGAGCGTGGCATCGAAAGCCGCCGACAGCAGCTTCGTCATTTCGCCCACTTTGCCGCTGCCCCTCGTTGCAAGGGACAAGGGGTAGAGCGTGACGCCGATCTTCTCCTGTCGTGCGACCGCGTCGCCGACGGTTTCAGAGAGCGCTGTTTTTCCCGTTCCCACGTCGCCGGCCAGAATGACAAGCGGCGGGCGCCGCTCCAGATAGTCGAGCGCGACGGACGCGCCCTTATGGTGCTTTTCGGCCCACTCGCGCGGCCCGGCAGGATTGACGAGAACGCCGAGAACCTTGGCGAGGCGTGTCTTCGCTTCATCTATGCCGACCAGCCGGGCAAGCCGCCGCGCGGCCCCCATGTCGGGGAAATCGAGACGGCGGTCGAACAGGTCGTCAATTGAAATGGCGTCGCTCATATCTTCCTCACTGTGCTGCGGCCGAGGCCACGGCCGCCGGCGATGTAGTTGAGATCGTCGGTCCAATAACCCGATTCGAGGGGCGGCTCAGTGCCCGACGACCGCTGAAAGGGGCAGGCGTTCTCGATCGCCTGACGTTCGGCGGCGGTCTTGTTCGACCAGTTGCTGTTGTGGACGAGGAAGGACGTGAAGGTGGCGCCGGCGACGTCAAGGCGCGGTCTGATCTTGCCCGGATCATCGTCGGAGACAAGGATGCCGCCAGCCAGTGCGCGATAGCGCACGGCGGCCTCGGTCCACTTGCCGTCACGCTTGAAGCCGTATGTCACGGACTCGACGACGTCGTGCCGGAGATACTCGACGATCTCCTTCTCGTAGTTGTCGATCAAGGCCGTCGACGGCACGCCGTTATACAGCGACTGGAACCGCAGCAGGTCGGTGGCAACCTTCGACGCGATCCGCCGGGCATGGGCGATCGTGAAGACTTCGGTATCGGTGATGGAATAGGAGCTCATACTGCCTCACACATTGAACGTCGGGCCAAAAATCTTCTGCCAGTAGCGCACGGTCTCGCCCTTGGTGATCGCGCGCAGCGCCGAGTCGATCGCGTCACCCGCATCAAGGGCGGCTTCGACGATCTTCTCCTTGTTCTGCTGGGTGTAGAGGGCGCTGACGTTGTTCTTGTTGTTGACAGGGTCCCAGATTCGGACGGGCGCGCCCGTCGCCGCGCAAGTTGCCGGGTTGTAGTAATCGGAGAAGGCGATGGCCGTTTCGAAGTCGTCGTTGGCTATGAAGGCGAAGACCTTCCCCAGCGCCGACGGATAGTCGTTCAACGCAAGGCCGCGGTCGGCGAGATAGGCGACGATCAGCTCGATCATGAAGGACTTGAACCGGAAATTTTCGTCCTGCTGCTTGATAAGCTGGCTCCAAAACTTCACGAACCGCACGACCTGCGCGAAATGCTTGTCGTTGGCGGATTTGCGTTTGCGGATGAATTCGAGGTGCATCGGCACGCTCGTCATCAGCTTTTCGCCCGTGTCCTGCGAAACAAGGTCGCCGCGCCACTGCGGATCGCCTGCATAGAGAATGGGGACGATGTCGACTTCGTTGCCGGTGGTGATGAAATTGACCCCGACGGAATAGGTCTTGCGCTTGATCTGCTCGGGTCTGAAGTTCGGGAACGCCGTTTCGAGCTTCTTTGCCAGCCAGTCGATCAGGTCTGAGATTTTGTCCGGGGCCGAGTCGGAAGAAACGTAGCAGCCCACGTCGATATCGCTGATCGACTTCAGCGCCGTGCCCTTGGCGAGGCTTCCGGACAGCATCATCTTGCGCAGTGCAAAGTCGGGGTGGTCTGCCAGATAGGTCTCCAGGCGGTCCCGCAACCGGTTCGCCTGAGCGCGCAAATCCGCCGCATCATCGCGCTTAAGGTTCACCCGTTCGTCGGCAAAACGAACCAGGTCCGCGTGACTTACGTGGTCGCGACTCATGCTACGCACTCCTCTTAATTGACGATTCTGTATGCTTGAGTTAAGTTACTATACGGATCGTGTTTGGCCGTCAATATAGTTTCTATCCCCATCGGCGAGGCTTGCAATGAATAATGAAGTGACCGGCATCCGGTGGGGCGTCGAACAAAGGCTGGAATTCATAGAATTCCGCCTGTTCTGGGAGGGCGGCGTCCGCCGGAAGGACATCATCGATATGTTCGGCGTGTCGGTGCCGCAGGCGTCCAAGGACTTGACGCTCTATCAAGAACGGGCGCCGGGAAATGTGGACTACGACAAGAGCGCCAAGCGCTATGTCGCGTCGCTCAATTTCAAGCCGAAGTTTTTGCAACCCGATTCGGATGGTTATCTGTCGCGCCTGCGCTCGCTTGCGGAGGGATTGGCGAAGCCAGCGGAATCATGGATCGGCTACCGCCCAGATACGGACATAGCCCTCACTCCGCACCGGGAGGTCGAGCCCATTGGGTTGCGCGCTGTGCTCGATGCCATGCGCGGGGGAAAATCGATAGAGGTACTTTACCAATCCATGAGCGACATCCGGACCGATCCGGTATGGCGGCGGATGTCTCCCCATGCCTTCGGGTATGACGGGTTTCGTTGGCACGCGCGTGCCTACTGCCATATCGATGAAAAATTCAAAGACTTCCTGCTGCCGCGCATTCTTGACGTGCGGTCCCCCGGACCAAGCGGAGCGAGTGGGCAAGACGACGTTCTGTGGCAAGAGCACGTTACAGTGGAGATCACGCCGCATCCGCAGCTGACCGAAAGCCAGAAGGCTGTGGTCGCGAAAGACTACGGCATGCAAGGTGGCAAAGCCGGCCTGTCGGTTCGCTTAGCGATGTTGTTTTACGTCTTAAAAAGACTTAGCTTGCTTCGTGATCCGGAGAATGAGAAGCCACGCGCCCAGCATATTGTTTTGCTCAACAAGGATTATGTGATGGCGGCCCAAAAGCGTGCGGAGTTTTACGATGCCGGTATCACCAGCGCCCCTCTCTCATAGTCAGGGCGGCCCTCGACGTTGGTCCGGATCACGCTCGGATCACTTGTTTCTCAGATGCTCCCAACTCGGCCTCCGCCACGAGGCCCGAAGGACCGAGCTACCAAAAAGCAATTTTAGATCCCACACGTCCTGTGCTGGTGTTCCTGTACGCGGAAGCACCTCAAGTTTCGCGAGAGTTCCCATCTGACCTGCGAATAGCGCAAAGGTTCCAGGGTACGCCTGCCCGTCAGATCATAACCTGGAATGCTCCACTGGGTCTGCCGTTGATCGACCCTACTCTCGAGCGACATGGCCGTCGAAAGTGCGTCAATCGAGCTGCAACTCTTGACCAGGAAGGCGGCGGACGACCTCGGCAAATACCAACTCTGGGGGTCGCTGGCCCTCGAGCCACTCAGCAAGGCGTTCTTGGCTGGCAAGCAACCCAGCCTGGCTATCGATCCAGCCCATTGGCAGCGAGCTCTTCGCCACTGCTGGCATCCGCGTCTGGACGGATTTAGCGCGTCTGGACAGAATTAGGTTCGTCGATCGAGAACGGTCACATTCGGCAGGCCATCGCCCGCCAGGATGTCACCAAGTTCTCCGAGCAGGAGGTTGGTGTGGCCCTCGATGAGGCCTTTCTTTTCCAGACGCCAACCGCCATCGCGCAGCTTCTCCGCCATCGGACGATCGATGAGCACGTAGTCGACGGCGATGTCGGCCGGGACCAAGGTGGCGTTGAGTAGACGGTCGTTGCGTCTGAGGTTGGTGGCGTCGATCACCACGCTGTTCCCTGCGGCGAGTGCAAGTCTTGCACGTTGCCGCACCGTGTTGAACACGGCCTCCTGGCCTCCGGTCATATTGTGGCTGCCATAGAGCTCTTCGCGGATCGCATCGGCGGATATCACCAGCTCGGTCGAGTAGTTGGCCGCGGCATAGGAGCTCTTGCCCGCCCCGGACGGACCGACCAGCAGGACGAGGCGTTGACCGCAGCGCGGCCAATCCCAACCGACGCCGCCGGCGAAGCCCTCGGTATCCCCAAGCATCATCTGCCAGCTCCTGGATGCCCTGACGATGAGCGAAGCGTCGCCGGGCTCCATATGTGCCATCGATGTCCTCAGCGTCTTGAGGTCTCGGAGAAGGTTCGCTTCGAGCGGCGGGATCTCATCCTTCAGATGATAGAAGACGTCATTGATCTCAAGCTGGAGGGGATGGTGGTACGTTCGCTCCGTGTTGTTCTGGAAGGTCTTGGTGACGGGCAGGATCGAGGTGAGCTTGCCGAAGTACCTTTCCACGAACGCCTGGCGGATCTGTTCAATCGCGGGGAAGATGGTCGCGACGTGTGCCCGCCATACCCGTCGTGCCAAGAGCTCCCTGGAGCCCAGGAGCGCCAGAGTGTGCATGTGCGGGGCTCCGTCCATCAGGTCGACGAGCCCGTTCGACCAAGAGGGCGTTCCAAGCTTGAGTTCCAGTGCGCTGAGGAGCTGACGCGGGTCGATCTGGTCCCCTATAGGGCGTTCAGTGAGTTGAAGCGCAATCCCAGGGTCCCAGCATGCGACTTCCGCGACAGTCGCTACGGCTGCCCGCTCCGCGAGACGACCGGACCGTCCGAGCCGCGACTCGACGAAGAGGTGCATATCCGCTCGGGAGACCACGTCTCGCCATTTCACCTCGGATGAACCAAAAACCGCTTCGACCTCATCGAGAGGGAGAGTCAGCGGTGTAAGCACCCCCAGGCTGGGGGCCGAGATCCTTCCGGACCGGGTTCGCTCATTGCGGAAGGTGCGGAAGAAGAGGCTCCACTGGTTCCACTGCTCGACACCCAGCTCGTCGATGAGGAATACGGCGTTAGCAAGGGCGGCCGACTCGATGAAGTCATTGGTGGATCGGATGCTTCCGGGTGGCGCCCCAGCAGCTGCGGCCAAGGCGTGAGCAGGCGATCGGGCGCCGCTCGCGTTCCGGGCGTCTACCAGGATTGCACGAAGCCCTCGCCCCTGCTCCAAAGCGGATACGAGGGCTAGGATCAGGCCGGTTGGCCGTCGTGTTGGGAAGGAGAGCCCGATCAAGCCGCCGTCGTCGGAAGCCAGCCGGTCGACGGCACGTCCTAGAAACGCTGATGGTCCTGGTAGATCCCACCAGTCCACGCTGCCCCAGTCGATCGTCACTACGAACCTCCGGCCCCGAGCAACGATCTGGCGAGCGCGTTCAAACGGTACGGCCGGCTGTCCTCGTCGCGAGCCGACCCTGCTCCCTGTGCCTCGAGCAGACCCATCATCACTCCGAAATCGACGACCTGCTGCCCCGCGAGGTTGGCACCAAGCTCCGCAACCGGTCCCTCACCTATCTCATAGGCGGTGATATCGCCCTCCGTGTATACCGCTACGGCCTTGAATATGTCGTACATCGCCCCTGCGAGGCCCAGTTCGCCCGGCAACGCTGGATCGCGGCGACGTCGAACTGCCGTATTCTCGAGCCTCGTCGCTAGGGATTTGGCGTTCACAGTTCCTCCCGTGGTGAACAATTGCTGCATCAGCCGGTTGAATCCGCCGGTTGCGGCCTGCAACGAAGCCCTGAAGTGCATCGGATCGAGATGCTCCTGATGCAGGAAATGGTCCGCTAGAGTTGTGGACCAGGTCTGCAAGGGCACGATCTTCACCTCCTTGGACAGTGCTTTGCTGCTCGGGTCGCGGACCCAATCCAGGGCGTGTTCCGGTTGCCCCACGAAGATCAATCGAACCTTCCCCTCGCGGACCGATCTGGCGCGGAGTGCCCCCTCGACCCACGCGGCGTTCCATGGACTGGCGTCATGAACGATGAGAAGCGCAGCGGGCTCTCCGGGCAACGGCCCCTTGAGGTCCTTGAGCATGGCATCCATCGACTGGAACGACCGGGCCGTGACGTGCCCGGTACCGCGCTTGTCCTCCCGGGAGCTCGAGGCGGAGGAGAGGGCGCCTGTGACCATCCCGATGTCGGAGAGCGCATTGCCGAAGATCAGTGTGGCAGGAGCCCTGTCCCGCAGCATGTCGTGCTCCTGACCCAAGGTGAGCGGACTGATCCCGCCCTCCTGTATGCGCATGGCCGCATTTGCTTTAAGCTTTCGGCGCATCGACCGCGGGTCGAAGACCGGTGGGGCATTGCGATCCATGAACTCGCCGAGCTTGGCCGCGATCTTGTCGTCGTTGCCAAGGAGCCGGAGGATCGTCGGCGAACGAAGCGCCCAGCGATCAGGCTGCACGCGACGCAGCACGCCCAATCCCTCCATCTCGTCAAGCAGATCCTCTGCCACCGAGAGGCGATTGGCCTCCCCGAAGGCCGCTGGCCACCAGGACGCGGCGGCGTCGCGGACCTCCACTGCGGTCATGCCTTCACCCACTCGGCCGTCCGCGGCATCGCGCAGGGCTCGCTCGGCGACGATGTTCGCGATGAGGGAGTACCGGTCCTCAATCTTGCTGATCGTGAAATCGAAGGTCTCGCCGATCTCCTTCGCTATCGTCTCGTTTTCCAGCGCCAGGCGAACGTGGTCCGACGTGATCCCGGTTATGGGCCGTCGCTTCTTTAACGTTTCCTTGACCAGTTCCCGAACCAGGCCCTCGCAGAATTTCTGCACCAGGACCGGGTAGTAGTTGCAGTAGCTGAGGATGCGCCAGACGTCCTCACGGTTCTCGAACTCATAACCCATGCCCGCCAGTGGGCGCTTGACCAATGCCTCGGCATCCCCGAGCTCGTCGTCCATGAGCGGCCCGATACGCTGGGGATCGGATGCGATATGCTTGAGGGGCGGGTTCTCGGTGTGCACGAGCCGCGTCACGTTGTGCAGACCCGCGAGCACGAACTTGAACCGTCGGTTCGTATCGTCCATTAGCCTTTGCAGACGAATGAACTGGACAAAATCCTTGGTTGCATCGGCCTGGATAAACCTATCGGACTCGTCCAGGAGCACCAGCACCCGCCGCTTGCTGTCCCCCGCCAGCCAGCGCCGGATCGTCTCGCTGAACCGATCGCTCTGCTCGACCGGTTTCGAGAAGATCGGCTTCAGCTCGCGGGACATCGATTCCCATATCTGCTCTTCGCCAGCATTGGTCCCGATGTCGTTGATGTTCACGTACGCCACCGCTGTGCCGGCTCCGGGGTCATCCCCCTGGGATTGCAGATGACGTAGGAGCGCGGTCTTGCCCAGGCGTCGCCCGCCGTAGACGATGCAACTGCCATGGGGCTCAAGAAGCTTTCTGCGCTCCTCGGCGCGCCCGAAGAACATCTCTCTCGGCACGGCCTGATTGCCATAGTCGCGGTAAGGATCCGCGAAGGAGAAGGGCTGAGCCAATTCGAACAAGGTCAGTCCGCGCGATTCGGGTTCGGAGAGCGTGAAATAGACGATGGACTCGTCGATCGCGAGCAACCGCCTTGATTTCTCGAGACTGGACAGGTGCTGCTGCCGCCGGCGCTCGGACGGAACCACATCGGTCACTACGAAGACTAGCCGGAGGGCTCCTGCATCGGCCTCGATGCCGGCAACCTCGCTATCGGTGGGCATCTTGGGGCCGATGCAGAAGCGATACTCTCCCCCCGTAAGACTGCCGAAGTCTGGAAGAAGTACCGAGGCGCTGTCCGGCAACAGGTCCACGTGCATGTCCATGGTGTAGAACTTGCGATTGCCGCGCGGATTCGGTGACCGCAGCACGACATTCAGTCCGAAGCCTTCGAGCAACCGCACGAGGCGGCCTGCGACGTCTGCTTCTTGTCGCAACGAGGCGACCGCTCGCTTGAGCTCGTTCCACTCCTCCAGCACGTTCACCACATCAGCGCGTCGATCCGCAGCGATCCGTCCGAAGTTCAGACCGGCGAACTCGCCGCCCTCTTCGATCACTGAAAGTATGCGATCCTGCTCGGTGCGAGACATCTCCGCCAACGCATCGGGCACCTTCGGGAAGTACGCTCTGTATCGAGGGTTGGGCGAGGTGGTCTCAGGCAGCCCGCGACCGTTCTCGAGGAACTCTACGTATTCGGTCGCCGTCAAAAGATCGTCGCGTTGCACCAATCCACGCACCGTATCCAGATCACCAGCAGCGGCCGTCCTCCTGGACTCCAAGACCCCCAGTCTAGCCAGCAGCTGTTCGCGGGGACGGGTGAGAAGGACGTCGACCTTGCTCCTGACGTCCGCGACTAACCCGTACGCCGCCCTGAAGTCGAGTATCTGCTCGTCCTCCTCCGTTGCTTCCGTTCGTGCCTCCAAGGGCACGATCTCGGGCAATGCCCTGGGTTCGATTCGATCCAGCAGGGAGAGAAGCGACTGCGCTTCGTCGATGGAACCGACACCTCCCATTCGTTGGACGCGGTCGACCATCAACCTTGCGTCACGAAGATCCGCCTCAAGCGAATCCCTCTTCGTCTCCTCATCTGCAAGGCGAAGTTCGGACAGGCCTTCGGGATCGAAGTCGGCAACCCCGAACGATACCGCCATTTCGATCATCATCGACGCTGCGATGTGCGATCCGACAGCCAGTCGCTTCCGGATCGCGGTATCGAAGGCAGCCCCATCGGCGGCGCCATGGATTTGGTCCGAGCCCGCTCCGACGAGCGCGCTCGTGACAGTTTCTGGCGCGTACGGCGCCGGATACCAACCGCGGCCGAAGTTGAGCGCCGATACCCATAGGAGCTGCCCATGCAGAGCAACCAGATGATCGACTGGACTAGGGGTAGATTCCCCGCCGTTCAGCGTTTTTTTGAAGCTGTCGAAGGCCTCTCGTGCGAACTTGACGGCGGATGCCTCCAGCGCAGTGGCCGCTGGAAACTGCGCGAGCGCGCCATCCAGGGTATCGACCGCGTCGGTGATGCCGGACCTCGCCTTCTGAATATTGGCCCTCATGCCTTTCATCACTGGCGCAGCGTCGGCGGAATCGACGTATTCCGCGCAGAGCTGCGCCAGCGACTGGATGAGACCGACGAGCTTCTCTCTGGCGATGCCATCGATGCCTGTGAGCTTGTATGTTGCGACCCGCTTCTCCGTCTCCTCGAGGAGGTGGATGACAGAGCTACGGTCGTTGTACTGGGCAGCGAACTTTCGGGCGGCGTCCAATGCCGACTGCCCGCCTCGTTCGACCCGCTCCCCAAGGTTGCCTAAGGCGCCATCACGATTGGTAAGGGCACCACGAAGCTTGTTCCCCAACTGGAACTTGTAGCGCTTGGCCCCGAATTCCTCCAAGGCATGCTTGATCTTGTCAGCAAGGATGCGCGTGTACTCGTCGTCCTGTGCATCCTCGCGCGCCAGCCGAAGCAGGGAAGGACTGAGCGAGATCCCGGATCTGAGCGGAGCTGCCAAGGCCTCCCTCAGCCCATGGACTGCTTTCCCAAGGCCCGGCCCCACCTGACGCAGGGATTCAAGGGCGGCCTTGGCGTCGGACTCGCCATGGAAGATCGCGAATGGTGCGAGCGAAGCCAGTCCCATGATCCGCCTTGCCGTGGTTGTTGATTGCTCGTCATCGAGGCTCTCGAACACCAGCGCGGCCTCGGTCATCAGGTCGTGGACCACGGAGCTGCCCTGGTGGGCAGCGTGGTTGAAGCGGCCCGCGAAGGCAGCAAGCTTCAATTCCGGCAGGGAAACGGCGAAATCCTGGTGCAGGCCAGCTCGACGCGCCGCCTCGGACAAGTGGAATGCAAGCCCGAACCTCCGTGTGACGACGAATTCCTCGAATCGCTCTTCGAGCTTCGCCACCATCGGATCCGGACCGGATGCCAATGCATCTTCGACCTCGTCCGGCTCGGTTGCGAACCGATCGAGGACGAGATCGGCATCCTCGACGGGCGGGAATTCATCCAGCTCATAGGAGGAATCCCAATCGCGCTTCGAAGAGATTTCGCCGACATCGTCCAGCGGTGTCGAGAAGGTCTCGTCGGCTTCCGTCGCGTCCGCTGAGAGAGAAGGCGGCTCGTCCAACGCGGGCGGTTCGGCTGCATCACCCGAAGCCTCGAACTGCCTGTCCCCGGGGGGCGGCGGGACCGGCGCCAATCGCTGCAGCACCTCGATCGCGGAGGCGATCACGCTGCGACCTGCTTCGATCGCTTGTATCCTCAGAGCGGAGGCTTCGTCCAGTCGAGTCATCAGCATCTGCCGGAGGATGCGTTGCGCCTTGTCGATCTTCTCCCGCGCAAAGCTCCCAATTTCCTCCGCCGACGCAAGCGTCTCTTCGATCGAGGCCGCTGCTTCGAGATCGATCGTCGCGCTGAAGGATCCGGTCGGAACGCTACCGAAATCCTCGTTCTCGACCCCGGCATCGACTAGAACTGCCTTGGCGTGTTCGAGTATCGCTTGGGACCGTTCCAACAAGGCTTGAGCGGACACAGCCTTCTTTTTGGACGCATCGTATCGAACAAGCGCCTGCCGCGCGGCTTCGAGCTGCTCCTCGATCTTGGTTAGGACGCCTTCGTCAGGCCCCGCGTCGAGGTCCGCAAATCGTAGGATGCTGCCCATGGCGCTGCGCCAAGCGACTTCACCGTCGATCGACGTCGTCTCATCGGGTGCGTCGGACGCCATGTCAATTTCCGTTCCCATGTCCAGGGCAGGTGCTGAATGGCCAACTGCATTGGTGCCAATCATGGGGACATGCTCCGTTTGGGTTTGACGGGCCGTGTTGATGGATGGCCCTTCGGGTTCGGCGAACTCGGCTTGAGCGGGTTGCACCTCACCCTCGCCAGTCGGCTTGGGTGGGAAGCGCCGAATGTCGCCGGACCATTCGTAGTCGGAACGAAAAAGGTGCTCGGCGGCGTCGGTCGCGAACTCGCGAACGTCCCCGAGCCGCCCATCGTTCTTGATCGTGCCGATGATCGCTGCGTCGAACGGGTGCTCATAGGCGCCAAGCACGACTTGAGCCTTGGCGAGTCGGACCGCGTTGCCCTTCAACAGAATATCGAGGAAATTCCAGAAGGTGTCGGGTCTGGAGAGGGACGCATCGGACCGGACCGTGGATTTCGCCGCCGTGATCGCTTGGCGCCAGAGAGGGTTGAAGGGGCTCCACTGCTTAGCCTTGTTCGAAGCCATGCTTCGTTTGGCGATCTGACAGATCGCGGCGGCGAATCGTGGATACCTCAGGCCATTTATCAGGATCGGCACGAAATCGTTCTGGTCGGGCCGGAGGTCCGGCCAGCCATCGAAGCCGGTCAATGTCGCCAGTTCAGATCGAGACTGATGAATGGCCCTGAGCTGTGCATTCGGAATCTGCACAAACTCGGAGAGCCATTCCTCGGTCACGAAGTCCGGGAGACGGATGACTCCCGCAAGTTCCGACCAAGTAGGCGCTTCTTCATCGCCGCCGTCGTTTCGCCGCTCCCTATCCACCTTCGGCGCTTGATGGAACATGTGCACAGCGGTCTCAGACCCATCGCTGTGCTTGAAGATGGGCGCGCCGGCGTCCCTAGGCCATAGCGGAGCATTGAGGACCGTCACCCCCGGTTTGGTAGCAAGTATGCCGTCCCAGGCCTGCTTGTCGGATGCCCCACCGCCAGCACCGGCATCATCCGGCGCGCCGTCGTCGGCATACGTGCCGTCGTCGACCGCTGGTCCTTGCCCGACTTCGGCGGCCTCGTCGTCCTCCTCCGGAGTCAGATCAAGGGCGAAGCGCGTCATGTAATCTCGCGCCTTGGACTCGAACGATAGTGGGGCGGGCAAGGACGTGGCGGACGCGGTATGCCCATAGCCGTACCTGAGGCTGGCGACGAGGTGGGCAATGCGATCGGGATCGTCCCCCTCCCGTGTGCTGGCGACGGTGATCTCGATCGGGTTCGGGAGCCGGTAGCTCACGTCAAAGATCGGTATCTCGACCGGCGCAAAGAGCTTCTCCATGGGTTGAGGAGCGTCCTTGAACGCCTTGGCCACGTGAACCAGTGAGACCAGACGCCGATAGACGCTCAGTCCTCTTGGCAGCGACATCTGGAAATATCCCGCTGTCGCCCAGTAATGAGCGCCAGTGCGCGACGACGAGAGCTTGACCGTCCTCGCGACTATGGTGGGGCAGTACCGGCGGAGCATCTCACCGGTCTCGGCTCCCGTGTCGGTGGCAACTGCGACATAGTCAGCGGTCTTGCGCTCCGCGATCCGAGCCGCATTGCCCAAGCGCACGCGAACCAATCTGGCGCCGGGCCATCGACGAGAGGCGTCCAGGCGTTCCGAACCAAGAGTGATCTCGCCGGAGATTTGACCGTCCTTAAGCCAGGGCCACAGGGAGGCTGCCCCAGTGCTGTCGATCATGACGAGGGGGCGGTCGCCAACTTCAACGCAATCGTCCAAGATCTCGCGCACGAACGCCTGGAAACTGGCGCGTTCGGTCGCAAGGCCGCTCCCCAATGACGCCTTGATCGAAGGGCTTGCGATCCGCTTCAAGGCTTTGAACAGCGGCTCCCATCTCGCGGACCACTTCATCTCGCCGTCGTACCAGCCCACCCGTGCCGTGGTCCGACCGTTCTGGCAATCGACCCGGGTCGCGATGCAGAGCTTGCCGCCCTTGCCTGCCAGTCGGGTGCGCGCCTGAGTGAGGACGGATATCCCGATCAACGATGTTGGCTCGTCCGTGCTGTCCCGGAACGCATCGGCGACCACGTTCGCGACATCGGAGACCAGTCCTGCATGACCGAATATCAGATCGTACGTCGCCGCTTGTATCCGGTGGAGGTAGTTCGCGAATCCTCTATGACCCGACGCCCTAGGTCGCAGATATTGCACGTTCGCGTTGGCCTCCGCGGCGAGTGCGTACCGACCGGCCGGCTTGTTGACTGGATCGTCTGGTCGTCCATCATACCAGTCGGTCGCCTGCACCAGCGCGTGACAGCCGCCATCGATCTGGTTAAGCAACTCGGCAAGAGGTCGCCATGCGGCGACACGAGCCTCGAAGCGTTGACCATTCTTCGCTTCGGACAGCGGAAGGGTCGCGCGTGATCCGTGCACATCGCTGGGCAGCGGACGAGTGCTCACCTCGATACTTGTCCCGAATAGGGTTCGCAGGACAGATTCGAGCAGGCGGCGCTCGTTCTCGCTACGAGCAATCGCCACCACCGATGGCTTCCTCTCACCGAAAGCTCTGGACACCCGTTGGGCGTTGGCGGTTCTGACCTCCAGTAGCTTCTCGCGGGCCTTGGACGCGGCCGTGGCGCTTATGATCGGACCATTCTCGCCAAGATCCAGGGAGTCCCACGCGGCTCGGATGGATGCATCGTCCGCAAGATCGTTTCGCCCTACTGCAATGGCGATGTCGGACAGCAGCGCCTCGGTCTCCAATGCCTTGTGGAGTTCCTCGGCCCGCTTCGGCACCTGCTTGGTCGTGGTTGTTTCCTCGAACGGTATCGCAACGAATCCGAGGCCGTCCATAATCTGCCGCACGACATCGAAGAGATCGGTCTGATCTCTCGTGGAAACGCCCGCGCCGATGGGATGGGAACCGAAACGCGGCTGGTAAGGGATGCCGAAGAAGTGGGAAGAACTGGCACCCCTCTCCACCTGCTCGGCCATGCTGCTGCCGATGTCGGCGCCCATGCCGAGCAGGTGCCCGAGGAATTCAGGCGTGATCGGGTCTTGAACCTGCTGCGATCGCACCGGCGCTGGTACTTCCAAGCACACTTTCGCACCGTTCTGGGCCATGAGCGTAAGGCTCACGTTGCTCTGACCGATGAGGACTCGACCGGTTGGAACCTCCTGCATCCAGCGCCGACGGGACGCGCGCACTGTGGCGATCGGCTTTTCGGAGAACGGAACGGTCTCGACCGTGATCGTGGCCACCATCGAATAGAGTGCTTCGTCGTGCCGCCTCGGCCAGGTGACGAAGTCGATCTGATTGGACGAACTGCGGCCCCGAACAATCCGCCGAACCGGCCCCATGCCCTCGAAGAGCACTTTGCCTTCGAGTCCACGCGCGAAGGTGTGGATGATGGCATCCCGCGCCTCCACGAAACTGTCGGACGTCAAAGCTCCTCCAAGAACGACCGAGCGGCGTTGCCAGGAAAAGGCGTTCGAGGCCAAGACATCGATCGCGTCCACGAGCTGCTCGGGCGCACCGACTCTTGTAGCCCATGGGCGCAATGCCGACCCTACCCAGAGTGTGAGCGCCCTTCCCAGTCTCTCCTTGAGATCGCCGCTGCTCGGCACATCCATCAATGCTCTCGGCTGGTCTGACCAAGGCGCACCGAGATCGCGCTCCAGGACCAATGCTTCTGGCACCTGCGACGCGATCGACGCCCGCAGGGAAGCGTATGGCAACGCGTGCCCCCCTTCCTTCTCGGAAGCATCACCCGCCTGACCGAGCTCCCTCATCAATGCCGCAGCGCGCGTTGTCCACGTGACGCGTTCAGCCTCCACGGGATCGCCGGCCTCGCCGTCGAACTGCAGCGCAGAGACGACGGTTTCCCTTCCTCCAGACCGACTGCCTTTCACGCCGCGGTACAGGATGTCTGGCAGTCGGTCACTCATCTAGTGGTCCATCCGAGAATGCTACGCCCGCGCAGCGACACAGCGGATCGTAGAAGGGCGAGTAGAGAGCCCCGTAGATTTCGGCATCGACGGCGTCATCGTCGTGAATACGATTGCGCAGGATGTCCCGCATCGCCACCAACATGCTGCTCCGGAAGTTGTCCTGAGCACCTGCCGCGGAGCGAGGTGCCCATGCAGCGTCCACGAAGATCGCCCGTGCGGCTGCTCCATTGCGCATCGCTCTGCCGATGGTCTGGAGCACGTCGACCATTATGTCCGCCGTGAAGGGTATCGCGAGCTCGCCTAGTCGGCTGGCCTGCAGTGGGAACCGCAACAGGCGTCGTGTGACTGATGAAAGCTCGCGACGCGCGTGGCGCCAAGCGGTCGCCAAGTCCTCGTATCCTTCCTCGTCGCGGAAATGCCGCATGTCGAATGCCAATGACTGCTGACCGGCAATGCCCGCGACGAGGTCCAGGCTCTCCGATGCCGGATGCGGACGAATTAGGAACACGAGGGTCCCGAGCAAGGCATCGCGGACCCTAGGCCCCGATTCGAAGACGATGTTCACCCCTCTTGCCAGCGCCTTCATCGGGAAGAGGAGGACGTCCCAATTGTCCCGAGCGCTCAGGCGCTCGACCTGTGCGGCACTGATCCAATCCCCATCGTTCTGATCGGGCGGCCTGTTCGCCACGCCGATCACGCGGCCCGCCAGGTCTGGCCTTATCCTCTTGATATGGGCCTTGACCTTCATCACCTGCTCATAGCTGTTCACCACCATACCGACCTTGCGGCCAGGATCGAAGTCGGTCACCATTTGCATCGCCAATGGGTGTTCGCCGAGGAAGTAGTGCTCGACCATCTTCTTGAGCACTCTGTCTTGCTCGGTGGTCGACGAGCCGCTGAACCGCAGCATCCGGCTTGGGTTCGATGTGTCTGGTATCGGCGCGAACACGTACTTCGACTGCCGCGACCCCACGTCCCGCCCGGTGCGACGCAGGACGATGTCAGGCCCGACGGGGATATGGAAAGTTGGACTCTCCGCCAAGTACGATGTTGCACTCGCAAGCAGGACATTGGGGCCCCTTGCACGGCCTTGATGCCTCAACAACCTGCCAAGACGATACAGCAGCACCCTGGGAGCGCCGCGGAACGACACGTATTGCAGGCGAACCTTGGACCGGAGGCCTTCGTCCTCATAGCGGAACCGGACTCCGGAGAGCCGACCGATCAGCGCCTCCGGAACCAGCCGCCCGAGGTCCTCCGAAATACCTTGCTGGAACAGCGGCTCCTTGTGAACGCCCTCGGCCACCATGGCCTGCTGAGCAGGGATTAGCGCAAGAAACTGCATGACGACGGTGGTCACGCCGACGAGAAAACGGAAGAGCTCGACGACCTCGTCACGCCCCAGATGAGCGCCAGGTTCGACGAGCTTGAAGAATTCGCTGCGCACCTGCTCCAAGTACTGATCGCGCTGCGCAGCCAGCGGCTCCGAGATCCAGTCGCGCGTCAGCCCCGCTATGGCCGTTGCGGTCGCCGACACCTCGCCCTTGCTCCTGCCGAGGTCGATGGCGATGCGCTCGGGATCGAAGCCGTATCCGTCGACGTCCTGGTCCTCGTCCGTGCGGCGCATCAGGGCCGCGCGGATGCAGCCGTCCCAGAACGCCCGGATGGCGTTGAAGCGCCTTTCTTCGCTCTCGCGTTGGGGGCCCGACAGGATGGAGATGTCCTCTGGGCTGAAGATGGCCGTGAGGATGTTGTTGCCGGTGACGAAGGTATCCTCGAACCGCGATAGCGGCGTCTCCACTCCGCTTCGGAGCCTCAGGTTCTGAAGGTGCCCGACCAGGCTGTGATTCAAGCTGCGGAAGTCGGACGCTGCTCGACCGTACTGCTGGATGCTGCCTGCCGCTACATCGGTTCGCCCGGTCGACAACGGAACGAAGAGATCTCGATTGAGCGCGTGCTCGTAACTGGACTCGCTGCCGGTCAGATCGAGCGACGCCACGGCCTTGCGGTCGAGAACGGCTTGCGCTCCGTCCGCCTCATCAACCATGACCAGATCGGAATTCATGGCCACCGCTTCGAAATGTCGAATCCGATCATCGCTGAAGTGCGGGCTGATCCGGGTGTCCATCGACAGTACATGGCCCAACCAGATGTTGTGATCGGTAAGTTCCCTCGGCGCTCTCAGGCGGCCGCAGTGCGCCGACAGTGGACAGAGATGGGCCGTTTCAGTTGGTCGCAGCGAGCCATCCGCCTTGGTCGAGCGCTGAAGCACGGACGTGCACGGGGGCGACAGGTGAGGAAACTCGCGTTCTGGTTGAGCATCCTGTTCGAAGCCGCCCAAAGCGCAGTTCAGTGCCAACAATTCCGCGCCCTCCGCCGTTGCGCCGAACCCTTTGGTCTCGGTTGCGCCAATGCGATCGGCAAGTTTTCGAGCGTGGTCTATGCGGGTCTGCGGCGATTGGCCCATCAGCAAACCGACATCAGCGCCGTAGTTGCGCAGGTCGCCAAGCAGGTTCAACGATGTCTCAATGGATGGCAGCAGGACGACGACGCGGTAGTCCCGTGCGCTCAGCCACATGAGCAACAGCACGATCAACGTGGTTTTGCCGGTGCCAGGGAGACCGATCAGGTGCCGCAGCCCGTCTAGCCGAATGGTGTCCTTCGCGACCAGGCGACCAGTGGCCCTATCGGGTGAGAGCATCTCCACCTTCAGAGCGCCATTCGCCTCGCGCATCCGGGCCGCCCAGTTGCCGGGCGGTCGCCCCGGCCGCCGCCGATCCATCTCGTCGAGTTCCTCGGCCACGAGGATCAGTTCAGATACCGGTACTTCGATGGCACCACGCGGCTCCCTGGTGAAATCGAAACGCGGCGGAGCATCTGGAAGGAAGCTTTCGAGATCAACGGAGATCCTCTCGCTCGATCCTGAGGGACCCACCTCGACTATCATAGATCGTGTCGGATCGGCCGAAGCGAGCGACCATGATCTAAACGCCAAAGGGTTCTTGATCGCAGCCATCATCGCGACCAGTTCTGGGTCGTCGTCCGGGACTCGCCTGCGAAATGGGAACCGAGGATCTGATGCATCGATCCTGTACGGCGGCTCCCTGTAATCGGGCAGGTGGCGGTGGTCCTCCTCCCAGCTAAGCGCCGAGTAGACCAGCTGACGCAGCTGGATCTCCGATGCAGCCACGACGCCGAGCAGACGAAGGGCCGTGGCCGCCTCCGCGAAGCCCTTAAGCGTTGCGCTGTCCAGCACCGAGCCGAAGCCCGACATCAATGCTGGGGCATCGCGAAGATGCTTCGCCCCAAGGATGGTGTCCATGGCCGCGCACAACCATTGCGCCCCCAGGGCTCCCACAAAGTCCTTCGGCTGCGCTCTCATGCCGAGAATTCCTCGATGACGGAGGCAACCGTCATGAACTCCAAGTTTTCTGCACCTACGTATGATGCTCGGAGATCGTCGATGTAGCGGGGGTTCAGCCGCACCTTGTAGTCTGGGACGACGATGATCTTCCGACCAAAGATAGTGAGACGCCCAACGCCTCTTGACAATCGAGCGCCGAGGACGAGCGGGCTCGCATAGTTTTTCACGTCCAGACCAACCTCCAGCCCGTCGAGCCCGACATCCGCAGCATCGGACATGGGGTAGAGGGAAACGGATCGGCCTTGGCCAGCGAGGTGGTCATGCAACGCCACCTCGTCGAGCCCGGGTCCCACCCAGAAGGCCAGAACGGCACCCGTGGCGAGTCGAAACAACGAAGGATCAGCGATGCCGTAGCCCACGATCGTTTCCCCACGGATGGCGCACCGACGCACTCTGCATCGTCCATTGGGGAACGCGGGATCGCTGGTCGGCCAGAGCAGAGACCCGCAACGTCCGCACAGCCGGGCGGAGCCATTTGCCATCGCAGTCTGAGGAATTGGCCGGTAAAGGGAAGCGATCGCGCGCGCGCCATGCAGGTGACCGTTCGTGATAAACCTGTGCAGGGCGTCCAGACTGCAAACCGGCTGCCGCACCACGAATTCCCTGATGGAGGTGTAAGCCCGATTCCGCTGAGCAGCCGGGTAGCTCTGGACCGCGACCCTCAACTGCTCATGATGGATGTCCTCGATGGCATCGATCTCGCTTCCGCCCAGCCGCGCCAGTTCCCTGCAGTCGGCGGTCGGAACGCCCGAGGCGTCGTCCACCAACTCCACGTCGCTGTACTTGAAGTCTCTGGCGAAGCTGGGGATGCCCCAAAACCCCATCGCCCGCGACGCGGCCCCCATCACCAGGTGGATGCTCGACCCCAAGTCATCGACTCCTTCGGTTAGGCAATGCCGCGACAGACGGGCCAGCGCCCTTCGAGCGATCGGTGGCATCGAAGCCCCTTGGTGAACGATCTCGCCTTCCTGGGCGATACGGTCGTAGATCTCGCAGAGCCCACGCGCCAACAAGACCGCAGTGACTACAGGTTCGGAGTCCTCGATCAACGCGACGACCCCAAGGTCGATCCGAATAGGCACTCTGCAAGTAGCAACGACTTCTCCTCCTTCTGTCAGGCTACCGCGTCATTATTCGCCTGAGCCACAAGTCTTTCGAACTTTGACCGGATACTCACAGGAAACAAGGGGCTGTTCTTGATGGTCAATGCAGTTTTTCGGTCTACCCCAACTACAAGCCCGGAGCACACACATCCAGGCAGAGGAACAGCGTCTGGGTTGATGCTGCTCGCGGGGTAAGATGGCAGGGCGGACGTGGGCCGCCCTGCGTTAAGGATGTCCCGCGTTCCGCTACCAGCCTTTCACGCGGTCCTCCTCTGGAGGATAGATCGTCGGTGGCTGGACGTCGAATGTTTCGTACCATGCATCGAAGTTGCGCACGATCCACGTCCGCTGCACCGCTGGTGCAAGCGGATCCGTCAGCAGGGCATGCTGAAGGACCGGGCGCAATAGTTCCCGCTCCAGTTCTGGGCAAAACCCAAGAAGAACCGCTGGTTTCCCGACAGGTCGTCCAACACATGCGCGTCCTGTCCTGCAAGCGCAACGCCCGGGACTGGAACGCACCTCGACATCGCATCGATGTAGTTCAGGGCGCATTCTAGCATCGGCCTGTCGAAGTGTGGCCCGATCATCTTCGGCCTGATGACGACTTCCGGGTATGACCCCGGGCAAGCGGCCGCCGCTGCGGGGGAGCGGCCGGTAATTAACGCGCTTGCGAAGCCAAGGCTGAATGAAATTCCGGCCGGTTCGAGAATCGCCACTGCTTGATTGCCTGATGCTTGGCGAGAGGCAAAAGATGTCCCATGTTTGATCTCCACGAGACGCAGAATGTTTGCTGAGGGTAGACCTTAGGACCATGCGAGCGCCTGACTATTGGCCAAGGTGCCAGGCCAATGTCGGCTTTTGTAAGCGCGCTATTCTAGCTACTTGCGCATGCCCGCTTTTGGGAGTGGGTCGCCGGGCGCTGAACGACCAAGATTGGCGCGCAAGGCTGCCATTTTCGAGGTCGGCCCATGCACTACCTAGCCCGCCCTGCCTAGCCCAATATGAGCAACCCGTTACCGTCCACAATGAGACAACGGCTTGCGCGTTACACGGGGCCAAGTCGCGCTAACTTGCTCACTTTTACGTTTCGCGCGACTTCTCGGCGCAGTGATACGCCCTTTGCGCCGTAGCACTTACGCGCCATTTGAACAAAAAACCGCCCCGGTTAGACCGGGACGGTTATAGATTTATGATAGAATTGGTTGCGGGGACAGGATTTGAACCTGTGACCTTCAGGTTATGAGCCTGACGAGCTACCGGGCTGCTCCACCCCGC
>NZ_JAIUHU010000025.1:0-42555 GCF_020165275.1 Mesorhizobium sp. Ca11 | reverse complement strand
GGGCGAGGAAACACCGACCGCCGACGTTGCGACCTTGGAAAGCTTGGCCACCTCTCCCCCGCTTTGCGGGGGCGAGGAACTTTGATCCTGAGTCTTCATCAAAACCTCGGAATATCCGGAAACGCCACCTGCCCGCGATGCACATGCATCCTCCCAAGCTCCGCGCAGCGGCGCAGCTGCGGAAACACCTTGCCGGGGTTGAGCAGGTGGTTGGGGTCGAAGGCGCATTTCACCCGCATCTGCTGGTCGAGGTCGACCTGGTTGAACATTTCCGGCATCAGGTCGCGCTTCTCGACGCCGACGCCGTGCTCGCCGGTCAGGACGCCGCCGACCTCGACGCAAAGGCGCAAAATGTCGGCGCCGAAGCTCTCGGCCCTGTCCAGCTCGCCCGGCACGTTGGCGTCGTAGAGGATCAACGGGTGCAGGTTGCCGTCGCCGGCGTGGAAGACATTGGCGACGCCCAGCCCGTATTTCTGCGAAAGGTCGCGCATGCCGGCAAGCACGCGCGGCAGTTCCTTGCGCGGGATGGTGCCGTCCATGCAGTAATAATCCGGCGAGATACGGCCGACCGCCGGAAAGGCCGCCTTGCGGCCGGCCCAGAAGGTCAGCCGCTCCTGCTCGGATTGCGAGATGCGGCAGGTGGTCGAGCCGTTCCTGTAGGCGATCGCCTCGACGAGGCCGATCAGGTGGTCGACCTCGACACTTGGACCGTCGAGCTCGACGATCAACAGCGCCTCGACATCGAGCGGATAGTCGGCATGGACAAAATCTTCCGCCGCATGGATCGCCGGGCGGTCCATCATCTCCATGCCGCCGGGGATGATACCGGCGCCGATGATGTCGGCGACGCACTGGCCGCCCTGTTCGCTGGTCGGGAAGCCGATCAAGAGTGCGCGCGCCGTCTCCGGCTTCTTCAGGATGCGCACGGTCACCTCGGTGACGACGCCGAGCAGGCCCTCGGAACCGGTCATGACGCCGAGCAGATCATAGCCTTCCTGATCAAGATGGCTGCCGCCGAGGCGCACCACCTCGCCGTTCATCAGCACCATCTCGATGCCCAGCACATTGTTGGCGGTGAGCCCGTATTTCAGGCAGTGCACGCCGCCGGAATTCTCGGCGACATTGCCGCCGATCGAGCAGGCGATCTGGGAGGATGGATCGGGGGCGTAATAAAAGCCCTCCTGCTCGACGGCGGTGGTGATGCCGAGATTGGTGACGCCCGGTTGGGCCACGACAACGCGATTAGGATAGTCGATTTGAAGAATGCGGTTGAAGCGGCTCATCACCAGCAGCACCGCATCCTCGAGCGGCAGCGCGCCGCCGGACAGCGAGGTGCCGGAGCCACGCGGCACGACGCGGATGTTGCGCTCGTTGCAGTATTTCAGCACGCGCGAGACCTGGGCGACCGTTTGCGGCAACACCACGACCAGCGGCAGCTGCCGGTAGGCGGTCAGGCCGTCGCTCTCGAAGGCGCGCATTTCATTGGCCGCGTCGACGACGCCCTCGCCCGGCACGATGATGCGCATGTCGGCGACGATCTCGGCGCGCCGGCGCATCGTTTCGGCATCTGGCTTGGGCATGGCTAAGCCGGACATCGGGCAGCCTCATCCGCTCTTGACTGGTCAAAATCTTTTACCAGCCCGACGGTTTTGTTGCAAATGCTGCTTTGCTTGCATTCGGCGGCGAGCGTGACGCCAAGCTTCCGCAGCGGCAATCTGCCGCTGCGGACAGACCCGCGCGTGAAGATGGTTGTCCGCTACTCGCCCGGATGCTTCGCCGGCTCGGAATGCATTTTCCGCACGCGGCGCACGCCCCACCAGACGAGCAGGATGGCGACCGGCACGGAGGCCGCGGTGATCACTTCGGGCGCGAAAGCGTGACCGAAGACCGAGGCGCCCTTGGCGACATAGCCGACGAGGCCGACGACATAATAGGATACGGCGGCGACCGACAGGCCTTCGACAGTCTGCTGCAGGCGCAGTTGCAGCCGGGCGCGGTTGTTCATCGAGGCCAGCAGGTCGCGGTTCTGCTTCTCGACATCGACATCCACCCAGGTGCGCAGCAGCGTCGTGGCGCGGGTGAGTTTTCGCGACAGGTTGGCCTGGCGCTCCTCGACCGAGCGGCAGGTACGCATGGCGGGCGCCATGCGCCGCAAGAGAAAGCCCGCCCAGGTGTCGTAGCCTTGCACCGGCTCTTCATCCAGCGCTTCCAGCCTCGCGGTGACGATGCCGTCATAGGCGCGGCTGGCGCCGAAGCGATAGAGGCTGGACGCGGCGTCGGCCTCGAGCTCGGCGGCGAGTTCGGTGAGGTCGGCGAGCAAGGTCTGGCTGTCGCGGGTCTCGACCGCTTTCATTTCCAGCGTGGTCTGCGCCAGGCGGTCCTCGATGCGACGGGCGCGGCCTGACAGCGTCAATGCCATCGGCAGGCCAAGCATGGCCAGCGTCCGATAGGTCTCGATGTCGATCAGCCGCTGCGACAGGGCGCCGGTGCTGGCCGGCGTCAGGCCGCGATCGAGCACCAGCATGCGGGTCAGGCCGTCGCCGTCCTGGCGGAAATCGGTGACGATGGCGGCAGCGCCCCGCTCGACCAGCGAATAGCACAGGCTGGTCGGGTCGAAGCCGGCGATCAGCCTTTCGCTCGCCTGCGTCCATTTGCGGATTTCCAGACGGATGCCGGAAATCACGGTGCCGGGTGGCGAGAAGCCATTGCCGAAGGGCGAATCCTCTTGCCCCCGGCCGTTTTCGGCCAGCGGCCCTTCCCAGAGATAGGTCGAGAATTCCGTATGGCGCTCCCAGCGCAGCGTGCCCTTGCCCCATTTCATCGCATGATGGCGGGCATTGCGCTCGGGCGCGGCGATGCCCAGCCGCCGCGACAGTTCCGACAGCACGGCATGATCGACCGCGGTGCCGCCCTCGGTCATGAAGGAGAGCTGGACCAGCACGCGCGGTTTCTCGATCAGCGGATGCGGGCGGGCATGGACCTCGCCCAGCGCGCCGGGCCGTCCCTCATGCGCCGGAAAGCCCATCACGCTGCCTTGGGCGCGCGGCTGGAATTCGAGACTGGACATCTCGTCGGACACGGTTGGTCCCCCTGGTTTCGACCTTCGTGCAAACCCTGCCGTCTTGCGGCAATCGGCGGGACGCGTAAACAGCAAATATCTGCGTCCAGGCCCATTGGCACGCGGCCGGCAATGCGACGGGCTGGACGAATTGGATAAATAATTTGACCAGTTGGCGACAGAGGCTTTAATCTGCGCCACATCCGTCCCGTTCCCCAGGCACCCTTCCGTTGAGCGACATCTTCTCCAGGATCGAGCATTCGCGCACCGCCGACGAGGTGGTGCAGCAGATCGAGAGCCTGATCCTCGAAGGCGTGCTGCGCACCGGCGACCGGTTGCCCGGCGAGCGCGAGCTGGCGCGCCAGTTCGACGTGTCGCGGCCGATCCTGCGCGACGCGCTGAAGGCGCTGGAAGGCCGCGGGCTGCTGACGACCAAGGCCGGCGGCGGCACGCATGTCGCCGACGTCATCGGCCAGCTCTTCACCAAGCCGGTGACCGATCTCATCAGCACGCACCGCAAGGCGGTGACCGACTATCTGGAATACCGGCGCGAGATCGAGGCTGTGGCGGCCGAATACGCGGCGCGCCGCGCCACGCCGGAGGACCTCGCCCTGCTCGACCGCATCATGGCACGCATGGACGAGGCGCACCGGACCGGCGATTTCGACGATGAGGCGGAAATCGACGTCGAGTTCCACCACGCCGTCTGCGAATGCGCGCACAACATCATCCTTTTGCACACGCTGCGTTCCTGCTACCGGCTGCTGTCGGAAGGCGTGTTCCAGAACAGGCTTCTGGTGTTCGGCGTGCCCGGCGCACGCGAGGCGCTGCTCGAGCAGCACAGGGCGATCCACGCCGCGATCAAAGCGGCAGACCCAATCGCGGCGCGCAAGGCTGCGATGGACCACATCACCTATGTCGAGCGCTCGATGGCTGAAGCCGAGCGCAGCGGCGACTGGCAGCGCGTGTCCAGGCTGCGCCTCAGACAGCGCTCGGACGCCGGTGACATCGAACCCACACGAAAACGCTCCTAAGCAGCGGGGACAACCATGAGCGAAATCCTCACCATCGCCGACCTCAAGGACCTGGCACGCCGCAAGGTGCCGAAGATGTTCTTCGACTATGCCGATTCCGGCGCCTGGACGGAGAGCACCTACCGGGCCAACGAAGAGGATTTCGGCAAGATAAAGTTCCGCCAGCGCGTGCTGGTCGACATGAGCAACCGTTCGCTGGAATCGACCATGGTCGGCGAGAAGGTAGCGATGCCGGTGGCGCTCGCGCCGACCGGGCTGACCGGCATGCAGCATGCCGACGGCGAGATGCTGGCGGCGCAAGCGGCAGAAGCGTTCGGCGTGCCGTTCACGCTGTCCACCATGAGTATCTGCTCGATCGAAGATGTCGCCTCGGTGACCAAAAAGCCGTTCTGGTTCCAGCTCTATGTGCTGCGCGACAAGGACTTCGTGCTTAATCTGATCGACAGGGCCAAGGCGGCGAGATGCTCGGCGCTGGTGCTGACGCTCGATCTGCAGGTCCTGGGTCAGCGCCACAAGGATGTGCGCAACGGTCTCTCGGCGCCACCCAAGATGACGCTCGCCAACATCATCGACCTTGCGCTGAAGCCGCGCTGGTGCCTGGGGATCGCCGGCACCAAGCGCCGCACCTTCCGCAACATCGTCGGCCACGCCAAGGGTGTCGGCGACGTCTCTTCGCTGTCGTCCTGGACGAACGAGCAGTTCGATCCGCATCTGTCGTGGAAGGATGTCGCCTGGATCAAGGACCGTTGGGGCGGCAAGCTCATCCTGAAAGGCATCCTCGACAAGGAGGACGCGCTGATGGCGGCTGAGACCGGCGCCGATGCGATCGTGGTCTCCAATCACGGCGGACGGCAGCTCGACGGCGCGCCGTCCTCGATCTCGGTGCTGGAAGAAATCGCCGATGCGGTCGGCGACAGGATCGAAGTCCATATGGATGGCGGCATCCGCTCCGGCCAGGACGTGCTCAAGGCGCTCTGCCTCGGCGCCAAGGGCACTTATATCGGCAGGCCGTTCCTCTACGGCCTCGGCGCGATGGGCAAGGACGGCGTCACCAAGGCGCTCGAAATCATCCGCAAGGAAATGGACATCACGCTGGCGCTGTGCGGTAAGCGTTTGGTAACCGACATGGGCAAGGACCAGCTGCGGCGCTAGGCCTTATTCACCGATCCGCCCTAGTTTCCCGCGGTGAACCTCACGGGAAAGACGTACGCCTTGACCGAACCTGGCATCCATTATCTCGACGCGCGCGGGCCGGACGGCATGCGTCTCTATGCGATCGGCGACGTGCACGGACGCCACGACCTGCTCGCCGCCATGCATCGGCGCATCGAGAGCGAACTGGAACATGCGCCCGGGTCGGACTGGCGCATCATCCATCTCGGCGACTATGTCGACCGCGGACCGGATTCCAGAAGCGTCATCGATTTCCTGATAGAGACGCGCAAGCGCGATCCGCGCAACATCATGCTCGCCGGCAACCACGACATCGGCATGCTCGAATTCCTAGCCGAGGCAGAGCCGGACGGCCTGTTCGTGAATTACGGCGGCGTGCAGACGGCGCAGTCCTATGGCGTCGATCTTCTTCGCGACGGCCACTGGTACGGCAAGGCGCAAGCGATCGCCCGGGGACATATGGCCCTGGTGAAAGCGGTGCCGCACAGCCATGTCGATTTCCTGCAATCGCTGACGTTTTCGGCGACCTTCGGCGACTTCTTCTTCTGCCACGCCGGGATAAGACCGGGTGTGCCGCTCGACCGTCAGGACCAGCAGGATCTGATCTGGATCCGTGACGTCTTCCATGACCATCCAGGGCTTTTTTCCAAGGTGATCGTGCACGGGCACACGCCCGTCCCGGAAGCCGAGGTGAAGGCCAACCGCGTCAATGTCGACACGCTCGCCTGGAAATCCGGAACGCTAAGCGCGCTGGCCGTCAATAGCGGCGACAAACGCATCCTCGCCATGCAGGGGAAAGCGTTTTAGGCGCGATCCGGGCGCAGGCCTGCTTGCGATTTTGATTGTGGCCTAGTTCAGCGAGGCGGTGACGCCATAGCCGTCGACGGCGCGGTGGTTGGTCGCTGCGTCGGCGGCATAAATGCCCAGGCCGCAGAGCACGATGGCAGACAGCATGACAAAAGACAGGAGAGCTGCTTTCACGGACGTCATCTCTGGTTAAGCTTTCTGCATCTGGGCACGAGGCGGTTACCAATGCGTTGAAACGATAAAATGCGTGTCAATGTTTCGACGATTTCGCGCTTCTAAGCAGATTCTGTTTCGCCGGTGTGTCGGCTGGATCACACAAAAGGTTCATGGCGGTTGCATCGACGATACAAAGCGCGCCCTCTTAGAAGAGCGGCCGGACACAAACCAAGGAAGAAGGATGTTGTCCCCAGACGGAAGCGCTAAGGCGTGCCAATTATGCCACGCTTCGCCCGATCGGGGTGGATGTTCAGATCGTCGCAACCCAGGCGCGGGCTATCGCCAGACCGGCGCTATCGGCGTCGGCGCCATTGCGGGCCAGTTCGTCGTGGAGACGATCGTTCCAGTCGGGATGACGCTCGGCGATCATAGCGGCGAAGGAGGTGCTCCAGTCGCGCACCATCGGCGTATCCGCCTCGAAGTGGAACTGGAAGCCATAGACGGCGCGGCCGAGGCGGAAGGCCTGGTTTTCGGCGACCGCGCTGCCGGCGAGCCGCACGGCGTTTTCCGGCAGGCCGAACGTGTCGTCATGCCATTCGAAGATCGGGAATTTCTCGGGCAGCGCCGCCAGGACCGGATCCGATTTGGCGGCCGGCGTCAGCGACACCTTGTGCCAGCCGAACTCGGTGGCCCCGCCGATCTGGTTGGTGCCGCCGAAAGCCCGCGCCAGAAGCTGACCGCCGAGGCAGATGCCGAGAACCGAGCGATCCTTGTCGGCGAAATCGCGTGCCAGGTCGAGCAATGCGGGGAAGTAGGGGCAGATCTCGTCGTCGAGCGCGTTCTGGGCGCCGCCTAGCACCACGATGGCATCGTGCCCGGTGCTGTCGCCGGGCAGCTTATCGCCGCGATAGGGCTTGCGCAGGTCGATATCGGCGCCGGCTTCCACAAGGGCAGCGCCAATCTGGCCAAGGCCCTCATTGTCGAAATTCTGGACGACCAAAACCCGCATCGAAAACCTGCTGACATGAAAACGCTGGGGCGAGCGATATCATGCGGCCCGTGTTTCAGCCAAGATGCGTGCCGGAGAGAAAGCTATGCCACTGCAGAACCGGGTCGACCCTTTCGGCGCCATCCATGCCGTGCCGGAACGCGGCCTATTCACCGGCAATCGCGGCATCATCCATGACCCCGAGACGAAGACGCTGCTGAGGAAGCGCTGGGCCTTGCCGGCCTGGATCATATGCGTCTGCGAGTTCGGCAATGTGCGGCGCGAGCCGATGGGCCGCAACCGGCCCGGCGGAAAGGCAGGCTGGACCGAATTGTTCTTCTTCGACGAGGTGACGGCGCTGGCCGCCGGCCATCGGCCCTGTTTCTTCTGCCGGCGTGAACGGGCGACCGACTTCGTCAGCCGTTTCGGCAGGGCGTTCGGGATTGAAGAACCGCGCGCGCCGATGGTCGACAAACGGCTGCACAAGGAGCGGCTGGCTTCCGGCGGACGGCCGCCTCTCGTGGCCGCGCCGGAGCTCGGAGGCTTGCCGGATGGAACGGTGGTAGCGCAGGGCGACGCTGCTTATGCGCTGCGAGGCGGCAAGGCACGCAAATGGTCGTTCGCGGGTTATTCGAGTCCTATCGCCTTCGATCGCCTCACCGGAGGGTCGCTGCGCCTGCTGACGCCGGCGACCACCATTGCGGTATTGCGGCAAGGCTTTGCGCCTGTCTGGCATCCGACCGCCGATATTTGATGCCGCAGCCGGCCTCGCTCGTTCCTAAGCAGATATCGTGGGATGTCCCACGAATATCTGCTTAGATTCCCTTGTTTTTCGCAGGTTCTGATCGCAAAACCGCGAGACACTTTTGCGGAACCTGCTTGGGCCATGCGCGCCAACTACAAAATGCAGCGGCTGTTCGTGCCTGACGATCTCGGACCCGGCCTCGAATTCGACGCCGGACAGCAGCAGAGCCATTATCTCGCCCATGTGCTGCGGCTCGGCGAAGGCGCCGAAATCCTGCTTTTCAACGGCCGCGACGGCGAATGGTCGGCGTCGGTCGCTGCAAAGTCCAAGAAGGCGGTCCGGCTGAAGGTGCTGGAACTGCAGCGGTCGCAGCCGCCGCTGCCGGACCTCGTCTATTGCTTCGCGCCGCTGAAGCAGGGCCGGCTCGATTACCTTGTGCAGAAAGCGGTCGAGATGGGCGCAGGCATACTGCAGCCTGTCATCACTCAGCACACGCAGGTGGCGAAGCCCGGCATCGAACGGCTGCGCGCCAATGTCGTCGAGGCGGCCGAGCAATGCGGCATCCTGGCAGTGCCTGAGGTGCTCGAAGCGGAGAAGCTGGAACGGCTACTTGCCAATTGGAACAAGGAGCGACGGCTGATCTTCTGCGATGAGGATGCCTCGACCAACAATCCGCTGCCGGCCCTGCAGGCGGTAAACGAGAAGAAACTTGCGCTTCTGGTCGGACCTGAGGGCGGATTTTCCGAGGACGAGCGCAAGATGCTGAGGGCCCTGCCTTTCGTCACCGCCATCCCGCTCGGGCCGCGCATCCTGCGCGCCGACACCGCGGCGGTGGCCGCATTGGCTGTGATCCAGGCAACGATCGGCGACTGGTAGGATTGCCTTCTTCCCTTTTGCGAGAAGGTGTCGCCGAAGGCGACTGATGAGCGGGGTTCCAGAAGACACCCGCCTCTCACTCCGCTGGAACACCCTTCATCCGTCTCGGCGCTACGCGCCGATCCACCTTCTCCCACAGGGGGAGAAGGGAAGGTAAGCCATGCAGATCAAATCCAGTTGAGCCGTGGCTCAGGATTTTTCGCTTGATCGGCTACTGACATTTCGTCCATCTAGCGCCCGGCGGCCAGCTGATGGCTGCGGAGGGCTTTCTAATGGCGCGCGACACAACCGATACCCAGCTCATCGAAGGCGTCGACGAACTTGTCGGCTATCTGGCCGACGGCAACAAGCCGCGCGACAAATGGCGCATCGGCACCGAGCATGAGAAGTTCCCCTTCTATGTCGACGGCAACGCGCCGGTGCCCTATGGCGGCGAGCGCGGCATCCGCGCCATCCTCGAGGGAATGCGGGAAAAACTCGGCTGGGATCCGATCATGGATGCCGGCCGCATCATCGGCCTGGTCGAGCCGACCGGCCAGGGCGCGATCTCGCTGGAGCCCGGCGGCCAGTTCGAGCTTTCCGGTGCGCCGCTGGAATCGATCCACCAGACCTGCCGCGAGGGCAACGCGCATCTGGCGCAGGTGCGCGAGATCGCCGAGCCGCTCGGCATCCGCTTCCTCGGCCTCGGCGGCAGCCCGAAATGGTCGCTGGCCGATACGCCGAAAATGCCGAAGTCGCGCTACGAGATCATGACGCGCTACATGCCGAAGGTCGGCACCAAGGGCCTCGACATGATGTACCGCACCTGCACGATCCAGGTGAATCTCGACTTCGAGAGCGAAGCCGACATGCGCCGCAAGATGCAGGTGTCGCTGAAGCTGCAGCCGCTGTCGACGGCGCTGTTTGCCAACTCGCCCTTCACCGAGAGCCGGCCGAACGGCCTGCAGAGCTGGCGTGGCGACATCTGGCGCGACACCGACAACCAGCGCTCCGGCATGCTCGAATTCTGCTTCTCGCCCGATTTCGGCTTCGCCGACTATGTCGAATGGGCGCTCGACGTGCCGATGTATTTCGTCATCCGCGACGGCCACTATCACGACATGACGCGCTATACGTTCCGACAGTTCATGGCGGGCGGCGCCCGCAATGAACTCCCTGACGGCCTGCCGACGATGGGCGACTGGGCCAATCATCTCTCGACCCTGTTCCCCGACGTGCGCCTGAAGCGTTTCCTCGAAATGCGCGGCGCCGACGGCGGGCCATGGCGGCGCATCTGCGCCCTGCCCGCCTTCTGGGTCGGGCTGCTTTACGACGAGCAGGCGCTTGACGCCGCCGAGACGCTGACCGCGAGCTGGACCTACGAGGAAGCGCTGGCGATGCGCAACGCCGTGCCGGAGCAAGGCATCGCGGCGCCGTTCCGCAACGCCACCTTGCGCGATGTCGCCCGCGACGTGCTCGCCATCTCGCGCATGGGCCTGAAGAATCGTGGCAAGAAGAACCGCGACGGCTATGACGAGACATCGTTCCTCAACACGCTCGACGAAGTGGTCGCCCGCGGCACCACCAGCGCCGAGGAGATGCTGTCGGCCTACCACACGCGCTGGGGCGGCTCGATCGAGCCGGTGTTCATGGAATATGCGTATTAACCGTCCGGCCTGCGCCGAGCGGTTGGGCGCCAAAAGCCGCTTCAATCGGTGATGGAAACGAACTAGGCTCTCCGATGAGGATATTCTCGGAGGAGAACCCAAATGCCTTCCCTGTTCGACATTTTCGCCCAGGCCCAGAACGGCGCCGGCATGCAGGCGCTGGCACAGCAATATGGGCTTTCGATACAGCAGACGCAGGCCGCGGTGCAGGCGCTGCTGCCGGCATTCTCGCAAGGGCTGCAGCGCAACACCGCCGATCCCTATGGGATGGGCGCATTCATGACCGCTATGGCGAGCGGCCAGCACGCCAAGTATTTCGAGGACGCCACGAGGGCCTTTTCGCCGCAAGGCATCGATGAGGGCAACGGCATTCTCGGCCATCTGTTCGGCTCGAAGGATTTGTCGCGCGCCGTGGCGGCCCAGGCCGCGCAGGCGACGGGCTTGAGCCAGCAGCTGCTGCAGCAGATGCTGCCGGCCATGGCTTCGATGATGATGGGCGGGCTGTTCAAGCAGACCAATAATCAATTGAATGGGGGGCAGATGCAGGCCGCCGGCTTCGGCGGCAGCGGCAATCCGCTTGGCGAGATCATCGAGCAGATGATGCGCCAAGGCGGCTTCGCGCAGGCGCCGCAGCCGGCGCCCTATGGCGAGAACCCGCTCGGCAAGGTGCTGCAGGACATGTTCGGCGGCGGCACGCAGCTGCCGCAAAGTCAGCCCCAGCAGGCCCCCAGTCCGTACGGCGAAAACCCGCTCGGGAGGGTGCTGCAGGATATGTTCGGCGGCGGCGCGACGCAGCAGCCGCAGCAGACTCAACCACAGCAGACGCAAAGCCCCTATGGCGATAACCCGCTCGGCAAGATCTTCGAGGAGATGCTGCGCCAGGGCGGCGGCGGTTTCGGCATGCCTGGGGCACAACCGGCGCCGCAGCCGCAGCAGAGCGCGCCGCAACAGCCGCAAACCAATCCGAGCGGCCGGCCGCGAAACCCGTTCGACGATATCTTCGGCAAGATGTTCGAGACCGGTGCCCAGCAGCGCGACGAATATGAGAAGAGCGTCGGGACGATTTTCGATCAGTTCAAGCGCGACATGGACCGGCGATGAGTATCGCGCCGACGGCGAGGTCGTCATCCACGGGCGGAGCGACGCGAAGCGGAGCGTAGACCCGAGGATCCATGCCGTTACCTTCGCCGAAGGTGCAGCGGAGCAGAATTCTGCACAGTTGCAGCACATCAACGTCACGGCATGGATTCTAGGGTCTGCGCGCGTCGCTTCGCTCCTTGCTCCGCCCTAGAATGACGAACTAAAAGAAAGATGCCCGGTCCTGGAGGAGAACCGGGCAATGTGCAGGCTGGCCGGCGGGGAACCGGCAGGGAGTGTGGGAGCCTGCATGGAGCTTTGGTCGCGCGTGGCCGTGAAAAGGTTCAACGCGACCGGAAATCCAGGCGATGCGGCCGTTCAGGCCACCTGACGAGCAAGATCTAGATCGTGCCGGCGCGCTCGCTGGCGATGGCGCGCAGCTTCACTGTCGGATCGCGGCCGAAGGGCACGGCGACGGCGACATGAAGGTCGGCGCGGGTCAGGCCGATATCGGCAAGCTCGGCGTCCGACATGTCGCCCAGGCGATAGAAGGCGCGGCGGTTTTTCCAGGCGACATAGGCGTTGGCGAGAGCATTGAGCACGCGCGTCGCAACGGCCGGACGCGTGGTGATGCGCGGGGTCTCGGAAGCGAATTCAATCGTGGTCATGTCAGTCTCTCCTTCCAGGAGTCGAGCGGACGAAACCAGGCGATCGGCGCCTTGGGAGAAGCGCCGTTCCGGTTTCCATTCACATGCTGTCATGTGGACAATGCCAATTTGCCATCGCGAGATTGATTAATCCAACGAATGTTTTTAATCTGTAGCATCAACATCAATGATGGGTTTGACCGATGAAAGCGCCGCTCGACCTCGATCAGTTGCAAACCTTCATTTCGATCGCCGACACCGGTAGCTTCACCCGCGCGGCCGAGGAGGTGCATCGGACACAGTCGGCAGTGTCGATGCAGATGCGGCGGCTGGAGGAGCGGATCGGCAAGCCGTTGTTCGAAAAGGACGGCCGCACCAACAAGCTGACCGAGGAGGGCGAAAGGCTGCTTGCCTACGCGCGGCGGCTGATCCATCTCAACCGCGAGACTTTGGCCGCCTTCGACGACCAGCGGCTGGAAGGCACGATCCGCATCGGCACGCCGGACGATTATGCCGACCGCTTCCTGCCCGAGATCATGGCGCGCTTCTCGCGCTCTAACCCGCGCGTCGAACTGACGGTCGTCTGCGAGCCGACGCCAGGGCTGGTCGAGCACATCAAGCGCGGCAATCTCGACCTGGCGCTGGTGACGCATAACGATACGCGCGGCCAGTCGGAAGTGGTGCGGCGCGAGCCGCTTTTGTGGGTGACGTCCGCCAACCATGCCACACATGAGCAGGAAACCCTGCCTATGGCGTTCGGCCGGCCGAACTGCATCTGGCGGCGCGCGGCGGTCGACGTGCTCGACCGGCAGAACCGCGAGTATCGCGTGCTGTTCTCCAGCTTCTCGGCCACGGTGATCACCGCGGCCGTGCTTTCCGGCCTGGCGGTCTCGGTGCTGCCGGAATGCGCGCTGCGGCCCGGCATGCGCGTGCTCGGCGAGGCCGACGGCTTCGGCCAGTTGCCGGACTGCCGCATCGGCATCATGCGCGGCCAGACCTCGCAACCGGAGATCGTCGACGCTTTGGCCCGTCACATCGCCGAAAGCCTCGACAACATTTCCGTGCCGCTCGGCGAGGAGGCGGGAAGCTTCGACTTCGCCGCCCTCGCCTTCGCCAAGATGAAGCGGGTCAAGGCGAACCAGATCATGCCTGGCTGGTAGAGTCAGGCGCGAGCGGCGGAACGTTCCCGGTCGGCAGGTGAAACACCCGGCAGCGCAAGCAATTGGCCGGGCTCCAGCGGCGGCGACAGCAGATAGCCCTGCAACTGGCGGCAGCCCATGCCGACCAGCAAGGCCTTTTGTGCATCGGTCTCGACGCCTTCGGCGGTCACCTCGACCTTGAGCGCCTGCGCCAGCTCGATCAGTGTCTTGACGATTGCGCGCGCGCTTTCGTCCTCGTCGAGCAGATGCACGAAAGAGCGGTCGATCTTCAACTTGTCGATCGCCTGGCGGCGCAGATAGCTCAGCGAGGAATAGCCGGTGCCGAAATCGTCGAGCACGATGCAGATGCCGGATTGACGCAGCGCGGCAATCACCGTGCCGATCGTATCATTGTGCTCGAGCAGCACGCTTTCGGTGGTCTCAAGCTGCAGGCGACAGGGATCGAGCCCGGTTTCGCTCAGGATATCGGCGACCTGTCCGGCAAAGCCGATGTCACGCAGCTGCATCGGCGAGATGTTGACCGCGATCCAGGGCAATTCGGTCCCGGCGGCAAAGCGGCAGGCTTCGCCCAGCGCCCATTTGCCCAAATCGCCGATGAGGCCGCGCTCTTCGGCGATGGCGATGAATTGCGCCGCCGGCAAAGCGCCGTGCACTTCATGGCCCCAGCGGATCAGCGCTTCGGCCCCCAGTATCGCGCGGCAGTCGGCCGAGAAAACCGGCTGATAGGCGAGCTTGATGCCACCTTCGCCCTCCAGCGCCTTGCGGAGTTCCGATTCGACCTTGCGCTTGCGCAGCAAGAGATCGTCCATGTCGCCGGCAAACAGCTCGTAGCGGCCACGACCGTTCTTCTTGGCCTCGTAAAGCGCGATGTCGGCCTTGCGCAACAGCTCGTCCGCGTCGATGTCCGATCCAGACGACAGCGCGATGCCGACGCTCGCGCTGACGAAGACCTGGTCGTCGATCAGCCGGAACGGCTCACGCAGCTTCAAGAGCAGCCTTTCGGCGATGTCCTCGGCGCTTCCGACGTCGGGAACGTCAAGCAGGATGACGGCGAATTCGTCACCGCCGAGCCGCGCGACGGTATCGACTTCGCGGATCGTATGCTTGAGCCGCGCCGCCGTCTGGCGCACGAGCTCGTCACCGGCCGGATGGCCGAGCGTGTCGTTGATATGCTTGAAGCGGTCGAGGTCGAGGTAGAGCAGCGCGACGTGCGTCTTGTCCCTGCTGGCGAACAGCAGCGTGCGCCGCAAGCGGTCCTCGAACAGCGCCCGGTTGGGCAGGCCGGTGAGCGTGTCGTGGAAGGCGAGATATTGCGCCTGGTCCTGGCTGGTCTGCAGCGCCGTCGAGGCCCGACGCAACCTGCTCAACAGGAATACCAGCACGCCGCCCGCCAACAGCAGCGCGATCGCCAAGGCAGGAGCGATCTCGCGCACCAGAGCAAGGCCGGGCCGTAGCTGGTCCCAGCCGATATAGCCGAGGATGACGCCGCGCGAATCAACCAGCGGCACGGCGGCTGGGCCAGCCGGCTGTGACAAAGGCACCAGCCGCGCGCCATCAAGCAGGTACTTTCCGGCGATCTTGCCGATCACCGCGTTATTGATGAATTCGACCGACACATGCAGATATTCGGTGCCTTGCGCCTGGCTGATCCTGTCCGAGCTCGGCAGGAGCGGCGCGACGCTGACGATCGCTGGCGCGCCATCGAGGGACACCAGATCCTCGGCCACCATCTTCGCAGGCTGGCCGTACGCATCGGTCTGCGGCGGCCCAGCCAGCATGCGACGCAGTTTTTCGATGATTGGAAGAAGCGTGGGCTGGTCCTCGCCATAGGCGGAAGCGTCGACCACCTTGCCCTCGCGCATGGCGTGGATCGCATGATTGGCGGCGTCGAGAATATAGACCCGGTTGTGACCATAATAGGTGTACATCCAGACACTGAGATTCTCGTCGATCCAGGTCTGGTTGCCTGCCCTCACATTGATGATCGCGTCATCCCAAACCGAAACGCTTTCCTGCTCCCGCTGAACAGACGCAATCTGGTCCTTCAAACCATCGGCGATGAACATCTTTTGTCGTACGAGCGAGGCATCATCGGCCTGGCTGGCCGCGTAGAAGCCGAAACCCACGACGATGGCTAAAGCGAAAGTGGCGAGCGTCAGCACGGTCAGCGTGACCTGACGGGTCAACGGGCTGCTGTTTTGGCGTGCGCTCATCAGGTCCCCGGCCGGCTCTTTTGGGCCTGTCAAAGCAAATCGGGCTTAAGATCGCGTTATGATATTAGCGCGGTTTCGCCGCGCTTGACGCGGGCCGATAAGCGTTCCCCAATCGCGCAATGAGTGAAACAGCAACCGAATCACGCAGCAACGCCACCGAATATACGGTGAGCGAGATTTCCGGCGCGCTGAAGCGCACTGTCGAGGACGCCTTCGGCAATGTGCGGGTGCGTGGCGAGATTTCCGGCTATCGCGGCCCGCATTCGTCCGGCCACGCTTACTTCGCGTTGAAGGACGACCGCGCGCGGATCGATGCGGTGGTCTGGAAGACCACCATGGCGCGGCTGAAGTTCCGCCCCGAGGAAGGCATGGAGGTGATCGCCAGTGGCAAGCTGACCACCTATCCCGGCAAATCCAACTACCAGATCGTTATCGACAATCTGGAGCCGGCGGGCGCCGGCGCGCTGATGGCGCTGCTCGAAGAGCGCAAGCGCCGGCTGCAGGCCGAAGGCCTGTTCGATGCCGGCCGCAAGCGTCGGCTGCCTTTCATGCCCAAAGTCATCGGCGTCGTCACCTCGCCGACCGGCTCGGTGATCCGCGACATCATCCACCGCATCAAGGACCGGTTTCCGCTTCATGTGCTGGTGTGGCCGGTGAGGGTCCAGGGCGACACGACGGCCAGGGAGGTGACCGCGGCCGTCAACGGCTTCAATGCGCTGACATGGGACGGACCCATCCGCCAACCCGATCTGTTGATCGTGGCACGCGGCGGCGGCAGCCTCGAGGACCTCTGGGGCTTCAACGACGAAGGGCTGGCGCGGGCGGTGGCGGCGTCCGCCATCCCGGTGATCTCGGCCGTCGGCCATGAGACCGATACGACACTGATCGACTTTGTTGCCGATATGCGCGCGCCGACGCCGACGGGCGCGGCCGAGATCGCCGTGCCGGTCAGGGCGGACCTGGAGGCTACCTTGGCCAGCCTTGCCGCGCGGCTCAACGCCTGCGCCTCGCGGCATCTGGAACGCAAGCGCCAAGCGGTGCGCGCCGCGGCGCGCGCGCTCCCCTCGCCCGACCAGTTGCTGGCGCTGCCGCGCCGCCGTTTCGACGATGCGACCAGCCGCCTCGGCCGAGGGCTGACGGTGAATATCGAGCGCAAACGGGCGACACTGGAGCGGCAAAGGCTGACGCCGGCAACCCTGTCGCGGCGCCTCAATGAAGCGCGCACGCTGACCGGCCGCGATATTGCGCGGGCGCGAGCCGCGTTCTTCGCCATCGTGCGCGAAAGGCGCACGCGGTTCAAACGCACGGCGGCAAGGCTGTCGCCGGCGCCGATCGTGCGGCGCCAGAAGCAACAGGCCGACACGCTGGCAGCGCTGTCGCGCAGGCAAGATCAGGCGACGGCGCGGCGCCTCGACCGGCTGCGCGCGGCTCTTACCCAGGCGGACCGGCTGCTTTCAACATTGTCGCACAAGGCCGTGCTGGCGCGCGGCTTCGCGCTGGTCAAGGATGCCGAAGGCGCCGTCATCAAGCGGGTCGCGGAGCTGGCGCCGGGCGCGGCGCTGCAGCTGGAATTCGCCGACGGCACTGCCGAGGCCATCGCAACCTCCGGCGGGGCGCGGCCGAAGCTGGCCGGAAAATCGCCCGCCAAGGCCAAGGAGCCGGGCAATCAGGGTTCGTTGTTCTGAGGTTTCCATGCGCGACCACGACCCGCATCTTCGCACCCCGTCGGGCAAGCCGCGCCTGCGCTCGTTCGGTATCGCGCTCGATGGCACGCCGGGCCTTTTCAACGCCATCACCGACGTGCCGGGCGTGTCGGTGGGCTACACGACGCTGATTTCAGGCGACGGCCCGTTGCAGGTCGGCACCGGACCGGTGCGCACCGGCGTGACCGCGATCCTGCCAAGGCCGGCTCAGGAACTCGCGACGCCGGTGTTCGCCGGCGTGTTCAGCCAGAACGGCAATGGCGAGCTGACCGGAACGCATATCATCGAGGAAACCGGCGCCTTCAATTTCCCGGTCACCATCACCAACACGCATTCCTGCGGCGTGACCCGCGATGCCACCTTGCGCTGGATGCATCGCGTCTTGCCGGCTGCGCTCGATAGCGGCTGGGGCCTGCCAGTGGCGGCAGAGACCTATGACGGCTTCCTCAACGACATCAACGGCCATCATGTGAGCGTCGACCATGTGACCGCAGCACTCGACAGCGCCAGCGGCGGCGCCATCGAGGAAGGCAGCGTCGGTGGCGGAACCGGCATGATAAGCTTCGGCTTCAAGGCCGGATCCGGCACCGCCTCGCGCATCGTCGGATGGCGGGACCGGCGCTACACGCTTGGTGTCTTCGTGCAGGCGAATTTCGGCAAAAGGCACAATTTCACCATTCGCGGCCGGCGTGTCGGCCCCGAATTGGCCCAGCCGGCCATCCGCGAGGGCGCGCCGCGCGCCGAAAAGGGTTCCATCATTGCCATCATCGCCACCGACGCGCCGTTGCTGCCGCATCAGATGAAGCGGCTCGCCCGGCGCGTGCCGCTCGGCATTGCCGTGACCGGGGGTTATGGCTATCACAGTTCTGGCGATATTTTTCTCGCCTTCTCGACCGCCAATGCCGAGGCCGCGCTGGCGCCTTCAGGCCGCATCGCCCGCGCGGAATTCATCCCGGACGTCGACATCGACCCGTTCTTCGACGCGGTCGTGCAAGGCGTGGAGGAAGCGATCCTCAACGCATTGGTTGCCAATGCGGATATGACGGGGCGCGACGGCAATTTCGTGCCGGCGCTGCCGAAGGAATGGCTGGAGGAAAAATTCGGCTGAGAAACGGCGCCGCCGGCCCGTGGCGGGCCGGGGTTTATTCCGGTTTGTCCGGGTTGACTTCGCTGCTGCCCTCTTCAACGGCTTCCTCGAGGCGCGACGCGATCAATTCCTGGATGTCGCCGACCTCTTCCTGGATGTCCTCCAGCAGAATGCCTGCCTCGGCGGCCTTGGCGCAGCATTCCTTCGCAAGGGTCTCGGCCTGCTTGTCGATCTTGATCGGCAAATGCTGGCATTGGACTTTCTCGCCAATCCATCCGCGCAAGAACTCGATCGCATGTTCACTCATACTGCTTTTTTCCCTAGCGGCAAAGCCGGTTGGTCGTCATGAACGTCCGCATCCCTGCAAAGGATGCATGCTCCATTCGAGCCGAGTCGGCCTCGACCGGCAAGACACCTTGTCCATGGGACAATATATCTCGCCCTAGAGACAAGAGAGCTTGCCCATGGTCCGCGGAGCCGAAGGAATGGAAGGGTTCAAGGTGCACGTTCAGATCATCGAGAGTGATGGTACCGTTGGCTGGGATCGAACCAGCGACCTCCGGATCCACAATCCGGCGCTCTAACCAGCTGAGCTACAACGGCCTGCCTGCCTGAGCTGGATCGAGGTGAAAGCTTCATTCTCCGTGATCCGCTCTGTCGTTCGGCGATGCGTCAAATACGGGCTATCGGATTCTAATTCAAGGGCCTTGATAAGGTAAATGATTGGTTTCCTCATTCGCCTTTCGTCAAGGCAAAAGAAAAGGCCGGCGGGAGGAGGTGCCGGCCTTTTCCTGTTACGAGCCAGCGGGAGGAGGTGCTGGCTGGTCACCCCGGAAACGGAGGGAGGAGGTTCCATTTCCGGGTATCTGATTGCTCAACCTATCGCACGACTATTTGTCTGACGAAATGCGACGTTTTGATGCACCGCAAGGTTGTGCGCTGAAATCAGGCGGCCTTGACGTCCTTCATCGCCTTCTCGAAGGCGCTCTTGACCGGCTTGGAGACGTCCTCGACCGCCTTGGTGGCAACGGTCTGGAACTCCTTGGCCTGCTCAACGGCCATTTCGACGCGCTTGCGCAGGAAGGAGGTCTGCAGCTCGACGACTTCCGAAAGGGTCTTCGCGCCGACCAGGGCTTCGAGGTGCGAGAAGCTGACCTCGGCATTGGCGCGCAGCGCGGCGATGGTCTTCAGCGAAACGTCGCTGGAAACGGTCTTGGCGGTCTCGTAGGTCGACTCCAGAACCTTCTGGGTCTCCTCGGCGCCGGTCTTCAGCTTGGCATAGGCTTCCTTCGACTGCTCGACGCCCTTCTCGGCGAAGGCGCGGATCTGGTCGGTGGCCTTGGAAGCATCAAAGCTCGGGAATTCGACGTTTTCGATGGTCTCGGCGGATTTGGCAGTGGTCTTGGACATTTTCCAACCTTTCGCGGCAGCGGCTTTGACAGAAAGCCGTCTCGTTCATGTATGATGGCAATATAAAGGACTTTTTTGTGCATTGCAATATCTTTGCTGCACCGCACCATAAAATCTTTCCCCTGCGTCAGCCACGAGAGCCGTTAACCAAGAGCCCAGAGATTTCGACCGATGCAAGCTTAGGCTTGTGGACCTCCGGGCCGCGGGCTTTTATTAACAAAGCGTTAACTGAAAATGCCCGCTCCGGAGGGTTGGCCAGCGCATGCCGCCTGAAAACTACTCCTTCCTCGACGTTGCCGTGCTCGACGCGGTGCGCCAACGCTTTGCCGCGGGCGATGCTTTGGCCATTTTGTCGGTCGACCTCGAACAGGTGATCTGGGCGAACGGTCCGGGGGCGTCGGCCTTCGGCTATCCGGATATCGAGGCCATCATCGGCGCCTCGGCGCGGCTGCCGCTGATCGCCCGCCGGCAGATCATGGCGACCAGCGGTTTTCCCGACATCGGCAGCGACCGCGCCGTCACGGTGAGGCTGGCCACCGGCATGGAAAGCCGCGCCGTCGGCTTTCTGGCCAGCGCAGTGACGATGCCGGACGGCGAGGCGGCAATCATGCTGGCGGTGCCGGCGGCACAGACCACTTCGCGCAGCGCCGTCGAGATCGCCAGCCGCGCCATCGGCGGCTTTACCGAGGCCGGACATTTCATTGCCTTTGTCGACGCGCAAGGCGGGGTCGAGGCTTCCTCGGACGGCTTTGCGGCGCTCGGCATCGAGCCGCGGACGTTGGCTGCCCTGGTTGCGGATGTGGCAAGCAGCGGCGACCGTATCGTCAAACGCCTCGTGCCGGGCACCGACACCGCCTACCCGGCCGGTTTTGCGCGGCTCACCGATACGCGGCACCTGCTGGTGGTGATCGACGAGGCGCAGCTCGACGACTCCGGCCAGGACGATCGGGCGGCCGCCGGCGATCAAGGAATTGCGGCGCCAGAGGCGGTCAGCGCCCCGCCGCAAGGTGAAAGCGCGGCAGTCGAGCCCGAGTCTCGGCCTGCCCAGGACAACCCAGTGCCTACCGTGGCGGCTGGCAAAGAGGACGAGCCGGCGCCAGAGGCTCCCGACGGCGACGCACAGCCCGACGCGGAGAGCCGGACCTTGGCCGGCCAGCGGCCTACCCGGACAGACCATCAGGCCGACACCGCCGGCGCCGGCCAGCACGACCATTGGTATTTCAATGCCGGCGACGATGGCGCCGGGCATGCTCAACCGGCAGCGCCGGCGACGGACGAGCCGGAAGGTGCCGCCGCAGCCGAAGGCCAAGATGCTGGCGACGCTGCACGCGAGACTACCAAATCAGCCCAGCCGGGCCTGCCGCGCGACATCGACCGGTCGGCGGCCCCATTGCGCTTCGTCTGGCGCACCGACGCCGAAGGTCGGTTCAGCGCGCTGTCGCCCGAATTCGCCGACATCGTCGGCCAGCCTGCCGCCGATGTGATCGGTCGCCGCTTCAAGGATGTCGCCGCCACTTTCGGCCTCGACGCCTCGGGCGAGATCGCCGGCCTGCTCGACCGGCGCGATACCTGGTCCGGCCGCTCGGTGCTGTGGCCGGTGGCCGGAACGGGTCTGAAGATCCCCGTCGATCTGGCGGCCCTGCCCGTCTATGGCCGCAGCCGCGCCTTCGAGGGTTTTCGCGGCTTTGGCGTCGCGCGCAGCGCCGACGCCGTGGTCGATCCGGAAGCGCTTGGCATGGCTCTGGTGCCGAATGCCGCTCCTGCCGGGGCCACCCCCGGCGGGCCCGACGCGTCGGGCGATCAGCCGGCAGAGCAGACGCCTCTGGAAAAGCCAAGGCCCGAAGACCCCTTCCGGGGCGAAGTGCCGGCGCTGACCATCGTGCCGAAGCCGGAGCGACGCTTTGCCGACAAGGTGATAAGGCTGGCCGAGCATCGCCAACCGGCCAACGACAAGCAACCGGGAAGCGACACGCCGGCAAATCACAAGGGCCTGTCGATCCTCGAGCGCAGCGCCTTCCGCGAGATCGGCGAGCGGCTGCGCAAGGACAGTTCCGCCCCTGCCGAGGAACGCGCCCCCGAAGCCGACAAGCGGCCCGATGCCGCTGTTGCCAGCGAGGACGCGGCAAAGGTGAAGGAAGCGGCCAGCGAAACAAGGGCCGACGCAAGCCAGCCGCTTCCACCCGATGCGGCGGAGCACGACGATTCCGCCCAGGGCGCGACCTTGTCCACGCCCTCGGAAGCCGACGACGCAAAGGCCGCCGAAGCGGAGACCGAGGCGGAGGACCAGGACGATCTGGCGCGGCTCGACGGCATCGATGGCGCCGCCGAGATAGACGACGCCGGCCTGGCCGAGACCTCGGCCGGTTCCGGCTCGCTGCTCAACTTTGCCGATGGCGAGAAACCCACGGAAGACGCCGGCGTCGCGCCGGTTTCCCAGAACGAGCAAGCAGAGGGCGCCCGGGAGGACGCCGAACCTGCTGCCGCGAAGCCGCAGCGGCCCGTCGAAGAGCCTGCGGCGCAGCCGGTCGCGGCCGGGCAGCCCGCCTCCGATGCGACGGCCGACGACAGCATGACCGCCGACGACTTCCGCGATGCGCAGGACAATGAGGACTGGGCAGGCTCCGATGCGGATGCCGCCAAGGCCGCGGAAGAACAGCCGGAAGAACTGGACGCGACAGCCGCGACGCGGCGACGCCTCGACGTGCCGCCGCTTAAACTTTCCGGTTTTGTGCCGTCCGCGTTTTCGACCGGAGAGGAAGCCAAGGCCCCCGACACGTCCATCCTCGCCAGGCTGCCTGTGCCGCTGCTCATCCATTCGGGCGACATGCTGCATTATGCCAATGACGCCTTCCTCGAACTCACCGGCTATGATGCGCTGGACGACCTCGCGGATGCAGGCGGCCTGGGCGCGCTCTTCGCCGACCCTTACGCCGAGGACACCGCGGCGGAGGAAAGCGACCACTCGCTGAAGCTCAAGACCCGCCAGGGCCTGGAATTCCCGATCGACGCGCTGCTGCGCTCGGTGCCGTGGCGCGGCGGCAAGGCGCTGATGCTGGTGGTGCGGCGTTCCGGCGAGGACGATGCGGCGCATTTCACCGCCGCGAATGACGAGCCGGCGCTGCAGCCGGACGTGCCGGAACTGAAATCGCGCATTGCGGAGATGCGCACCATCATCGATACCGCTACGGACGGCGTCGTGCTGATCGGCCGCGACGGCAACATCCGCTCGATCAGCCGGCCGGCGGAAGCGCTGTTCGGTTTCGACAGCGACGAGGTCGCGGGCAAGCCCTTTGCCTCGCTGTTTGCCATAGAAAGCCAGCGCGCGGCGCGCGACTATCTGGCCGGGCTTTCGGAGCCGGGTGTCGCGAGCGTGCTCAATGACGGCCGCGAGGTCATCGGCCGCGAGGCGCAGGGGCGTTTCATCCCGCTGTTCATGACCATCGGCAGGCTGCCCAACGACAGCGGCTTCTGCGCCGTCGTGCGCGACATCACGCAATGGAAGCGGGCCGAGGAAGACCTGACGCAGGCACGCGCAGTGGCCGAGCGCGCCTCCTCGCAGAAGACGGATTTCCTGGCCCGCATCAGCCACGAGATCCGCACGCCGCTCAATGCCATCATCGGTTTTTCCGAGCTGATGGTAGACGAGAAATTCGGTCCGATCACCAACGACCGCTATCGCGACTACCTGCGCGACATCAACCGCTCGGGCAACCATGTGCTCGACCTCGTCAACGACCTGCTCGACATCTCCAAGATCGAGGCCGGCCAGCAGGAGATGGATTACGAGGCGGTGTCGCTCAACGACACGCTGGCCGAGACGGTGGCGATGATGCAGCCTCAGGCCAACCGCGAGCGCGTCATCATCCGCTCCAGCTTCGCCTCGCGGCTGCCGGAAGTGGTGGCGGATCTGAGAAGCGTGCGCCAGATCGCCCTCAACATCCTGTCCAACGCCATTCGCTACACCCAGGCCGGCGGCCAGGTGATCGTCTCGACCGCCTACGAAGCCTCGGGCGACGTCGTCATGCGCGTGCGCGACACCGGCATCGGCATGACCCAGGCCGAGATCGAGCAGGCGCTGAAACCGTTCAAGCAGATCAATGCGCTGAAGCGCGGACGCGGCGACGGCACCGGCCTCGGCCTGCCCCTCACCAAGGCCATGGTGGAGGCGAACCGCGCCCGCTTCGCCATCACCTCGACGCCAGGCGAAGGAACCCTAGTCGAGGTCGGCTTCCCCTCCACGCGCGTGCTCGCCGAATAACGTTGCATAGGACTGCGACGGCCAAAGAAAAAGGCGTCCAAGCGGACGCCTTGAGAAATGGGATGCTGTCACAACGGGGGCTTGAGCAGAACCTCAGGGGACGAGGAACGGGATTTCTCCCTCAAGTTACACGCGACTATCAGCGTCGTCTCTTAACAAGTCCTTACCTGGCCGCGAAAAAATTTACGAATGTGTACCACCCGTGAAATCTAGGTAAATTCGCCGGACAGATTTCGTTAACCACATCGGTCAGCTTGCCAGCTGCGGCAGGTCGCGGAACAGCTCCAGCGCCTCGGGATTGGCGAGCGCTTCCTTGTTCTTCACGGCACGGCCGTGGACCACGTCGCGTACGGCGAGCTCGGTGATCTTGCCGGACTTGGTGCGCGGGATGTCGGCGACGGCGACGATCCTGGCCGGCACGTGGCGCGGGCTGGCGCCGGTGCGGATCCTGGCGCGAATGCGCTTTTCCAGATCCTCGTCCAGGGTCACGCCGGGGGCGAGCCGCACGAACAGCACGACACGGACATCATTGTCGAAATCCTGGCCAATGCAGAGCGCCTCGAGGATTTCCGGCATCTGCTCGACCTGGTTGTAGATCTCGGCCGTGCCGATCCGGACCCCGCCCGGATTGAGCGTGGCATCGGAGCGGCCGTGGATGATCATGCCGCCATGTTCCGTCCATTCGGCGAAGTCGCCATGGCACCAGACATTATCGAAACGCTCGAAATAGGCCGCGTGATATTTCATGCCTTCGGGGTCGTTCCAGAAGCCGATCGGCATCGACGGGAAGGCCTTGGTGCAGACAAGCTCGCCCTTCTCCTGCCTCACAGGCTTGCCGTCATCGTTCCAGACGTCGACCGCCAGGCCAAGGCCGGGGCCTTGGATCTCGCCGGTCCAGACCGGCTCGGTCGGCACGCCGAGCACGAAGCAGGAAACGATGTCGGTGCCGCCCGAGATCGAGGCCAGGTGCACGTCCTTCTTGATGCCGTCATAGACGAAGCGGAAATCCTCCGGCGACAGCGGCGAGCCGGTCGAGGAGATGGTGCGCACGCGCGACAGATCGTGGCTCGCGATCGGCTTCAGACCGGCCTTGCGAACCGAATCGATGAATTTGGCCGAAGTGCCGAAATAGGTCATCTTCTCGGCATCGGCGAAATCGAACAGCACATTGCCGTCGGGGTAGAAAGGCGAGCCGTCATAAAGCAGCAGCGTCGCGCCGGAGGCGAGGCCCGAGACCAGCCAGTTCCACATCATCCAGCCGCAGGTGGTGAAATAGAACAGGCGATCGGCGTCGAGCAGGCCGGCATGCAGCCGGTGCTCCTTGACGTGCTGGATCAGCGTGCCGCCCGCCGAATGCACGATGCATTTCGGGATGCCGGTCGTGCCCGAGGAAAACAGGATGTAGAGCGGATGCGCGAAGGGCAGCCGCTCGAAGCCGACGGGCTTTGCGGCAAAAGGCGAGAGCGCGTCTTCGAGCGCGGCTGCCTTGTCGATGGTGGCGGCGACATCGCTCGAGGTGCCGAGATAGTCGACGATCAGCACCTTGCTCAGGCTTGCCAGCTTGTCCGCGACAGCGCGGATCTTGTCGGCCACCTCGATCGCCTTGCCGTTGTACCAATAGCCGTCCGGCGCGATGAAGACGATCGGCTCGATCTGGCCGAAGCGGTCGAGCACGCCCTGCTCGCCGAAATCGGGAGAGCATGACGACCAGACCGCGCCGATCGAGCTTGCCGCCAGCATCGCGGCGATGGTTTCGGGCATATTCGGCATCATGGCGGCGACGCGGTCGCCGGCCTTGACGCCGAGCGACAGGAAGAGCTGCTGCAGGCGCGAGGTCAGCGCGTGGAGCTCGTTCCAGGAGAGCCGCCGCTCGACCTTGTCCTCGCCGCGAAAGACGATCGCCTCGCCGGCGCCGGTTTTCTGCAAAAGGTTCTCGGCGAAATTGAGCCTGGCGTCGGGAAAGAAAGCTGCGCCGGGCATCCGCTCGCCGTCGACGAGGCGCCGTTCGCCCTTGTCGCCGACAAGCGCGCAGAAATCCCAGACCAGGTCCCAGAAGGCTTCGCGGTCGTCGACCGACCAGCGATGCAGTTCGGCATAGCCGGAGAAAGAACGCGCTGTCTTTGCCCCCGCGGCCTTCATGAACGCGGTCATCGGCGCTGCGTCGATCCGCTCCTGCGTCGGGGTCCACAAAGGTGTGTCGGCGGCCATGATCGCTCCTCCCAAAGCGTCGCGTTCGAGCCAGTTAAGCCCAACGTCGCATATGCCATCGTCCCAGAAACGGCGTGCGATTGCGGATCGGGATCGTGCAGACCGCTTATGCATATTGCGGCGCAGCAGAGCAAGATTTTGTTCGGGCGACCCATGGCGGCCGCTGTGCAAATGCCATCGCAAGGCCATAAAGACTTGAAAAGCGTCGGCGCTCGGTTACACCCGTCGGGCGATTTTGTTGGCAACGAAAGCATACGGGGCGAAATGCGATCATCTCTGATCCGGCGCGGGGTGTGGGCGATCGGCGTTGCCGTGCTCGTCATCGCGCTCGCGGTCGCGGCGCTGCCGCTGATTGCCTCGACCCGCATCGTGCGCGACCGCATCGCCTGGGAATTGAGTGCCTGGAGCGGCTTCAGGGTCACGATCGACGGGTCGCCGCGCATTGAAGTATGGCCGAAATTCCGGGCCATCCTCAGCGACGTGACGCTGTCGCAATGGACCGAGACCGAAGCGCCGCCAGTGGTCGAGGCCGATCGCGTGGAAGTCGATCTCTCCGCCATGGCGGCCTTGCAGGGCAACGTCGCCTTCTCGACCGCCAGGCTGGTGCGCCCGACTATCAGGGTGCAGCGCACCGCCAGCGGCTTTTATCTGCCGCCGCTTCCGACCGGCGGGCGCATCACGCGCTCGATCGACACCGCGCGCGGCGTAGTCACCGCCAACCCGCAGAAGCCGGATCTCGGCAAATTGCCATCCGATCCGTTCGGCACCGTCGAATTCCGCGATGGTCGCGTGGTGACTTCGGTTGACGGCAAGGACATCGAAATCCTGAGCAGCCTGAGCGGCCAGGTGAACTGGGAAGCGATGAACAGCGAGGCGTCGCTGACCGCGAGCGGAATCTGGCGCGGCGAAAGCATGCAGCTCGATTTCTCCTCGGCGAAACCGCTGGTGCTGTTTGGCGGAGGGGCGGCACCCGTCACCCTCTCCTTCAAGGCCGCGCCCGCGACATTCTCCTTCGACGGAACGGCCTCGATGTCCGACAACGCCTATCTGGACGGCCAGGCGAAGTTCGCCGCGCCGTCGCTGCGGCGCGTGCTGGAGTGGTCGCAGGCAGGCATCGCGCCGGGGGCCGCAATAGGCGCCGTCTCGGTCAGCAGTAAGGTGAACGCCTCGGCGGGGCGCGCGAAATTCGAGAACACCACGGTCACGCTCAACAACAACCCGGGCATGGGCGCGCTGGATTTCTCCGTCGCCGAGGGGAGCCCGGTGATTGCCGGCACGCTCGCCTTCGACACGCTGGATCTCAGATCTTTCCTGTCGGCTTTCACGCCTATCGCGCCGACCGGCGAGGCCGGCCCAGGCGCTATCGACACCAGTTTCGCCGACCGCATCAATCTCGACCTCAGGCTGTCGGCGGCGCATGCCATGGCGGGGCCGGTCCAGCTCGCCGACGTGGCGGCGACCGCGCAGGTCAAGAACGGTCTTGCCGTCTTCGACATATCCGACGCGTCGGCCTTCAACGGCAACATCCAGAGCAGCCTGCGCTTCGACCGCAAGCCGGAAGGCACGCAGGTCGAGATGCGGCTCCTGGCATCGGACGTAGACACGGGAGCCTTTGCCACGGCGGCGGGAATGACGCGGCTGGTGCCGGCCAGCACCGGGACCGTATCGGTCATCCTCAAGGGACCGGGCAAGGCCTGGAATTCCATCTTTGAGAATGCCGACGGATCGTTCTCGGCGACGTTCGGTCCGGGCACTATCAACGGGCTCGACCTGCCGGCCTTCCTCAAGCGCAACCAGCAGGGCGGCTTCTTCGCGCTCGACGACGTCGCCAATGGATCGCTGCCGATCGACGGCGCCGAGATCAAGGCAAGCATTTCGAAGGGCGTGGCGCGCCTGGACAAGGCCGAGATCAATTCGCAGAAATACAAGATCTGGCTGTCCGGCATCGCCTCCTATGTCGGACGCGGGCTGGCGCTCTCGGGCGGAGTGGTGCCCAACGGACAGCCGGCGCAGCAGCCTCAGCAGGCCAACAGTCAGACGGCCAGTCCGGCTCCCGCGCCGCCGAGCCAGCCGCTGTTCTTCGTCGGCGGCAACTGGAGCGCGCCGTTCATATCGCCGATCGCTCCCGGCGTTTCAGGCCAGTAAACGCGAGGGACGCAAAGCGTCCCCGCTTCTCGTCACGCTCAACCGCGCTGCGCGGCCTGCTCGTCGAGCTGGCGCTGGATCTCGCGCCGCTTGTTGGCGATCGAGGCGATGATGACGCCGACCGCCACCACCGCGATCAGGATGGTGCAGGCGGCGTTGATCTCGGGCGTCACGCCGAGGCGCACCTGGCTGTAGATCTTCATCGGCAGCGTGGTGGCGCCGGGACCCGAGGTGAAGCTCGCGATGACCAGATCGTCCAGCGAGAGCGTGAACGCCAGCATCCAGCCGGAGATGATCGCCGGCAGGATGACCGGCAAGGTGATCTGGAAGAAGGTCTTCACCGGCGGCGCGCCGAGATCCATCGCCGCCTCCTCCAGCGAACGGTCGAACGTGACCAGCCGCGACTGCACGACGACGGCGACGAAGCACATGGTGAAGGTGATGTGGGCGAGCGTCACCGTGACGAAACCGCGGTCGAGCCCGACGGCGACGAAGAGCAAGAGCAGCGAGAGGCCCGTTATGACTTCCGGCATGACCAGCGGCGCGAAGACCATGCCCGAGAAGAGCACACGTCCCTTGAAGCGCGTGTAGCGCGTGAGCGTGATGGCGGCGAGCGTGCCGAGCATGGTGGCGACGGTCGCGGAGATGACGCCGACGCGCGCCGTTACCCAGGTGGCGTCCATCAGGCCCTGATTGTGGAACAGCGACACGTACCATTTGGTCGAAAAGCCACCCCAGACGGTGACGAGCTTGGATTCGTTGAAGGAAAAGACGATCAGAAGAACGATCGGCAGATAGAGGAAGGCAAAGCCCAGCACGATCGAGGTGATGTTGAAGCGGCTCCAGGTCGAGTTCATCTGCCCTGCTCCTGTGCCTTGGCCTGAGCCTGCTGGAAGAACATGATCGGGATGGTCAGCACCAGGAGCAGGATGACTGCCACCGCCGACGAGACCGGCCAGTCGCGGTTGGAGAAGAACTCGTTCCAGAGCGTCTTGCCGATCATCAGCGTCTGCGAGCCGCCGAGAAGATCAGGGATGACGAACTCGCCGACGGCCGGGATGAACACCAGCAGGCAGCCGGCGACAACGCCTGGCAGCGACAGCGGGAAGGTGATCTTCCAGAAGGCGCCGGTCGGCGGGCAGCCGAGGTCCTGCGCGGCCTCGATCAGCGAATAGTCCATCTTCTCCAGCGAGGAATAGAGCGGCAGCACCATGAAAGGCAGGTAGGAATAGACGATACCAATAAAGATGGCTGTGTAGGTGTTGAGGATTACCAGCGGCTGGCTGATCAAGCCGGTGGCGAGCAGAACCTGATTGAGCAGGCCCTCGGGTTTCAGGATGCCGATCCAGGCATAGACGCGGATCAGGAATGAGGTCCAGAAAGGCAGGATCACCAGCATCAGCAAGGTCGGGCGAATCGTGGCCGGCGCCCGCGCCATGCCATAGGCGATCGGATAGCCGACGATCAGGGTGAGTATCGTCGAGATTCCCGCGATGACCAGGCTCGTCACATAGGCGTTGAAATAGAGCGCGTCCTGAGTGAGCCAGGTGTAGTTATTGAAGTTGAGCTCGCGGACGGCGGCGAAAAATCCCGAAAAGCCGTCCTTGAAGCCGAGCACCGGCGTATAAGGGGGCATTGAAATCGCCGTTTGAGACAGCGAGATCTTGAACACGATGACGAAGGGAACAAGGAAGAAGAACAGCAGCCAGAGATAGGGGACGATGATGACCAGGCGGTTGACGAAGCCTGTCGCCAGCCTCGCCGGCAGTGTTGCGGTTTCGGTCGATGGGGCGGCGGTCGCTGCGATGTCCGTCATCTCAGCCTCCTACCTGGTCAACACGACGCCGGCATCGGGCCGGAAGGAGACCCAGGCGCGATCGTTCCAGGTGAGCGGATCCTCGGTGATGCGTGAAGCGTTCAACGCGCTTGCCCGCACCATCTGGCCGTCGTCAAGCTTGATATGATAGACGGTCATGTCGCCGAGATAGGCGACGTCGTAGACCTCGCCTTCGAGCGCGTTGACGGCATCGGCCGGCTTTTTCGAGGAGACCTTGATCTTCTCCGGCCGGATCGCGAAGACGATGTCGGAGCCGGCAGCGGCGTTGCTGCCATTGTCGACGACGATCTGCGCTCCTGTCGCGCCGGTTATGCGCGTGGTGCTTGTCATATGTTCGGCAACCTTGCCTTCGAACATGTTCACATTGCCGACGAAATGCGCAACGAAGCGCGAAGCCGGCGCCTCGTAGATCTCGGCAGGCGTCGCGACCTGCATCACCTCGCCCTTGTCCATGATGGCGATGCGGTCGGCCATGGTCATGGCCTCCTCCTGGTCGTGGGTGACGACGACGAAGGTGAGGCCGAGCTCCTGCTGCAGGTCCATCAGCTCGAACTGCGTTTCCTCGCGCAGCTTCTTGTCCAAAGCGCCGAGCGGCTCGTCGAGGAGCAGAACCTTCGGGCGCTTGGCGACCGAGCGGGCAAGCGCCACGCGCTGGCGCTGGCCGCCCGAGAGCTGGTGCGGCTTGCGCTTGGCGAACTGCTCGAGCTTGACGAGCTTCAGCATCTCGGCCACGCGCTTTTCGATATCGGGTCCAGGCATGCCCTCCTGCTTGAGGCCGAAGGCGATGTTCTTCTCCACCGTCATATGCGGGAACAGCGCATACGACTGGAACATCATGTTGACGGGCCGCTTGTAGGGCGGAATGCCGCGCAGGTCCTGCCCGTCGAGCAGGATGCGGCCCGCGGACGGCTCCTCGAAGCCGGCGAGCATCCTGAGCAGGGTCGACTTGCCGCAGCCCGAAGCGCCGAGCAGGGCGAAGAATTCACGCTCGAAGATGGTCAGCGACAGATTGTTGACGGCGATGAAATCACCGAACTTCTTGGTGACCTTGTCGAACTGGATATATGGCTTGGCATTCGGGTCGTTCCATGGCGCGAAATCCCTGCGGATGCTGCCAAGCGATTTCATGATCTCCACTCCGTTACTTTCTTAAAAAATCCCCAAAAGAAAGCGACCCCGGCAGTTGGCTGCCGGGGCCGCGTCGCAATTCTCACTGGCCAGTGACTATCTTGGTCCAGGTGCGCGTGATGATGCGCTGTGTCTTGGGATCGTATGGCGCAATAGTATAGAGCTTTTTCATCGTCTCTTCGTCCGGATAGACCGAAGGATCTTCCAGGATCGCCTTATCGACGAATTGCTGCGAGGCTTTGTTGCCGTTGGCGTAGAGCACGTAATTCGACGATTTGGCGATGACTTCGGGCGTCATCATATAGTTGATGAATTCGAGCGCGTCGGCGACATGCGGAGCGTCCGCGGGGATCGCCATCTGGTCGAACCACATCTCGGCGCCTTCCTTGGGCACCGAATAGCCGATCTCGACGCCCTGCTTGGCTTCCACGGCGCGGTTGCGCGCCTGGAAGACGTCGCCCGACCAGCCGATCGCCAGGCAGATGTCGCCATTGGCCAAGGCGTTGATGTATTCGGACGAATGGAACTTGCGGACATAGGGCCGCACCTTCAGCAACGCCTCCTCGGCCTTGGAGATGTCATCGGGAGAGGTGCTGTTGGGATCGAGGCCGAGATATTTAAGCGCCGCGGGAATGACGTCGGTGGGAGAGTCCAGCACATAGACGCCGCAATCCTTCAGCTTGGCCAGCTTGTCGGGATTGAAGAAGACGTCCCAGCTGTCGATCTTGTCGGTGCCGAGCGCGGCCTGCACCTTCTTGACGTTATAGCCGAGGCCGACCGTGCCCCACATGTAGTTGACCGAATATTCGTTGCCCGGATCGTATTTGGCGGTACGCTCGGAAATGACATCCCACATGTTGGAGATGTTGGGCAGCTTCGACTTATCGAGCTTCTGGAACACGCCTGCCTGGATCTGGCGCGCCAGGAAGTTGGCGCTCGGCACGACGACGTCATAACCACTGCCGCCGGCAAGCAGTTTCGTCTCCAGGATCTCGTTGGAATCGAAGGTGTCATAGACGACCTTGATGCCGGTCTTCTTGGTGAAGTCGTCGATGATCGAGCTGTCGATATAGTCCGACCAGTTGTAGACGTTGACGACGCGGTCTTCGGCGTGACCGCTTATTGTGAAAAGCGTCAGAAATGCCGACGTCGCCGAAAGCCAAAGCGCTTTGCGGATCATGGTGTTCTCCTTTGGTGGGTGTTCCCTTGCCGGCTCGTCGCGATATGGCGGGGCGGCTTTGGTTTGAGAGTATTGAGCTTTCCGGAGAGCGACAAGCGTGAACTCTCCACGCAAGGCTCGGTAACGGCATCAGGGTTCGAGACATTTTGGCCTCCCCGGCGAGGCACCCGGGCGGCGTCAACGGCATTCACCGTGGCGTATTGAGAGCTATGACGATGCAGTCCGGTCCTGAGCGGGCCGGCGGAGACACTTGGCAAGATACGCCTGTCTTGTTGTTGCCGTAGTTGCAGCCTGCCCGCCCGGCAACTGGGTTGTCAATGGGGGAAGGCTGCCTGTCGTCAATTGGGCGACGGCAGGCCGGTGACGCCGGGACGAGTCGGCCGCGTCTGGCGCTTGAACTCCAGGCCTATATGGATCAGCAGCGCCGTGACCACGACCGTGCCGCCGATGATGGTGCGCATCGACGGCACTTCGGAATGGACCAGCCAGACCCAGATCGGCCCAAGGATCGGCTCGAAGGTGCCGAGCAGGGCCGCGATCGCCGCCGGCACCAGCCGCGCGCCCATGGCGAAAAAGGCGAGGCCGACGCCAAGATTGATGATGCCGAAGGCGAAGAGGAAGCCCATGTCGCGCCCCGAGACCGCGAATGCCGAGGCCTGGGAAGCGGCGAACGCACCGGCAAGCAGCGCGCCGAGACAGGTGGCCGGCACCATGCGCACATGGGCAAAGCGCCGGGTGATCACGGTCGCCAGCGAAAACATCACCGCGATCAGCAGCGCCAGGCCGTCGCCGATCGGCGAGACGGCGCCGCCCAGGGATTCGGAAACCATGATGGCGACGCCAGCGATGACGGCGGCAATCGCGATCCAGGTGGCCGGAGCGACCCGTTCGCGAAACAGCAGCCAGGCAAGGAGCGCCGCCAGCAGCGGCACGCCGGCCTGCATCAGGAGGATGTTGGCGACCGTGGTGTAGGCAAGCGCCACCACGAAGCTGGTCGAGGCGGTGGCGAAGCAGAAGGCGACGCCAAGGCCGGGCAGTCCCATGTGCCGAAAGAGCTTCAGGCTGCCGCGCCAACCGTCGCGCCACAGCATGAAGGCGATCAAAAAGACCACGGCCCACAGCGAACGCCAAAACACCACGGTCCAGCTGTCGCCGACATGGATGAAACGGGCGATGGCGCCGCCGAAGCTCCACATAAGCGCCGAAAGGAAGACCAGGAGCATACCGATCCGCTCCTCGCGCGGCGAGACGGCTGGCAAGGCGGCGCGGGGCGAGGCGGTATCGGTCATGGACATGACTGTCAGCGGGTTGCGTTCGATGCAGCAAGGACAACAAGACTTGTGTTTTAGGCGACAGAACTGTGCCCCAGAAAGAATTATGCCTCAATCGCGTAGCGCAAAGACGCCGGCCCGGCGTGATCCAGCACCCGGCGAGACTTAGGACACATCCGCCGATGTCATCCCTGGAAATCGAAAGCGCTGAGGCCCGTCACCATCTCGTCGAGGCCGAGCGGGCGTGTCACCGGCGGCTCGGCGCGCGCCAGGCAGCCGACGCGCTCGCAAAGCCTGCAGGCGGGGCCTACCGGCGTAGCGAAGCCTTGACCGGGCTTGCCGGCGGCTGCGGCCGGCAGCGCCGCGCCATAGACGATATCGTCGCGAAAGCCGATATCGCAGCCGAGCAGGAGCGCGGTGCGGCGCGGCCGTTCGGAGAAGGCGCCCTGCGGACCTTCCAGCGTGCGGGCGATGCAGAGGAATTCGGCGCCGTCCGGCATCTCGACCGCTTCGACGAGGATCTGGCCGGGCTGCGAGAACGCCGCATGGACGGGAAGCTTGGGGCAGCCGCCGCCGAAGCGGCTCTGCGGATAGCCTTGGCTGCCGGCCTTGCGGAAGCGGTTGCCGGCATTGTCGACTTCCAGCATGAAGAACGGCACGCCCGCCGCGCCCGGCCGCTGCAGCATGGTCAGTCGATTGGCCGCCTGCTCGAAAGAGACGCCGAAGCGAGAACGCAGGACGTCGATGTCGTAACGGCCGCGAACGGCGGCGGCATGGAAAGCCTGATAGGGCATCATTAGCGCATGCGCGGCATAGCGGCCGAGCTCGAAGCGAGCGAGCCGGCGGGCCTCGTCGGTACCGAGCTTCAGCGCCTGGATCTCAGCCGCGATGGCTACCGACATGCGTATGAGGCTCGCCTCCATCGCGACTTCCCGCAATTGGTCGAAAGGCGACAGCCGCTCGGACAGGAAGAGACGCTGCGAATGGCGATCGTAGCGGCGGCGCCAGTTGGGCATGGTGGCGACCGGCAGCACCTTGACGACGATGCCGTGCTCGCGCCTCAGCCAGGCTTTGAGCGCGCCGAACAGATCATCACTGGGGTCGAGGACCGATGTGAAAGCCTCCGCCTCCTCTTCCAGCGAAACGAAGTGGTTCGGCCGGCGCTCAAACACGTCATGGACTTCATCGGAAGGCATGCGGGTGCCGGACAGCGCGGTTGCCCTGCCCTCCTTCGCCAGAAGCTGGTTGAGATCGGACAGGCGCTCGGCCTGCTCGCGATAGGCGCGAAAGAGTTTCACCATCGCCGCCGAAGCGTTCGGCGCTGTTTCGGCGAGGTCGATCAGTTCCTGATCGCCGGGCAGTTCGCCGGCAAGAAGCGGATCGCTGAAGGCTTCGCGCAAAGCCGCGATCGAGCCTTTTGTCTCTCCCTGCAATTCATGCGGATCGACCTTGTAGACGGAGGCCAGCTTGAGAATGAGCTGCACCGTCAGCGGTCGCTGGTTGCGCTCGATCAGGTTGAGATAGGAAGGCGAGATGCCCAGCCCTTCGGCCATCGCCGTCTGGGTCAGGCTCCTGGCGTTGCGCAGCCGGCGCAGCCGCGGCCCGGCGAAGATCTTCTGGTCGGCCATCCCTGCCATCCTTGACAAGAATTTACATTGACATCGAGTCCGGCGCTCGCCTCGCCGCTTTTACAATCATGACAAATTTACAGAGCTGACTTGTCAATGGCAACACAGCTTTTCCTTTATTTTCCGAGGCATCTTGCGGTTTCTCTAGGTGCCTTTCGCGCTGCAATGTAAAGAATGTCATACGCAGGGCGTCGCAGAACATGCCTTTGCGATGCAGCGCTGACGCAGTTCCCAAACGATCCGGAGTGACCAATGACCGATTTTTACAACCTCGTCCCCTCCGCGCCGGAAGGCCGTTTCGACGGCATCGAGCGCCCCTACTTGCCGGAGGATGTGAAGCGGTTGCGCGGCTCCGTGCAGATTCGCCAGACGCTGGCCGAGATGGGTGCGAACCGGTTGTGGAAGCTCATCCACGAGGAGGATTTCGTCAATGCGCTGGGCGCGATGTCGGGCAACCAGGCCATGCAGCAGGTTCGGGCCGGCCTGAAGGCGATCTATCTCTCGGGCTGGCAGGTGGCCGCCGATGCCAACACCGCCTCAGCGATGTATCCAGACCAGTCGCTTTACCCGGCCAATGCGGCGCCGGAACTGGTCAAGCGCATCAATCGCACCTTGCAGCGCGCCGACCAGATCGAGACGTCCGAGGGCAAGGGGCTGTCGGTCGAGACCTGGTTCGCGCCGATCGTGGCCGACGCGGAAGCCGGCTTCGGCGGCCCGCTCAACGCCTTCGAGATCATGAAGGCGTTCATCGAGGCGGGCGCCGCGGGCGTCCACTATGAGGACCAGCTGGCGTCGGAAAAGAAGTGCGGCCATCTCGGCGGCAAGGTTCTGATCCCAACCGCGGCGCATATCCGCAACCTCAACGCGGCGCGCCTTGCAGCCGACGTGATGGGCACGCCGACGCTGGTCGTGGCGCGCACGGACGCAGAGGCGGCGAAGCTTTTGACCTCCGATATCGACGAGCGCGACAGACCTTTCGTCGACTACGACGCCGGCCGAACGGTCGAGGGCTTCTACAATGTCAGGAACGGCATCGAGCCTTGCATCGCGCGCGCCGTGGCCTATGCGCCGCATGCCGACCTGATCTGGTGCGAGACATCGAAGCCGGATCTGGCGCAGGCCAGGAAATTCGCCGAGGGCGTGCACAGGCACCATCCGGGCAAGCTGCTCGCCTATAATTGTTCGCCGTCCTTCAACTGGAAGAAGAACCTCGACGACGCGACGATCGCGAAGTTCCAGAAGGAGCTCGGCGCGATAGGCTACAAGTTCCAGTTCATCACGCTCGCCGGCTTCCACCAGTTGAACTTCGGCATGTTCGAGCTGGCGCGCGGCTACAAGGACCGTCAGATGGCCGCCTATTCGGAACTGCAGGAAGCCGAGTTCGCGGCCGAGGCCCGCGGCTATACCGCGACCAAGCACCAGCGAGAGGTGGGCACCGGCTATTTCGACGCCGTGTCGATGGCGATCAGCGGCGGCCAGTCCTCGACCACCGCCATGCATGAATCGACCGAGCACGCCCAATTCAGGCCGGCGGCCGAGTAACGGATAACAACCAGAGGCAACGCCCGCAGGGCATCTACAGCGAGGAGAAGAGCGATGGCATCGATAAGCCGCGTCAAGGAAAGGGCAGAAGAGCAATCGAGCGCGATGAGCGTCGACCAGCAGGCGACGATCCGCATGCTCGCCAATGATCTGCACAGGCTCAACCAGTCGGTCATGAAGGCAGTCGAGGCCGGCGTCTCGGTGGAACTGGTGCGTTCGGCCAGGCACCATGGCGGCGACGGCAACTGGGGAGACCTTTTGATCCCGGTGATCGTTACCCAGCAGAGTCACACTTGACGTAACGTCAACAGTCTCGGCGATAGTCTCCCGCGGGCTATACGCTCGGGAGACTATCGCATTTTTTCGATTTGCCTTCGTCGCCGGGCGTACGACTTGCGCTGAATTCCAGAATTTCTTGCTATATTTCCGATCTCGACTGTTTCAGCTTGACAGCGGCCGCGATCTCACCCAATTGTGCCTCAGGTTTCAACCCTGCATTGAACCAGAGTGCCCAGCCCGCCGATGTGTCCCGCCAATCGTGACGACTCCGAAAAGCACCTGAAGTCGGCGGCCCGGACCGGCGCGATCACGGCTGACTTTTCAAAGGTGCTCGTCGTCGGAAAATCGTCGATCAACCGGGTTGTAGTGTCGAAAATCGTCGAGAAATCGGGACTGAAGCCGATTTCGGAGCCGCCCGAGATCGCCGAGAAGACACTGACCGGTCAACTGCCCGGCGCCGTCATCCTGGACGGCGGACCGGACAACATGGATTGCGAGCGGCTGATGTCGGCCATCGACGCGCTGCGGCGCGCCTCCGGCAAGCCGCTGCCCGCGGTGATCCTGCTTTCAACCAGGAATGGCACACCGGAAAGCCTCGGCCTGTCAAGCGTGGTCGATGCGGTGGTTGCCAAGCCGATCACGCCCGAGCGGCTGCAACCGGTGGTCGATCGCCTGGTCGGGCGCGGCAAGGCTCGAGCGTTCACTCGGCCTTTGCGATAGCCTCGACAAGGCTCGGCAACTCGCCAAGATCTGCAATCTGACGGAAACGCGGCGCCGCGACAGGGGCCTCGGCCTGTTCGATCGCCCAGGTCAATTCGTGCGGCACATGGATGCCCCAACTGCCGGCCTCGATGGCGGGAATCACGTCGGACTTGAGGGAATTGCCAACCATCATGCTGTTCTGCGGACCACGGCCATGGCGGCTGAAGATGCGGGCATAGGTGGCGGTGCTCTTGTCGCTGACGATCTCAACTGCGTCGAAGAGGTCACCCATTCCCGACTGCGCAAGCTTGCGCTCCTGATCGAAGAGGTCGCCCTTGGTGATCAGCACCAGATGGTAGGAACCCGCCAGCTTCTCGATCGTCTCGCGCGCGTGCGGCAGCGGCTCGATCGGGTGGCTGAGCATCTCGCGGCCGGCAGCCAGTATCTCGCCGATGATCGAACCAGGCACCTCCCCGCCGGTAACCTCGACCGCTGTCTCGATCATCGACAAGGTAAAGCCCTTGATGCCGAAGCCGTAGAGGGCGAGATTGCGCCTTTCCGCCTCGAGCAGTCTTGCCGCGATTTGGTCGTGGTCTCCGTGCTCCGCCAGCATTGCGGCAAAGCGCTTCTCAGTCATGCGGAAGAACTGCTCGTTCTGCCACAACGTGTCGTCGGCATCGAAACCGATCGTGGTAAGAGCGGATATTGTCACGTCATCCTCCTTCGGAACGCGGTGTAGACGCGTTCGCCGGGCGCTGCTAGCTCTAGCCGGAAATCGGCAAAGCGGGGGTGCATGCTGAATTCGTGGAAAGGCGAGCTGGAAGGCTTCATGGCGAGCGCTCGTGAGCGCACGCCAACGGAACTGATCAACGGCATCCGCGATATTGGCGTCGCCATGGGCCATGAGACCGGCGAAGCGCTGCTCGACAGCCACCCGGAACTGTTTGCCTACCGGCCCATGCTTACGCGAGCCTTCATTGAAATGGTTCATGCGCAAGACGTCGCCGAAATCAGGCAGATGCTGGAGCTGAAGCATCCAACCTCGTTCGGGCAGATAGCGGCGGAGGAAACGACCATCGGCGTCATGTCGTCGAAAGACGCCTACAAGCGCCTGGATGAGGTCTTCGAGCATGTCGACTTCAGCCGATGCACGCGCGCCGTGATGGTCGGCTGCGGCGGCCGCCCGTTCACCATGTTCCGTATCTGCGATCAGACACCGGTTCCCGAGATCGTCGGGCTGGATATTGTGCCGGAAGCGGTCGAGACAGCGAATATTCTGGCAGCCAAACTCGGCTACGTCCGAATGCGCGCCGAATTCCGCAACGGGCGCGACTATGACTATCGCGGCGCCCAGCTTGTCTATATCGCCAGCATGGTCTCGCCCAAAGCAGCTGTCGTGTCGCGCGTCGCAGACACGGCCCCACCCGATCTCCAGCTCGTTCTATGGGAACCGTATTCGTTGGCCCGCTTGTGGTCGGAGCGCGCGGAAGAAACGCTCGACCCGCGGCTGGAAGTGGTCGGCCGCACCCGCGTATCGCGCAACATGACCCGCGATGTGTTCGTCCGCCTCCGGCCTGGCGCCGCCAAGCGCGGAAGCGCAGGCTGATGGCAGCGGGCATGGCCGATCGCGTGGTCCTGGCCGCAACCTTGGCCTGGTGCCTGCTTCGCCATCCGCTGATCTGGAAAAGAACCTATGATCACAGCGGCGTCTTTCCCGACCCGGCCAGGCCGAGGTCTTACGTCGACAAGTTCTTGTGGCGGAAGATCTTCGACCATAATCCCGTCTATGCCACGGCATGCGACAAGCTGGCGTCCAAGGACTACGCCCTGTCAACATGCCCGGAACTCAAAACCGCGAAAGTGTTGTGGAGCGGCCGCGACGCCACGCAGATCCCACCGGCGCTGCTTACCGGAAATGTCGTGGTGAAGGCCAACCATGGCTGCCGCTGGAACATGATGATCCGCAACGGCGAGGTGGACAGGGCGAAGCTGCGGCGGCGAACGGCGCGCTGGATGCGCAATCGCTACGGCAGGAAATTCGGTGAATGGGCCTACAAGGGCGCGAGACGGCTCATCTTCATTGAGGAGATGCTTCTCGAGGACGATGTGCCGGTCCCGCTGGAGTATAAATTTCATATCTCGAACGGGAAGACGGCTTACGTCTACGCCGCACGGCGGGACAGATGGGGCAACGAGCTGAAAAGTCATTTCGACCGCGACGGCAATCATGCACCCGTGCCGCCGGGCAGCGGCAGCCAATGGGTGAAGATCGATCTGCCGCCATCGTTTCTGCGGATGCGCGAGATAGCGGAGCGGCTGACGGCACCGTTCGATCATATGCGCTGCGACTTCTACGAGATCGACGGCGAAATCTATTTTTCCGAGTTCTCGGTCTACCCGCTGTCAGGAAAAGGCATCATCAACACCAAGCTGCGCGATCTGGCCGGCGATAGCTGGGACATACGCCAGGCCTGGTTCCTGTCGACGCCCCAGCGAGGTTGGCGCAAAGTCTATGCGGCGGCGCTGTTGCGATGGCTCGACGCAAACGATCGGCAGAGGCTGCAGCCCGGTTCGCAAAGAGCGGCTCCCTGAGCAAGCCGCCCGGCGCCTCCCCTTCCCTTTCCCCGTTGCGCCCGGCTATAGTTCGAAATCCGCAACACAATCTGGTGAATGATGCCGCCTGAAAAAAAGGAAGTCCGTCCGTCAAGCCGGGGGGGACGCGCCCGCACGCCTGCATTCCTGAAAAACGAACGCGGCGTGAAGAACTGGAAGGAAGCCAGCGCCTGGCTCGAATGGCGCGGCATCGAGGACATCGAGTGCATCACTCCCGACCAGGCGGGCGTCGCCCGCGGCAAGATGATGCCGTCGAAGAAATTCACCTCCAACACCTCGCTGGCGCTGCCTTCGGCCGTGTTCATGACGACGATCTCGGGCGGCTATCCCGAGGACGGCAACGGCTTCCACTATCCCGAGGACGATGGCGACCTGAAGCTTTTGCCCGATCTCTCAACGCTGACGGCTGTGCCCTGGGAAGAGGATCCGACGGCGGCAGTGATTTGCGACCTCGTCCACCAGGACGGCCGCTCGGTCGAATTCACGCCGCGCAACGTGCTGAAGCGCGTGCTTGCCGCCTATGACGAGCGCGGCTTGAGACCGGTGGTGGCGCCCGAGATCGAATTCTATCTGGTGCGCAAGAATCCCGACCCGGACTATCCGCTGACGCCGCCGGTCGGGCGCTCGGGCCGGCCGATCGGCGGCGGCGCCGGCTATTCGATCGCCGGCGTCAACGAGTTCGACGAACTGATCGACGACATCTACCATTTCTCGGAACGTCAGGGTCTGGAGATCGACACGCTGATCCATGAGGAAGGCGCCGGCCAGCTCGAGATCAATCTGCGACACGGCAACCCGATCGAGCTTGCCGACCAGGTCTTCATGTTCAAGCGCACCATTCGCGAGGCGGCGCTTAAGCACGAGATCTACGCCACCTTCATGGCCAAGCCGATCCAGGGCCAGCCGGGCTCGGCCATGCATATCCACCAGTCGGTCATCGACAAGAAGACCGGCAAGAACATCTTCTCGGCCGAGGACGGCTCCGAGACGGACGCCTTCTTCCATTTCATCGGCGGCATGCAGAAGCACGTACCGAACGCGCTGGTGATGTTCGCGCCCTACGTCAATTCCTACCGCCGGCTGACGCAGCAGGCCTCGGCTCCGGTCAACAACAAATGGGGCTACGACAACCGGACCACCGCCTTCCGCGTGCCGCGCTCCGATCCGGCAGCGCGGCGCGTCGAAAACCGGATCCCGTCTTCCGACGCCAACCCTTATCTGGCGCTTGCCGCGTCGCTTGCCTGCGGGCTGATCGGCATGACCAGAAAGATCAAAGCTGAACCGCCGGTTCTGACCACGGCCAATGCCGACGAGATCGACCTGCCGCGCAGCTTGCTGGAAGCGGTCGATTTGTTCGAGGCCGACAAGGAGCTCGGCATTATCCTCGGCACATCCTTCGCCGCCACTTACGCAGCGATCAAGCGGGCCGAGTTCGAAACCTTCATGGAAGTGATCAGCCCGTGGGAGCGGGAGTATTTGTTGCTGAATGTTTAGGGGAGTAGGGGAGTAGGGGAGTAGGGACGGTGGCTGAAAAACAGGCTCCTACAAGGATTTAGTGGTCTGGCAGCAGGCGATGGATTTGGCTGTGTCGGTCTACAGCGCGACGAGATCCTGGCCGAAGGACGAGCTCTATGGACTTACCAGCCAAGTGCGCCGCTCCGCAACTTCAGTGCCCTCAAATATAGCGGAGGGTTACGGCAGAGAGATTCGAGGTTCCTATCAGCAGTTTCTTCGCATTGCTCAAAGATCGCTGAAGGAATTGGAAACTCAGCTTCTGATCGCGGAACGTACCGGTATCGCATCACAACAAACGACGGCCACACTGCTGGCCAGCACCGAAAGTGTCGGCAAGCTTCTTCGACTTTTGATTCGAAAATTGGCAGCCGACTAGCTATCCCTACTGCCCTACTGCCCTACTGCCCTACTGCCCTACTGCCCTACTGCCCTACTGCCCTACTGCCCTACTGCCCTACTACTCCCCTAC
>NZ_JAIUHU010000024.1:0-45951 GCF_020165275.1 Mesorhizobium sp. Ca11 | reverse complement strand
CCGCCGCGGTGCAGAATTCTGCTCCGCTGCACTTTTGACTAAGGTCACGGAATGGATTCCAGGGTCTTCGCGACGCCGCTGCGCGGCTGCTCCGCCCTGGAATGACGAGGTTGGGAGGCTTCAGCCCGCCGCTTCAGCCGTCCTGAAAGCTTCTCCATCGAGCCGCGTAGGATCGGCCCGTGGCCGCTGGTGGACAACGCTTCCGCCGCCGTTGCAATTAGATCGCAATCTTCTAATTTGCCTGCATGGCGCCGCAGGATATCAGCAAGCTGATCGTCCGGACTTCGATGAAGGACCGGGCGGCGTTCGATCTGCTCTACAAGCAGACCAGCGGGAAACTTTTCGGCGTCTGCCTTCGTGTATTGCGGGACAGGGGAGATGCGGAAGAAGCGCTGCAGGAGGTCTTCGTCAAAATCTGGACGAAGGCGGATCGTTTCGCGGTTTCCGATCTGAGCCCGATTTCCTGGCTGGTGGCCGTTGCGCGCAATCATGCGATCGATCGCATCCGGTCGCGGCGCAGTCCTTCTGCCAACATCGATACGGCCCTCGACGTCGCCGATCCGGCGCCGGGACCCGAGGCCATGGCTGTGGCGGGCGGCGAGACCGAACGCATCTACCATTGCCTCGACGAACTGGAGCAAGACCGGGCGGCGGCCGTCCGGGGCGCCTATCTGGGCGGCGAGAGCTATGCCGAGTTGGCGGAGCGCTTCAAGGTTCCGCTGAACACGATGCGGACTTGGCTGCGGCGAAGCCTGCTGAAACTGAGAGAATGCCTGGAAAGATGACGCTGGCAGAGGACAACGGACCGGAACGTGGAGGCGACGATCTGCTCGCCGCCGAATACGTTCTCGGCGTCCTGGCAGCCGACGAGCGCCAGATCGCTTCCCGTCGCATCGATGCCGAGGCGTCGTTCGCCCGCCTGGTCGACGCCTGGGAAGCCCATTTCGCGCCCATGGCCGCCGCCTATGCCGCGGTCGAGCCGCCGGCTTCCGTGAAAGTGGCAATCGACCGCCGCCTGTTCGCTTCGTCCGCGTCCACGGCGCCCAGCGGCGGCCTGTGGGCGAGCCTTGCCTTCTGGCGCGGCCTCGCCGCGGCGGCCGTCGCCGCTTTGGCCGTCTATGTCGCCCTGCCTTACGTCAACCAGCCGGTCCAGCCGCCCGAGACCAGGCTGGTCGCCTCTCTGGCCGCCGACAACAGCAACGTCAAATATCTTGCCGTCTATGACGCCGCCCGCCACGAGGTCGGCCTATCGCTGGTCTCCGGCGACCGCGGCGCCGGCAAGGATTTCGAGCTGTGGATGATCGAGGGCAAGAACGCGCCGGTCTCGATGGGTGTCATCCCCGCCGGCCCGACCGCGCGCATGGCGGTCACGCCCGCCGTCCAGCAGAAGCTGGCGCAAGGCGCCGTGCTCGCCGTCAGCCTCGAACCCTCCGGCGGTTCGCCGACCGGCCAGCCGACCGGTCCGGTCGTCGCCGCGGGTGACCTGAAGGGAATCTGACCCTGGTCAGCCCATCATCGAAGACTAACTGAAGTCTATATTCTCCTTCGCTAGGCGGGGAAAAGTTCCCTGTCACCATCGATGACGCGGGCGGAATAAAGCGTCGAAATAAAAAATCGCGCCCTTCGTGAAACTAACGTTTTTCGGGCCCGTATCTCCTCGCGTTCCCAAGGACGGGAAGAAACAACCCGAGGAGACTGACACTATGCGTAAGCTCGCCACCCTTTTGCTTGCCTCTACACTTGGCCTTTCGGCGCTCGGCACCATTGCCTACGCCGCCAATCCGATGGTCGGCGGCGCGCCGATGTATGCCAAGAAGAACATCATCGAGAATGCCGTCAATTCGAAGGACCACACAACTCTGGTCGCCGCCGTCAAGGCCGCCGGCCTGGTCGACACGCTGCAGGGCGCCGGTCCGTTCACCGTTTTCGCGCCGACCAACGGGGCCTTTGCGGCGCTCCCGGCCGGCACGGTCGACACGCTGCTCAAGCCCGAGAACAAGGACAAGCTGACCAAGGTGCTGACCTGCCATGTCGTCGCCGCCAAGGCGCTGGCCGCCGACGTCGCCAAGATGGCCAAGGCCGATGGCGGCGCCCACCAGGTCAAGACGGTCGGCGGCTGCGACCTGACGCTGAAGGCGGAGAAGGGCAAGGTCACCGTCACCGACGAGAACGGCAATGTCGCCCATGTCACCATCGCCGATGTCCGCCAGTCGAACGGCGTCATCCATGTCATCGACAAGGTTCTCTTGCCGAAGATGTAACAAAGCGGGCCTGGCCGGCGAAGACATGGCTGAGCGCTGGCCGTATCATTCAAGATCCGCGCCGCCGGCAGGGGTGTGCTCCGCGCCCGTCCCGCAAGGGCGGCGCGGAGCAGCATCCGGAGCGTTCCAGGAAGGTTCTGTCCGGAATTGCTCGAACGAGGAGATGGGGCGTCACCGGCTTTTGATTTCCGGCGCGGGCTCTATCTTGGCAAAATGCGTCAGGAGGAACGGCCATGAACCGTCGTGATTTTCTCTGGAGCGGGGCCGCCGCCACCGCTCTCATCGTCGGATCCGCAGCGATGCTGCGTGCCGGCGGACCGAAGCCCGCTCTCGCCGCCGAGACGTTCGAAATCACCAAGACCGATGCCGAGTGGCACGCCATCCTTTCGGACGAGGCCTTCGATGTGCTGCGCAAGCAAGGCACCGAATATCCCGGCACCAGCCCGTTGCTCAACGAGCATCGCAAGGGCATCTTCGCCTGTGCCGGCTGCGACCTGCCGGTCTATTCGTCGGAGACGAAATTCGATTCCGGCACCGGCTGGCCGAGCTTCTGGCAGGAGATCCCGAACTCCATCGGCAAGACCGAAGACCGCTCGCTCGGCATGACCCGCACCGAGGTCCATTGCCGGCGCTGCGGCGGCCATCTCGGCCATGTCTTCGATGACGGCCCGCCGCCCACCGGCCTGCGCCACTGCATCAACGGCGTGGCGCTGAGCTTCAAGCCGGCTTCAGCCTGAGGTGGGTTGAGATTCAGGTGAGGCCGGCCTGCAAATGGCAGCTTCCTGCGCTTCCGGTGCTCACGTACGAAAAGTACGCTCCGCTCCGGTTCTCGGAACCCACCATTTTCGACTCGGCCTGACCTGAATCTCAACCCACCTTGGAGTCGCTTTCAATCTCTCCAAAAAGAATGACCCCGGAAATCGTCACCGGTTTCCGGGGTCACGCGTTGAGGACGCCAGGCGGGGGTTCCGGCTCCTCAATGGCCTCCGCCGCCACCGCCGCCCTGCGGGGCCGGCTTGTTGATGAACAGCACGAAAAATCCGAGCGAGGCGAACAGCACCGTCAGCATCATGAACACGTCCATGAAGGACAAAAGCGCCGCCTGCTGGTGCACCATGGCGGACAGCTTCGAGATCGCAGCGCTTGCTGCGTCGAGACCTGCGGTCTGCTCGAAATTCTGCGTCATGTTCTGCAGCTTGGTCTGCGCCGCCTCGCTGCCCCACTGCACATGCTCGGAGAGCCGCGCATAGTGGAAGGCGTTGCGGTCGATCAGCACCGTGTTGATCACCGCGAGGCCGACGGCGCCGCCGAGATTGCGGGTCAGGTTGAACAGGCCCGACGCATTCTTCAGCCGTTCCGGCGGCAGCGTGCCGAGCGCGATGTTGTTGATCGGCACCATGCACAGCATCATCGAGCAGCCGCGCAGGATTTGCGGGATCAACAGCTCATAGAAATCCCAGTCGGCCGTGAGATGCGTCATCCACCAGGTGCCGGTGGCGAAGCCGACGAAGCCGATCATCATCATCAGCCTGAGGTCGATCTTGTTCGACAGGATGCCGGCAATGGGCGCGGTGAAGAACATCGCCAGGCCGCTGACGAACAGCGCCTCGCCGATCATCATCGAATCGTAGCCGCGGATACGCCCCAGGAACACCGGATAGAGATAGGTGAGCCCGTAGAGGCCGATGCCGACGACGAAGGAGAACAGCGAGCCGAAGGCGAAGTTGACGTTGCTGAAGGCCCTCAGGTCGACGATCGGCTCCTCGGCGGTGAAGACGCGCCAGAAGAAGATGACGCCGCCGATGGTCATGATGATGGCGCAGGCAAACACTGCCGGCTCCTGCAGCCAGTCATGGTTCGGGCCTTCCTCCAGCACATATTCCATGCAGCCGAGGAAAGCGGCCATGCCGACCAGGCCCCACCAGTCGAACTTCGAGAACAGTTTCAGGTTGGGCTTGTCGAAGTCGATCAGCGACCAGGCGGCCGTCGCCACCATGATGCCGGGCACGACATTGATCAGGAACAGCCAGTGCCAGGACATGGCGTGGCTGATATAGCCGCCCACCGTCGGGCCGATCGTCGGTGCCAGCGTCGCCACCAGGCCGATCATCGGCGACACGACGGCGCGCTTGGAAGGCGGGAAGATGGTGAAGGCGGCCGCGAAGACGCTGGGGATCATGCCGCCGCCGATAAAGCCCTGGATGGCGCGGTAGACGATCATCTGGTCGATATTGGTGGCGGTCGCGGCAAGCGCGCTGGCCGCGGTGAAGCCGGCCGCCGCGGTGGTGAACAGCACGCGCGTCGACAGCATGCGGCTAAGGAAGCCGGACAGCGGGATCATCACCACCTCGGCGATCAGGTAGGCGGTCTGCACCCACGGGATCTCGTCGGAGCTGGCGCTCAGGCCCGCCTGGATTTCCGAGAGCGAGGCCGAGACGATCTGGATGTCCAGGATCGCCATGAACATGCCGAACACCATCGCCAGGAAGGCGACGACGCGGCGCACGGGCATATGGTCCGCGGGCAGGGCCGGCGCGGCAGCGACCGGACGTCCGGGCATTGATCCTGCGGTGATGGTTGCGGTTGCCATGTCATGGCCTCCCCGGGCAATTCCTGGGACGAGCGCGTGGCGGTCCCGAATTGCGTCGAAAACGATAAGCAGGCTGGACGGCCCGGCGCTCGATCGGCCGCCGGGCCGCCCCCCAATCAGTTGGTCGTCGAAGCCGGCGCGGTGCGGCTGTCGACCGCGACGACGACGCTCAGCCCGGCGCGCAGCTTGCCGGCCTTCAGCACGTCCGCCGGGACGTCGATGCGCACGGGCACGCGCTGCACCACCTTGGTGAAGTTGCCGGTGGCGTTTTCCGGCGGCAGCAGCGAGAACACCGCGCCCGAAGCCGGCGCCAGCGAGGAAACCGTGCCTTCGAAGGTCTGGCCGTCGATAGCGTCGACGGTGATGCGGACCTTTTCGCCGGGCACCATCCGGCCGAGCTGCGTCTCCTTGAAGTTGCCGACGATGTAGAGCTTGTCCATCGGCACGACGACGGCGAGCTTCTGGCCGGGGCTGACGAGATCGCCCTGCTCGACCGAGCGGTTGCCGACGACGCCGTCATAGGGAGCCTTCAGCACGGTGAAGGACAGGTCGCGCAGGGCCTTGTCGCGGGTGAGCTGCAGCGAGGCGAGCGTCGAGGCCGACTCGGCGCGCTGCGCTTCCAGCACGCCGATATTAGCCTGCGCCGCCGCAATCTGGGCATCGGCGCCGACAAGCGCCGCCTTGGCCTGGTCGAGCGCGGTCTGGGCGTCGTCGAGCTGGGCCTGCGTGCCGACATGGGTCTTGACGAGTTGCGCCGCCCGCAGCTGGGCGCGCGCCGCATTGTCGGCGGCGGCCTGGTCCGCGACCTTCTGTGCCTGGGCCTGCGACAGCGAAGCCTGGGCCGCCTTGGTCTGGGCGTCGATGCGGTCGAGCGTCTTCGCCAAGGTGGCGATCTGCGCCTCGGCCTGGGCCACGGCGATCTTGTAGTCGCCATTGTCGATGACGAACAGCGGATCGCCGGCCTTGACCTGCTGGTTCTCGCTCACCAGCACCTTGTCGATATAGCCGGATATTTTCGGCGACACGAACGACATATCGGCCTGGACATAGGCGTCGTCGGTGGAGATCATGAACCGTCCGTCGATCCAATAGTTATACCCATACCAGGAGCCGGCGCCGAGCAGGGCAAGGCCGATGATCGGTAACAGGAAAGAGCGGACAGAGCGCTTCTTCTTGGCGGGTGCTTCAGCCGCCGGCGTCGCAACAGGAGCGGCGGGCTGGACAGGAACTTCCGGCGCTTCGGTCGAAGGCTGGATCTTGGCGTTGGGAAAAGAGCGGACTTCGGCGGTGGCGGGCGCGTTCGAGGACATAGCGATCTCTCTGGATGTCAGTCATACTGAACCGTTCGGTTCGAATTGGAGATTGACATAGCGCGGAAAGAGGACCATATCAAGAGGAAATCGAACCGAGCGGTTCGAAATATTTTTCAAGGAACGACTTCCATGGTCGACACGACAGCCGATAGCGATCTGCTCGACTTACGCAAGGGCCGCCCGGCGGCCGGGCAGGATCCCGTAAAACGGGCCCAGATCATCGAGGGCGCCCGCCGCGTCTTTATAGACAAGGGTTTTGAAGCGGCCTCGATGAACGACATCACGCGCGAGGCCGGCGTCTCCAAGGGCACGATCTACGTCTATTTTCAAAACAAGGAAGAGCTGTTCGAGGCGCTCATCGAGGAAGAGCGCGGCACCATCTTCAAGAACATGTATGAAGTGCTCGACCATTTCGACGACCTGCGCAAGACGCTGGTGAAGTTCGGCACCGTGCTTTCGCTGAAGATCACCTCGGCCAAGGTCATCCAGGCCCAGCGCACCGTGGTCGGCGCGGCCGATCGGATTCCGGAGCTTGGCGCGCGCTTCTACGAACGCGGCCCCAAGCGCGGCCACGACAAGGTCATGGCCTTCCTCAACGAAGCCGTCGAACGCGGCCTGCTTCAGATCGCCGACGTCGACCTTGCCGCCTACCAGTTCACCGAGCTTTGCCTCGCCGGCCTGTTCCGCCAGTGCATCTTTTCCTATCGCACCAAAGCGCCGAGCCAGGCGGAGATCGAGCACGTCGTGACCTCCGGCGTCGAAGTGTTTCTCAAGGCCTATGCCACGGAAAAATTCTTCGCCGAGGAACGGGCGTTGCAATCGGCCTGACCGTTCGGGCATGCGGATTCCGGAGCGCAAAGGGCGAAGCTGAAGGGGTCGCGAGGCGTCGCCGCGAAATCCATCGGTGCGGTCTGCCTCGACCGCGAAGACCGGCCTGAAGACCCCCCTCTCAAAATATCGATCGGCTTCGTCCGGCAGGCGCTTTCGGAAGAACCTGTTAACCATCGCTTCCTATGTCTCGGGATACGTTCAATCGGCGAGTCTCGAGTATGACATCCATGCGTTTCCCCCGTGCCAATCATCCCGGCGCCTCAGCCCACGACAGCGACGACGAACATCGCAATCCGCGGGAAACCGGGCGCCATGGCGCAGTCCCGCAAGCAGGACAGGTCGTGCCGCTGCGAGTCCTGCCCGGGGGCGAATCGGCCGCCGCTCGTAACGCATCGTCCGACTCGGCCGGCGATTCGGCCGGCGACGATTTCGCCCTCCCCACCTGGCAGAACTATTTCTTCCTTGCGCCCAATGTGCGGTTCACGCGCACGCCGGACACCGACCTCGCCAGGCGAGCCGCTCCGCCGGAGGATGCCGCTCAGGGCAAGGCATCCGCCGCCGAGCCCGTCCGGCCTGCGCCTCCGGCTCCGCCGCCAGCCGCTCCGGTCCGGAAAAGTTCCGCCGCTCCCGCCTCGGCGCCGATGCAAACCGGGTCGATCCGCGCACCAGCCACTGTTGCCCCTGCCATCGTCCCGGCCGCAGCGGCCGCGCCGAGCCAGGCTGCTGCTCCGACACTAAAACCGCGCCTGAGCGGATTGCGCTGGTCCTATCTTTCCGATCATGCCTTTTTCGAGTTCGGCATGCCCTTTCTTGCCGAGCGCCTGGCGCGGGCGCGTCTGACTGAGGCCGGGCAGGCGCCTGCCGTTCCGGCGCAGCCATTGATGAAGCCGGTGCCGGCGCAGCGTCCGGCCGCGCAACCCGTCCAGCCCCGTGCCGCCTTCCCGGGCGAGGCGACGTCATTTTACCGGGTCATCGAATGGCGCTCCAACACGGCGGAGGCAAGTCCGATCTTGGCGCCCGTGCCGGCTCCGGCGGCCGCCCAACCGGCGCCTGCCAAGCCCATGCCGATCTCCGCCCCGGCAAGCGCCAGGAAAGCCAGGCAGGCACCATCGTTGCCCATGGCCGGCGAGGTCGAGCCGCTATCCGCGATGGGCGGCTACGAGCTTCCTTCGGAAGAGCTTCTGCAGATGCCGCCGGAGGGCCAGGGCTTTTACATGTCGCAGGAGCGGATGGAGCAGAATGCCGATCTGCTCGAAAGCGTGCTGGAGGATTTCGGCGTCAAGGGCGAGATCATCCATGTCCGGCCGGGGCCGGTCGTCACGCTCTACGAGTTCGAGCCGGCGCCGGGTGTGAAATCCAGCCGCGTCATCGGGCTCGCCGACGATATCGCCCGCTCCATGTCGGCTGTATCGGCGCGTGTCGCCGTGGTGCCGGGCCGCAATGTCATCGGCATCGAGCTGCCCAACGAGACGCGCGAGACGGTCTATTTTCGCGAGCTGATCGGCTCGGCCGGCTTCCGCAACACCTCCTGCAAGCTGGCGCTCGGCCTCGGCAAGACTATCGGCGGCGAACCGGTCATCGCTGAGCTCGCCAAGATGCCGCATCTGTTGGTGGCGGGCACCACCGGGTCGGGCAAGTCGGTCGCCATCAACACCATGATCCTGTCGCTGCTCTTCAGGATGAAACCGCAGGAATGCCGTCTCATCATGGTCGACCCCAAGATGCTGGAGCTCTCCGTCTATGATGGCATCCCGCATCTTCTGACGCCGGTCGTCACCGATCCTAAGAAGGCCGTCACGGCGCTGAAATGGGCGGTGCGCGAGATGGAGGACCGCTACCGCAAGATGGCGCGCCTCGGCGTGCGCAACATCGACGGCTACAACCAGCGCGCGGCCGGCGCCCGCGACAAGGGCGAGGTCGTGACCATGCAGGTGCAGGCCGGCTTCGAGAGAGGCACGGGCGAGCCGCTGTTCGAGGAGCGCGCGATCGACCTCGCGCCGATGCCCTACATCGTCATCATCGTCGACGAGATGGCCGACCTGATGATGGTGGCCGGCAAGGAGATCGAAGGCGCCATCCAGCGGCTGGCGCAGATGGCACGCGCCGCCGGAATCCATCTGATCATGGCGACGCAACGCCCGTCCGTCGATGTCATCACCGGCACGATCAAGGCCAATTTCCCCACCCGCATCTCCTTCCAGGTGACGTCGAAGATCGACAGCCGCACCATCCTCGGCGAGCAGGGCGCCGAGCAGCTGCTCGGCCAGGGCGACATGCTGCACATGGCAGGCGGCGGGCGCATTTCGCGCGTGCATGGCCCCTTCGTTTCCGATGTCGAGGTCGAGCATGTCGTGGCGCATCTGAAGGCGCAGGGACGTCCCGAATATCTCGACACCGTTACCGCCGACGAGGAAGAAGAACAGGAAGCGGCCGACACCGGCCCGGTCTTCGACAAAAGCGCGATGGCCGAGGAGGATGGCGACTCGCTCTACGAAGAGGCCGTCAAGGTGGTCAAGCGCGACAAGAAGTGCTCGACCTCCTACATCCAGCGCCGCCTCGGCGTCGGCTACAATCGCGCCGCCTCATTGGTCGAGCGCATGGAGAAAGAAGGCCTGGTCGGCGCTCCCAACCATGTCGGCAAGCGCGAGATCCTCAGCGGCCGGCGCGATCGCGAGCCGGAACGCGACGAGATGGATTGATCCTGAGGGATCGGTCCCTGGCGGGCGGCGTCAGCCGCCGTTCGCTACCAGGGCGATGGCGGCGCGCAGCTCGTCCAAGCCCTCGGCTTTTTCCGACGAGGTGGCCAGCACCAGTGGAAACGCCGCCGGCCGCTTCTTGATCTTGGCCAGCGTCTCCTCGATCAGCCTCGGCACGCCCGCGGCCTTGATCTTGTCGGTCTTGGTCAGCACCACCTGGTAGGACACTGCCGCCTTGTCGAGCAGGGTCAGCACTTCCTCGTCCTTGGCCTTGATGCCATGGCGCGCGTCGATCAGCACATAGACGCGCTTCAGCGTCACGCGGCCCTGCAGATATTCGTAGATCAGCTTGGTCCACTCATCGACCTTGTCCTTTGGCGCGCTGGCATAGCCGTAGCCCGGCATGTCGACCAGCGCCATCGGCGGCAAGTCGGCGCCCTCGCCGGAAAAGCCGTCGGGCACGAAATAGTTGAGCTCCTGCGTGCGGCCCGGCGTGTTCGACGTCCGCGCCAGGCCCTTGTGCCCGACCAGCGCGTTGATCAGCGACGATTTGCCGACATTGGAACGGCCGGCGAAGGCGATCTCCGGCGGGCCTTCCGGCGGCAGGAATTTCATCGACGGCACGCCGCGGATGAAGACCCAGCCACGGGTGAACAGCTCCGGGCTGATCGCCGTTTCGTTCGGGGTCTTGTCGTTTGTCATTTTTTCGGGCGCGTTCAAACCGCTGCCTCCAGCCTGGAAATGTCGGCGCCGCGGATGGCATTGAGGTTGCGGCTGATCTTGTCGACCGGCCAGTCCCACCAGGCCGCCTTCAATAGCCGCCGCACCGTGAATTCGTCGAAGCGCATCTTCACCACCTTGGCCGCATTGCCGGCCACGATCGCATAAGGCGGCACGTCGTGCGTGACAACCGATTTCGCCGCGACAATGGCGCCGTCGCCCACCGTCACACCCGGCATGATCACCGCATCCATGCCGATCCACACGTCATTGCGTATCGTGGTGTCGCCGCGGATCTCCTTCGACCAGGTCTGCGGGTCGAAGCCTTCCTCCCAGCCATGGCCGAAGATGTTGAACGGATAGGTCGAGAAGCCCGACATGGCGTGGTTGGCGCCGTTCATGATGAAACGCGCGCCTTCGGCTATGGCGCAGAACTTGCCGATGATCAGCTTGTCGCCAATGAAGTCGTAGTGATGCAACACGCATTTCTCGGCGAATTTGTCGGGACCGTCAGGGTCGTCGTAATAGGTGAAGTCGCCGATCTCGATGTTGGGCGACGTCACCAGTCCCTTCAGGAAGCCGACGCGCGGATGCATCGCAATCGGATGCTTGACGTTGGGATTGGGTCCGGTCATCGCGGTCCTTTGCGGGCGGGTTTGGGCGCGGTCGGCGCGCGCGATCAAACTAACGCGATCCTTCGACGCGACCAACCGTTCAATGGCTGCCGCGACAGATCGCGATCGGATTGGAAAGGGCGCTGTCTCCAACGTCAGCGCGAATAGCGCCCGATCAACCCACCGCCACTTTCAGCCACAGCGCCTTTTCGCCGAGCGTCGCGACCAGCCCCGCATGCGCCGCCCGATCCGTTTCACTGAGCCGCGGCGGCAGGGCGATGGGTCTCGCGCCGATCGAGATGTCGATATCGGCCACCTCGCCTGCGCCGTTCATGTGCACCGCCACGGACTCCAGCACCAGCGCCGCCTGCTTGCCGCCGATGAGCTCGATATAGACCTCGGCCAGCAATTCGGAGTCGAGCAGCGCGCCGTGCTTGGTGCGGCGGGTGTTGTCGATGCCGTAGCGCCGGCAGAGCGCGTCGAGCGAGTTCGGTCCCATCGGATGCTTGCGGCGCGCCAGCGCCAGCGTGTCGACCACGCGGCCGGGATCGATGGCAGCTTGCTCAAGCCGGCTGAATTCTAGATTGAGGAAGCCGATATCGAAGGTTGCGTTGTGGGCGATCAGCCGGGCGCCGTCGGTGAAGTCGAGCCATTCCTGCGCGATTTCGGCGAAGGTCGGCTTGCCGACCAGGTCGGCGGCGCTGATGCCGTGCACGGCCTGCGCCTCGGCATGGATCGCGCGCCCCTGCGGATTGATGAATTTGTGGAAGGTGCGGCCGGTCGGGAAGCGGTTGACCAGCTCGACGCCGCCAAGCTCGATGATGCGGTCGTCGCGCAAATCGAGGCCAGTGGTTTCCGTATCGAAGATGATCTCACGCATTCGAATCAGTTCGCTTCCCAAACGAGCAGAATCATACACCAGAACAAAATGGCAATGGAGACTGGCGAAGGCCTAACGCCTGACCTCCGAAAATCGGAATCGATTTTGGGAAAAGGTTCATGCGCAAAATCAAAGCGTTACAGCGTCCTTTGCGCGTCCGAACGGGCGCGGCGCTGTAATGTCAGGAGCCGGCTTAGCCGGACTTTTCCCCTGAGAGTTCGGCGACGATCGCCTCGACCCTCTTTCGCGCGGCGTCGAAGCCATGGCCGGTATCGATGATGAAATCGGCCTGGCGGCGCTTTTCGGCGTCGGGCACCTGCCTGGCGAGGATGGATGAAAACTTCTCCTCGCTCATGCCCGGCCTGGCGAGCACGCGCTCGCGCTGGATTTCGGGCGACGCGGTGACGACCACGACCTTGTCGACACGGTTGCGGCCGCCGGTTTCGAACAGCAGCGGGATGTCGAGCACGGCAAGCCGCGCGCCAGCGGCGCGATGCTTTGCGAGAAACACATCGGCGTCGGCGCGCACCAGCGGGTGAATGATTGCCTCGAGCCGCTTCAGCGCGGCCGGATCGGCGAGCACTTTTTCGGCGAGCTTGACCCGGTCGACCGCGCCCACCTGCGTCGTGCCCGGAAAAGCCGCCTCGACCAGAGGGGCGGCCTTGCCGGAATAAAGGCGATGCACGGTCTCGTCGGAATCATGCACCGGCACGCCGGCCTCGGCGAACATTTTCGCCGTGGTGGACTTGCCCATGCCGATCGATCCGGTGAGGCCAAGCACGATCATCAACGGCCCTCGATATCGGCGACAATCATGCGCCGCAATTCGGGCGTCACTTCGGGTTTCCTGCCGAACCAGCGTTCGAAACCTGGCACGGCCTGATGCAGCAGCATGCCGAGACCATCGACCGTCTTCAGGCCGCGCGTCCTGGCGGCGGCAAGCAAGGGCGTTTCCAACGGCACATAGACAATGTCGATGACGATGGCATGGCCGGGCAAGCCGGCCGGATCGGCGGAGAGCGTGGCGTCACCATGCATGCCGAGCGAGGTGGTGTTGATCAGCAGGCCGGCATCGGCAAGCAGCTCACTGAGCGCGCCCGCGCCATGCCCCGAGACCCCGGCGCCGAAATGGCGGCTGAGTTCCTCGGCTCTCGCGAGCGTCCGATTGACGATGCGTATATCCTTGACGCCACGCTCCTTCAGCGCGTGGATGACCGCGCGGGAGGCGCCGCCGGCGCCCAGAACCACGGCCGGCCCATTGGCCGCCCAGCCCGGCGCATGGTCGTCGAGGTTGGCGGCGAAGCCATAGCCGTCCGTGTTGCCGCCCCAGAGAAGGCCATCCTCGAACCACAGCGTGTTGACCGCGCCGATTTCATCGGCCGCATGGTCTCGGCGGGCTACTCCGGCGAAAGCGGCTTCTTTGTGCGGAATGGTGACATTGCCGCCGCGGTAGCCGTTATCGCCGAGGGAGTTCAGGAAAGCGGCGAAATCCGCCGGCGCGACGTCGATCGCCTGGTAGCTGCCGTCGATGCCGTATTGTGCCAGCCAATAACCATGGATTTTCGGCGAGCGCGAATGGGCGATTGGATGTCCGGTGACAAATGCTTTTGCCTCAGCCATCGATGGCCCCCAAGGCGCGCAATTCCTTCAGCACGGGCAAAAGCGGCAGGCCGACGATGGTGAAATAGTCGCCCTCGATCTTCTCGAACAGCTGGATGCCTTCGCCCTCGATCTGATAGGCGCCGACGCTGGAAAGCGCCTTGACGCCGACGCGGGCCAGGTGCCGGCCGATGAAGCCGGGGTCGAGCTTGCGCATGGTGAGGCTCACGACGCCGACATGGCGCCACAGCACTGCGCCGTCGCGGCAAAGCACCGCGGCGCTGTTCAACTGATGCGTCTTGCCGGACAAGGCCAGGAGATGGCGGCGGGCGCCTTCCATGTCGGCGGGCTTATGAAAAATCTCGTCGCCCAGCGACAGGGTTTGGTCGCAGCCGAGCACCAGGGCGCCCGGCTTGCGCTCGCTGACCTCGGTCGCCTTGGCCTCGGCCAGGATCGACGCGACGTCCTCCGGTGAAACACCGCTGTCCTTCAGCGGAGCCTCGAGCGCGCGCTCGTCGACATTTGCCGGCACCGCCTCGATGTCGAGGCCGGCGCTGTCGAGCATGGCTTTTCGGAATGGGCTGCCGGAGGCGAGGATGATCTTTTCAGGCATGATGGTTCATTCAACCGTTGCGATCCGTCCAGCACCCCTCATCCGTCTCGGCGCTGTCGCGCCGATCCACCTTCTCCCACAAGGGGAGAAGGAAAGTCCAACGTCACCGCAAATCGCCGCCTGGCGGTAATCGCAGGACGCTGGCGCCGCGTTCTTCCTTCTCCCCTTGTGGGAGAAGGTGGCCGAGCGAAGCTCGGTCGGATGAGGGGTGTTGGACGGAGTGCTCACTTACATCGCTTGCCCTAGCGCGTCTTGCTCCGCAGGGCAACGATCGCCGCGGCCGTTTCCTCGATGGAGCGGCGGCTGACGTCGATCATCGGCCAGCCATGCCGCGTGCAGAGCTGGCGGGCATAGGCGAGCTCCTCGTTGATCGCGGCGCGGTCGACATAATCGGTCGGCACGAAGGCGGCGCTGTTGCCGAGGATACGGTTTTGCCTCACATGCGAGATGCGCTCGGCCGTGGCGACCAGGCCGACGACCAAAGGCGTCTTAGCGGCGATCAGGCTTTCGGGCAGCGGCACGCCGAGCACGATCGGGATATTGGCGGTCTTGATGCCGCGATTGGCGAGATAGATGCTGGTCGGCGTCTTCGAGGTGCGCGAAATGCCGATCAGCACGATGTCGGCATCGTCCATATTGGCCGGCAGCTGGCCGTCATCATGCTCCATGGTAAAGTTCAGCGCATCGATGCGGCGGAAATATTCGGCGTCGAGCACGTGCTGGGCGCCGACGCGGCGACCGGCCGGCGTGCCGAGATAGGACTGGAAGACGGTCAGCACCGGTTCCAGCACCGAGACGCAAGGCAGGCCCATGGCAGCGCAGCGCTCATCGATCGAACGCGCCAGCTTCTGGTCGACCACCGTATAGAGAATGATGCCTGGCTCCTCCTCGATGTCCTCGAAGACCTTGGCGATCTGCTTTTCCGTGCGGATCAGCGGATAGATGTGCTCGATGGCGCGCGCATCCTTGTATTGCGCGGACGCCGCGCGGCCGGCCGCCAGCAGTGTCTCGCCGGTGGCGTCGGAGATCAGATGCAGATGGAAGAAGCTCTGAGGTTTGTTCACAGGGGGTGGGTCCAGGCTGTGGGCAATTGTGGACAAGGCTGGATGGGCAGGCCTTGGGCAAGGAAGCGACTGTATCAGATGACCGCTTGTCCACAATTCGACCAGCTGTAGGCTTTGTCGCGGCGCTGGGGACAAAACCGGGGATCAAGTTTTCTTGGCCGATCTCATCCACAGGGCGAGGTTCGGAACGGTAAGTCCAAGCTTTTGACTCCAAAGCTGGAATCCGCTTCGTCCCCAGAACCCTCCAAATTGCGAAAGCGAGTACGCGACAATATGCTGACTGGCCTTTTCGAGCCGCAGGCTGGACAGGTCGCAACCATCACAACCAACAGACTCTTAGAATCAGAAGACTCTTTTAAAATAGATATTTGATTTAAGAGGGGCGCGCATGACCCCGAACCAGAGGTTCGGAAAGGATCATGCGCTAAATGAAAGCGCTACAGCGTCCTTTGCGCGTCTAAGGACGCGCGGCGCTGTAGAGAGGGCAGCGCAGGATGGCTGGGAAACGGATCGTGCTCGACGTCCTCAAGGGCGAGACGGTTTCACCGCCGCCGCTCTGGATGATGCGTCAGGCGGGCCGCTATCTTCCGGAGTATCGCGAGACCAGGAAGCGAGCGGGATCCTTCCTCGATCTCTGCTACGATCCGTACCTTGCCGTCGAGGTAACGCTGCAGCCGATCGAGCGCTTCGGCTTCGACGCCTCGATCCTGTTCTCCGACATTCTCGTCGTGCCCAATGCCCTGGGGCGGGATGTCCGCTTCGAGGAGGGCCGCGGACCGGTCCTGAAGCCGATCTCGGCGGCCGAGATTGCGGCGCTGAACGGCGACATGTTTCACGTGAATCTCGAACCGGTCTACGAGACCGTGCGCCGGTTGCGGGCGAAACTGCCCGATGAGACGACGCTGCTCGGCTTCTGCGGCGCGCCCTGGACGGTGGCGACCTATATGATCGCCGGCCACGGCACACCCGACCAGGGCCCTGCCCGGCTATTCGCCTATCGCGAGCCCGAGGCGTTCGGGCGGCTTCTGAAGATTTTGGCCGATCATTCGGCCGCCTACCTCATCCGCCAGATCGAGGCCGGCGCCGATGCGGTGCAGATTTTCGATTCATGGTCGGGCGTGCTGGACGAGCCGTCCTTCGAGGCTTTCTGCATCGAGCCGGTCGCCGAGATCGTCGCCCAAGTGAAGGCGGTTCACCCCGAGGTGCCGGTGATCGGTTTCCCGAAGGGCGCGGGCGAGCGCTATCGCGACTACAGGAGAAAGACCGGCATTGCCGGTCTCGGTCTCGACTGGACCGTGCCGCTGTCGATGGCGAAGGAGCTGCAGCGCGACGGAGCGGTGCAAGGCAATCTCGATCCGTTGCGCCTGGTCGCCGGCGGCAAGGCGCTCTCTGACGGCGTCGAGGCAATTCTGAGGACTTTGGGTGACGGGCCGCTGATCTTCAATCTCGGCCACGGCATCACGCCGGAAACGCCGGTGGCGCATGTCGAGGCGATGGTGAAAATGGTGAGAAGCCGCCGATGAACGATGTAAGCAGCGAGAACAGCACTGGCCAGGCGATGAAGCGCATGGCGATCGGCATTGCCCTGCTCGTCGTGCTGACGGCGCTGCTTTATCTCGCGGCACCCGACAGCTTCTATCCGTGGGCCAAGGCGATCCATGTGATCGCGGTCATTTCCTGGATGGCCGGCATGCTCTATTTGCCGCGTCTCTTCGTCTACCATGTCGATGCCGAAAGGGGCTCGGTGCAGTCCGAAACCTTCAAGGTGATGGAGCGCCGGCTGCTCAGAGGGATCATCAATCCGGCGATGACCGCGACCTGGGTGTTCGGGCTTTGGCTTGCCTGGAAGGGCTTTGGATTCCAGGGCGGCTGGCTGCACGCCAAGATTGCGCTGGTGCTCATTTTGTCGGGGCTGCATGGCTATCTCGCCGGCGCGGTCAGGAAATTTGCCGAGGACAAGAACGAAAAGCCGGCGAGGCACTGGCGGATCGTCAATGAGATCCCCACATTGCTGATGATCGTCATCGTCATCCTGGTCGTCGTGAAGCCGTTCTGAGGCCTTCCCGGATCCGGCCAGGCCCAGCAAAAGGCGGCTTGCTCTTTCAGTCGAGCGACGATACAAGACGGGTCTTCCTTCCCGTCATGCGCCGCCCCTTTTCTCGCTTTCGGCCGCGCCCGACATTTGTCGCATCCAGCCGATTTCCCTCTCCAAAGCCTACCCAGAGTCTATCTAATGCAAGAAATGAAACTCGCAGAGTTCAAGAACAAGAAGCCGCCGGAGCTGATCGCTTATGCCGAGACGCTCGAGGTGGAGAACGCCAGCGTCATGCGCAAGCAGGAGCTGATGTTCGCGATCCTGAAGAAGCTCGCCGCCCAGGATGTCGAGATCATCGGCGAAGGCGTGGTCGAGGTGCTGCAGGACGGTTTTGGCTTCCTGCGCTCGGCCAACGCAAACTACCTGCCGGGTCCCGACGATATCTATATCTCGCCGTCGCAAATAAGGCGCTTTTCGCTCAAGACCGGCGATACGGTTGAAGGACCGATCCGCAGCCCGAAAGAGGGCGAGCGCTATTTCGCGCTGCTCAAGGTCAACACCATCAATTTCGACGACCCGGAGAAGATCCGGCACAAGATCCACTTCGATAATCTGACGCCGCTCTACCCGACCAAGCGGCTGAAGATGGAGATCGACAATTCGACCTCCAAGGACATCTCGCCGCGCGTGATCGACCTGGTCGCGCCGATCGGCAAGGGACAGCGCGCGCTGATCAACGCGCAGCCGCGCACCGGCAAGACGGTGTTGATGCAGAACATCGCCCATTCGATCACCGCCAACCACCCGGAATGCTATCTGATCGTGCTTCTGATCGACGAGCGCCCGGAGGAAGTGACCGACATGCAGCGCTCGGTGAAGGGCGAGGTGATTTCCTCGACCTTCGACGAGCCAGCGGCGCGCCACGTGCAGGTCGCCGAAATGGTGATCGAGAAGGCCAAGCGCCTGGTCGAGCACGGCCGCGACGTCGTCATCCTGCTCGATTCGATCACGCGTCTCGGCCGCGCCTACAACACCGTGGTGCCGTCATCCGGTAAGGTGCTGACCGGCGGTGTCGACGCCAACGCGCTGCAGCGCCCGAAGCGCTTCTTCGGCGCCGCCCGCAATATTGAGGAAGGCGGCTCGCTCACCATCATCGCCACCGCGCTGATCGATACGGGCAGCCGCATGGACGAAGTCATCTTCGAAGAGTTCAAGGGCACCGGCAACTGCGAAATCCAGCTCGACCGCAAGGTGGCCGACAAGCGCATCTACCCGGCGATGGACATCCTCAAATCGGGCACCCGCAAGGAAGACCTGCTGGTGCCGCGCGCGGACCTGCAGAAGATCTTCGTGCTGCGCCGCATCCTCGCGCCGATGGGCACGACCGACGCGATCGAGTTCCTCATCGACAAGCTCAAGCAGACCAAGACCAACGCCGACTTCTTCGATTCGATGAATACGTGATTGGGGCGATGCCCTTCCTCCTTCTCCCCTTGTGGGAGAAGGTGGATCGGCGCCCAGCGCCGAGACGGATGAGGGGTGTTCCAGCGGAATGAGACGCTGGCTTTCCCTGGAGCACCCCTCATCCGTCGCCTTCGGCGACACCTTCTCCCACAAGGGGAGAAGGGAAAGGCACTATCGCCGCAACAGATTCTCCAACTCCTCCGCATCGGTCACCGCCGGCAGGCACACCTGCCCGCTGCAGAACCAGGCGCCGGCCTTGTCCGTCGGCGGCAACACGCCGCCCGGCAACAACGGTCGATTCGCTTCCGTACCAATTGGCACGACGATGTCGACGCGGCGCGGGTCCGGATTCCGATTCGCAGCCGGAACGAGGCTTGGGGTATCTAGCTTGTCTATGATGACGAGCTTCAGCGGCTCGAGCGCCAAGGCACAGGCGTTGACGATGCCGGCCTGGCCGTAGGCCTGCTGCGAGGCGCGGCCCATTGCATGCTCGGCGGTCGTCCACGCCTTTTCCCAGAGAGCGAGGTCGCCGGTGAGCGATGACAGCCGCACCAGCGCCTCGACGATCTGGCTGGTGGCGGACGGGATTGCTTCATCCACATCACCGCGGATGCGGATCGGAACGTCGCCGCTGTCCGACGCCGTCAGCCAGTAGCCGCTCTTTTGTTCATCCAGGTGCCAGCGGTCGAGCTCGCCGATGAACTGCCGGGCGCGATCGGAATAGGCCGGATCGCCGGTCGCCTCGAACAGCGCGATCGCCGCGTTGGTCATGGCGGCATAATCGCTGGACAGCGCCGGGAAAAGCCTCTTCGCGCCTAGCATGGAATGCGGCAGCCGTCCGTCCTCGCCGGCCTCGACGATATGGCCGAAGGCTTTTGCGGCGGCGTCAATCCAGTTGCGCCGCCCAAGTGAACGGCCCGCCTCGGCGAGCGCCGCGATCATCAGCCCGTTCCAGTCGGTGAGCGCCTTGCCGTCGCGGCCCGGTCTGACCCGTCCTTCGCGGACGCCCAACAGCTTTGCCTTCAGAGACGCCAATTTCGCATAGTCGGCGATGCCTTGAGCTTGCTGGGCCTCGCTCTGGCGAATGATCGGCTTGCCTTCCCAGCCATGCGGCGCGGCGAGCTCGAAATACCGGAAGAAGGTCGACGTATCGTCGCCGAGCGCGGCTTCGACTTCGTCGCGGTTCCATGTGTAGAAAAGCCCCTCCTCGCCATCGCTGTCGGCATCGAGGCTGGCGGCGAAGGCGCCGCCTTCGACCAGCATCTCGCGCAGCAGCCAGCCGACGGTCTCTTCGATTCGTACCCGGAACAAGACGTTGTCGGTGGCCGCATGGGCCCAGTTGCATAGGCGGATGAGCTGGGCGTTGTCGTAAAGCATCTTCTCGAAATGCGGCACCAGCCATTCGGCGTCGGTGGAGTAGCGGCTGAGACCGCCGCCGACATGATCGTAGATGCCGCCGGCGAGCATTTTTTCGAGGCTGGCGAGCACCGCGTCGCGATGCGCGGCCTCGCCGTCACGCAGCCAGGACAGCCAAAGCGTGTGCATGAAGGGCGCGTTTGGGAATTTCGGCGCGCCCTTCAAGCCGCCGAGATCGCGATCGATCATGCCGCCGATGCGGGTGGCGAGATCGGCCAGCGTGCCGCGATCGAGCACCGCCTTGCCCGTCGCGCCGGCAAGCCGCTGCTCGACATGGGCGGTCAGCCCGTTGGCGCTTTCGGCGAGGCTCTGCTGCTTCTCGCGCCAGGCCTTGTCGACCGCTTCCAGCACCTGGATGAAGCCGGGTCTTCCGTAACGCGCCTCGCGCGGGAAATAGGTGCCGCCCCAGAAAGGCTTGCCGTCGGGCGTCAGAAACATGGTCAGCGGCCAGCCGCCCTGCTCGCCCATGGCGTGCAGCGCCGCCATATAGATCTGGTCGATGTCGGGCCGCTCTTCGCGATCGACCTTGATATTCACGTAGAGCCGGTTCATGACGGCGGCCACGGCGTCGTTCTCAAAACTTTCATGCGCCATGACATGGCACCAGTGGCAGGCGGCGTAACCGATGGAGAGCAGGATCGGCCGCCCGAGCTGCTTCGCTTCGGCAAGGGCCGCAGGCGACCAGCCGCGCCAATGGACAGGATTGTCGCTGTGCTGCTGCAGATAAGGGCTGGCCTCTTCGGCAAGCAGGTTTCGTGCGGGTAAGGTCACGATGGACGCTCTTTTTTGGGTCTGATGCATCAACGCTGAAGCATGATGCCGAAAAGTGTGAAGCGGATTTCGGCCGTGCTCTACCTTTCAATCTAGGCGGTTCGGCAGGTCCGGCAAATGGTTTCCCCAATGGCTTCGAAGGATTCGATCGTTGCGCTGTCGAGCGGCCGCTTGCCGGCAGGCATCGCCGTCATCCGAATTTCCGGCCCCAAAACTCGATTCGTGGTCGAAACGATAGCCGGATCCGTTAAGGATCGGTTTACCACGTTACGAAGGCTCCGGGCGGCGGACGGCTCGATCATCGACCACGGCCTCGTTCTGTTCTTCCCAGGTCCCGGCAGCTTCACCGGGGAGGACGTTGCCGAGTTCCAGGTCCATGGCAGCCGCGCCGTTGCGGCAAAGATGCTGGAGACGATCACGCAGTTTGAAGGCGTGAGGCATGCTGAGCCAGGAGAATTCACCCGGCGCGCCTTTCTCAACGGCAAGCTTGACCTCGTCGAGACCGAAGCGCTCGCCGATCTGGTCAATGCCGAGACGGAGGCGCAGCGCCGCTTCGCCCTGCGCAATGCCGAAGGCGCGCAAAGCGAACTCTATTCGAGCTGGCGCCGCCGGCTGATCCATGCGCGAGCCATGATCGAGGCGGAGATCGACTTCGCCGAGGAAGAGGATGTGCCGGGTTCCGTTTCGGAGGCGGTCTGGTCCGACGTGTCGGTAATGATCGGGGAAATCGATCGCCACATCGGAGGTTTCAAGGCCGCGGAGATCATTCGCGATGGTTTCGAAGTCGTGATCCTCGGCGCCCCGAATGCCGGCAAGTCCAGCCTGTTCAACGCCTTGGCGCGGCGCGAAGCGGCGATCGTCACCGATGAACCGGGCACGACGCGCGATCTGCTCGAGGTGGTGATGGACCTTAACGGGCTGAAGGTGCGACTTGTCGACACGGCCGGGCTGCGGGAGACTGCGGGCAAGGTCGAGTCGATCGGTATCGAAAGGGCGCGGGCCAAGGCCGACGTGGCGGATCTCGTTCTGCTGCTGGAGGATATGGCCGATCCGGCGCCCGTTGGCGATATCCCAGGTGGGGCTCCGTTGTTGAGGATCGGAACGAAGTCGGATATCGCCAATGCCGGCGCCGGGAAATATGACCTCGTGATTTCGTCCAAGAACGGCAGCGGTCTGGACCGCCTTCTGAACGAGATCGGGGCCCGCGCCGCCGCCGCGGTTGGCGAGGTGGGTGACGTGCTGCCATCCAGGCTGCGCCATGTAGAGTTGCTCAAAGAGGCAGTGGATTTCCTGCGGGCGGCACTGTCGGGCCAAAGCCAGGAGCTGCGCGCCGAGGAACTACGGCTGGCCGCCGAGCGCCTTGGCCGGATCATCGGCGCGGTCGATGTCGAAGATTTGCTCGACGTCATCTTCTCGCAGTTCTGCATCGGTAAGTGATTCACGTGAAACACGGGTTGGGGCGCTACCCCGCAATGATTCACGTGAAACACCGCCGCCGCTGCCAGCTTCGCAGTTGTCGCTGGGGATGGCAAAGCTCGCCATTCATTGTTTCACGTGAAACGAGTGCACCTCTCCTTGACACCAGCCGCCGTCGGGGACATCTGTCAACCCAATCTCTGAAAGCGGATTCTTGGAAATGACCAATCACTATGATGTGGTGGTGGTGGGCGGCGGCCATGCCGGTTGCGAGGCGGCGAGTGCTGCCGCGCGCGCCGGCGCCAGGACCGCGCTGGTGACGCTGCGTTTCGAGACGATCGGCGTCATGTCGTGCAATCCGGCGATCGGCGGTCTCGGCAAGGGGCATCTCGTGCGCGAGATCGACGCCATGGACGGGCTCATGGGGCGCATCGCCGACGCCGCCGGCATCCAGTTCCGCCTGCTCAACCGCCGCAAGGGCCCCGCTGTCCGTGGTCCGCGCACCCAGGCCGACCGCAAGCTTTATCGCCTGGCAATGCAGGAAGCGATTCGGCAGCAGAACGATCTCGACGTGATCGAGGGCGAAGTCCTCGACCTTGAGATCGAAAACGGTAGCGTCGCGGCCGTGCTGGTTTCGGGCGACCGGCGGCTGGCCTGCGGCGCGGTGGTGCTGACCACCGGCACGTTCCTGCGCGGTTTGATCCATATTGGCGAAAGGAAGATCGTCGCCGGGCGGATGAACGAGCAGGCAAGTCTAGGCCTGTCGGCGACGATGGCGCGCGCGGGTTTCAAGCTCGATCGCCTGAAGACCGGAACGCCCCCTCGCCTCGACGGCCGCACCATCGACTGGGCCTCGCTGGATGCCCAAGCCGCCGACGAGGATCCGGTACCGTTCTCGCTGATGACGGACAAAATCGCCAATCCGCAGATCCATTGCGGCATCACTCGGACCATGCCGGCGACGCATGAGCTGATCCGCGCCAATCTCGGTCGTTCGGCCATGTATTCCGGCTCGATCGAAGGCATCGGGCCGCGCTACTGTCCCTCGATCGAGGACAAGATCGTCAAGTTCGGCGACCGCGAGGGCCATCAGATCTTCCTCGAGCCCGAAGGCCTCGACGACGACACCGTCTATCCGAACGGCATCTCGACCTCGCTGCCGGAAGACGTGCAGCTCGACATGCTGAAGACGGTCCCCGGGCTGGAAAAGGCGACGATGCTGCAGCCCGGCTATGCCATCGAATACGACCATGTCGATCCGCGCGAGCTGAAGACGACGCTGGAGACGAAGCGCGTCGCCGGCCTTTTCCTGGCCGGGCAGATCAACGGCACGACCGGTTATGAAGAGGCCGGCGCGCAAGGCCTGCTCGCCGGCATCAACGCCGCGCGGGCGGCATCTGGCGATGAGCCGTTCGTGCTCAGCCGCACCGAGGCCTATATCGGCGTGATGGTCGATGATCTGACCAGCCGGGGTATCGCCGAGCCCTATCGCATGTTTACCTCGCGCGCGGAGTTCCGGTTGTCGCTGCGCGCCGACAACGCCGACGAGCGGCTGACGCCGCTGGCGGAAAAACTCGGCATCGTGTCGTCGGAGCGGCTGCAGCGTTTTGGCGCGCTGGCGCAGAAGCTCGACGAAGCCCGCGCGCTGGCAAAGTCCGTGACGCTTACGCCGAACGAAGCGGCACGGCACGGGCTGGAGATCAACAAAGACGGCGTGCGCCGCTCGGCCTATACGCTGTTGGCGCATCCGGGCGTCGACATGGCCTGGCTGAGAAGGGTCGAGCCGCGCTTTGCCGAACTGGACACCAAGACGGCGGAGCGGCTCGAAACGGAGGCGAAATATGCAGTTTACCTCGATCGCCAGCAAGCCGACGCCGCACAGATCAGGCATGAGGAATCGCGGCTCATCCCCGAGGCGCTTGATTTCTCGGACGTTCCGGGCCTGTCGAACGAGCTGAAGCAGAAGATGAAGGCGCGCCAGCCGCGTTCGATTGCCGATGCGCAGCGCATGGAAGGCATGACGCCCGCCGCGCTTGCCATCATTGTCGCGCATGTCCGCAACGCCGAGTTCGCGGCGCGAAGGGACGTGGCGTGAGCGGGGATGCCTGGGCGGGCCTGCAAAAGGCAGCGGGTCCAGTTTCACGTGAAACATTCGAGCGGCTGCAGGCTTTCGAACAGCTGTTCCTGAAATGGAACCGCAGCATTAATCTGGCGGCGCCGTCGACGCTGGACGATGTGTGGCGCCGCCATATCCTGGACAGCGCCCAGCTTGTGCGAATCGCGCCCACCGCAAAGCGCTGGGTGGATCTCGGCTCGGGCGGCGGTTTTCCCGGCCTAGTGCTGGCTTTCCTGCTGGCGGAGCGCCCCGGCGCATCGATCGCCCTGGTCGAAAGCAACCGCAAGAAGGCGTCGTTCCTGCAATCCGTCATAGGCCAGTTCGATCTGCCGGCGCGTGTCGTGGCCAGGCGCATTGATGACAACTATGCGCTTGTTTCCACGCCAGAAATCGTCACGGCCAGGGCGCTGGCGGCGCTTCCGGTCCTACTCGACCTATCGGCGCCCTGGCTGACCAGGGGCGCGCGCGCGCTCTTTCACAAAGGCCGGGATTACCGCGCCGAGGTGGAAGAAAGCACTCACCGCTGGGGCTTCGATCTGGTAGAACATTCGAGCATGACCGACGCCGAAGGCGTCATCCTCGACATCACCGACTTGCGCCCAGCGAAACAGCAATGAATTACTGGCATAAATCCATGAAAACCGGACCGCGTATCATCACTGTCGCCAACCAGAAAGGCGGGGTCGGCAAGACGACGACGGCCATCAACCTGGCCACGGCGCTGGCCGCGATCGGCGAGCGCGTGCTGATCGTCGACCTTGACCCGCAGGGCAATGCCAGCACCGGGCTGGGCATCGACCGCAAGGATCGCACGGTTTCGTCCTATGACGTGCTGACTGGCGAGCTCGAGCTGGAGCAGGCCGCGGTGCCGACGGCGGTGCCCGGCCTCTCCATCATACCCTCGACGCTCGACCTTCTCGGCATCGAGATGGAAATCGCCTCGGCGCCCGACCGCGTGCTCAAGTTGCGCAATGCGCTGCGCGCCGCCTCCGAGCGTTCAGCCCCGTTCGGCTATGTGCTGATTGACTGCCCGCCCTCGCTCAACCTTTTGACTTTGAATTCAATGGCGGCGGCGGATTCCGTTCTCGTGCCGCTGCAATGCGAGTTCTTCGCGCTGGAAGGTCTCAGCCAGTTGCTGGAGACGGTCGAGCAGGTGCGCAATACCATCAATCCGGATCTCACCATCCAGGGCATCGTGCTCACAATGTATGACGGGCGCAACAACCTCGCCAACCAGGTGGTGCAGGATGTGCGCACCCATATGGGCGACAAGGTCTATGAGACGATCATCCCACGCAATGTTCGCGTGTCCGAAGCGCCGTCCTACGGCAAGCCGGCGATCCTCTACGACCTGAAATGCTCGGGCAGCCAGGCCTATCTGCAGCTCGCCTCCGAGGTGATCCGCCGCGAGCGCAAGCTGCGCGCCGCCTGAGCAACCATCATCGCGCGGCTTGGTTAATCAGCCGATTCGATTCCGAAACGATCTGGACAAACTCATGAGCGAAGACCAATCGAGAAAAAGACTGGGCCGCGGCCTCGCGGCGCTGATCGGCGAAATCGATCGTCCGGCGGCGCCCGAAAAGCCGAACGCGGCGGTGGCGGCCGACGGCAAGGTGCCGATCGAGTTCGTCAGTCCGAACCCGAAGAATCCGCGCCGGCATTTCGGCGATGCCGAGCTCACCGATCTCGCCCAGTCGATCCGCGAGCACGGCGTGGTGCAGCCGGTCGTGGCGCGCCCCTCGCCGTCGCAGCCCGGCCGCTACGAGATCATCGCCGGCGAGCGGCGCTGGCGGGCGGCGCAGCGCGCCGGTCTGACCGAAATCCCGCTAATCGTGCGCGACGTCAACGACCGCACCGCGCTGGAGCTGGCGATCATCGAGAACGTCCAGCGCGCCGACCTCAATCCTGTCGAGGAGGCGCAAGGCTACCAGCAGCTTATCGACGAGCATGGCTACACGCAGGCCGATCTCGGCCAGGTGATCGGCAAGAGCCGCAGCCATGTCGCCAACACGCTGAGGCTGTTGAAGCTGCCCAACGTCATTCACGACATGCTGGTCGACGGCGATTTGTCGGCCGGCCACGCCCGAACGCTGGTCACCGCCGAAGACCCGGCCGGGCTCGCCAAGCGCATCGTCAAGGAAGGGCTTTCGGTGCGCCAGGCCGAAGCCTTGGCGCAAATGCCCGCCGGCCCGACGCCAGCCAAGGTGAAATCCCCCGCGAGCCCGCCCGAGAAGGACCCCGACACGCTGGCGCTCGAGAAGCTGATGACCGACACAATCGGCATGATCGTGAGCATCGAGCACAAGGGCAAGGGCGGCACGCTCAAGGTCAACTACCGCTCGCTGGAACAGCTCGACGAGCTCTGCCGGCGCCTGAAGGACGAGCGGTAGGGGGCCGAGGCGTAACGGTATTCGGCTGTGGCTGAGGTTTTGGCTGAACGCTGGATACGCCTGATATATCCGTGATAGACAAGGGACTGGCGATCCGCCGGCCCCTTTTGTTGGCGGTGGTGAACTGGCGAAGGTGGAGGCAAGGGCAGAGGGGGGCCGTGAAGGAGCGCCGTTCCCCTCTATCGTCATTCTAGGGCGGAGCAAGGAGCGAAGCGACGCGCGCAGACCCTAGAATCCATGCCGTGACGGTTGAGAGCCGCCACGGTTCAGAACGCTCACCAGCCAACCCCGCGAAACAGCTCGAACCATTCCGGATTGGTCTTCTCGATCAGTTCAATCTTCCATTGCCGTGGCCACCGCTTCAATGACGTCTCACGCTGAATGGCATCGGTGATGTCGAAATATTCTTCGTACCAGACCAGACGCTGCACGCCGTAGCGGCTGGTAAAGCCGGAGCCTTGGCCGGACTTATGCTCAGGCATCCGGCGAGCAAGGTTGGTGACACCGATATAGATCGTGCCGCCTTTCTGGCTTGCGGTCATGTAGACGTAGCCTGTCATGCTGAGATCCTACGTAGCGCTATCGCCAACGGCCATTTTTGGGCCGTTGCATTCTACGGCCAAAGTCACGGCATGGATTCTAGGGTCTGCGCGCGTCGCTTCGCTCCTTGCTCCGCCCTAGAATGACGACGGGTATGCTGCGGCGGTTTTCATCGGGCCGCCCGCCACCTGTCTCGCCAGCGCTTGCCCACCGCCGAGGCACCGCAGCCCGCGCCTTGACAGTCCACGGCAACGGCGTACCCTTTATTAGCTTGACCTTAAATTACTGCCCGGCGTGCCGATCAGTCGCGGTGAGGGCTATCTGCCGTTCTCCGTGAAACGGCACCGCCTCGCCAAAGCCGGACACGCCTGACACAATGGGAGGTGTAAATGGCGGTCAGTTGGCAATTGTCCGGAAATTACTTCGAAAACTGCAGCTGCGACGTCGTATGTCCTTGCCTGTTGTCCACCCAGGCGCAGCTGACATCGAAGCCGACGAAAGGCGTTTGCGACGTCGCTCTCGTCTTTCATATCGACGAGGGCAGTTTTGGGGACGTTCGATTGGACGGGCTCAATGTCGCGATGGTTGCTCACACGCCAGGCCCGATGGCGGAGGGCAATTGGACGGCCGCCGCCTATATCGATGACCGTGCGGATGACGGGCAGACCGAAGCGCTGGGCGCCATCTTCACCGGCGCCGCGGGCGGGCCGATGGCCGCCTTCGCGCCGATGATCAGCACCAATCTCGGAGCCAAGAAGGTGCCGATCAGATACCAGGTCGACGGCAAGAAGCGGTCGGTGGAGATTGCCGGCGTGATGCAGTTGGCGGTCGAACCGTTGCCGACAATGCGCGAGGACGGCGAGATGTGGGTGGCCTCCGGCCATCCCGTCAATCCCGACTGGCTCGGTATGGCGATGGGAATGGAAGGCAATACTTTCAGCGACCATGGCATAAGTTGGGACAATTCCCGCCGGAACGCGCACTACGCTCCGATCAATTGGTCCGGCCAGCAATAGTCCCGCACGCATGGTCGGAACGGCCTCGCCCATGACGCTGACATTGCAGCGAAACATCATTCTCGCCCTGTTGGGCGCGGTCGCCGCGGCGGCGTGGGTCTTGCTCATCCGGCAGCGGATCGGCGCGGACGCAGATATGCGCGTGCAGATGTACTCACCCACCATGGGCATGGGGGCGCCGCTGTTTCTTGCCGTCTGGATGAACATGATGATTGCCATGATGTTTCCGACGGCGGCGCCCATGATCCTGACCTTCCATCAGGTCCAAGCCGGCAAACGAGGTCGCGGCGAGGCCTTTGTCGCTACCTGGGTATTCGTGGCAGGCTATATGCTGGTTTGGGGCACGGTGGGCGTTTTGGCCTTTGCCGGCGCCGCAGGCGCCGAGACGCTTGCCGATCATGCGGGATTGTCCACGGCGACGGCCGCGCGCATCGGCGGCGCCCTGCTGATCATTGCCGGCGCCTACCAGCTCTCGCCACTGAAGGATCTGTGCCTGGCCAAATGCCGCACGCCAATCGGTTTCATCCTGACCTCCTGGCGCGATGGTTCTTGGGGCGCGGTCCGCATGGGCCTTGAGCACGGCGCCTTTTGTCTGGGCTGTTGCTGGCTCTTGTTTCTGGCACTTTTCCCGCTCGGGATCATGAACGTCGCCGCAATGGCCGTGGTCACGCTGCTGGTCTTTGCGGAAAAGACCTTCCCGGCGGGAAAGGGCATAGCCAAGGTGTCGGGCGTCGCCCTGCTCCTTTACGGCGCGGCGGTGCTGGTGTTTCCCCAGGCGCTGCCGACCTTTCAGCCGACGGCTATGATGATGAATTGAGCAGCGGCAGGCAGCTACCTTTGCCCCAGCCTCGCGCTCTCGATCGCAATGCCAAGCAGCGCCTGCCGTGCCAGCGCTTCCGACAGGTCGGGGCGCTTGCGCGTCTGCAGCACCGCCGTCTGCAGCCGGCCGAGCGCACGTGCGAGCGCCTCGACGTTCCAGCGCTCCAGCGTCTTTTCCACCAGCTTGCGGCGCGAGAAGAAGACCGGGGGGCGGGCGCCGGCGACGACCGAAGCGGCGTTGCGGCCGCCGGTCTCCATCTGGCCGCGCATCGCTTGGATCGCCTGCAATTGCCGCATCGCCGATGACAAAACCAGGAACGGATGGCCGCCGGACTGGCAGTGACGGTTGAAGGCGATGTCGAAATCGCCGACCTTGCCGTCCAGCATGGCGTCGACAGCGGCGTCGAAGGAAGCGCCGGAGACGTCGCCCGACAGCGCGTTGACGTCGTCGACGCCGATCTCCTTGTGGCCATGCGCGTAGAGCACCAGCTTCTCGATCTCGCCGCGCGAGGCGAGACGATCGCCGCCGAGATTGCGGCGCAGCGCTTGCCTGGCGTCCAAGGTCATCGACATGCCGGCCTTGCGCAATTCGTCGTCGATCACCGAATCCAGGTCGCGGGCCTCGTCGGCATAGCAAGGCAAGGCAATGGCGTTGCCGGCGGCCTCGACGATGGCGCGCAGGCCGGTGCCTTTCTTCAGGTCGCCGGCTTCGATGAGGATGATGGCGTCGCGCGCGGGCTCGGCGGTCAGCGCCTTGATGTCGTCGGCCAGCGCCTTCTGGCCGCTGGCATTGCGCACCCAAAGCAGCCGCCGGTCGGAAAACATCGGCACCGTGCGGGCTTCGTCGAGCAGCCGCCCCTCATCGCGGTCGACTTCGGCGCCGTCCAGCCTGACGACAGAGAAGGGGTCGTCGAGCGGCAGGCCGGTTTTCGCGGCGAAGGTTTTCGCCCGCTCGGCGACAAGGCCGCGGTCAGGGCCGTAAAGCAGGACGATTGCCATGGCCGGATCGGGCTTCGCCAGCCACGAATCGACCTCGTATCCTTTCTTCTGTGCCATGCGGGGTGAGTTAGCACGGGGCGGGGGCCGAGTGAACGGAGAAGCGGCCGGCAGCGCACTTACCTTCTCCCCTTGCGGGAGAAGGTGGATCGCGCGACAGCGCCGAGACGGATGAGGGGTGTTCCAGCGGAGTGAGACGCTGGTGGCATCTGGAACACCCCTCATCCGTCGCCTTCGGCGACACCTTCTCCCACAAGGGGAGAAGGGGAAGGCCGCGCCCGGCTCCACCTCCCAATCGCATTTTCTGGCGGCAATCGCCCCGCAAACTTCCGCCAAATTGCGCGCGGCGTGAAAACATCGACAAGAAATTTCGCCGCCATATCTGCATCTTGGCGTCTGTGCCGCATTGCTCAACCGAGCTGACGTCCGGGGAGGATGGCCGTGGCGAGGTCCGGCGAATTGGCACTGGTCTGGCGGCGCGGATGTGCAAATATCGCACCGGCAACATTGGAGGATGTGAGCTCATGGCCGACGCTGGATTGTTGCGCTTCCATGTGCCCGAGCCAGAGGTTCGGCCCGGCGGCACGCCGGATTTCTCGAATGTGACCATTCCCAAGGCGGGCTCGGTGCCGCGTCCGGAGATCGAGGTCGATCCGCGCAGCATCCGCGACATGGCTTTTTCCATCATCCGGGTGCTGAACCGCGCCGGCGAAGCGGTCGGGCCGTGGGCCGGGCTGCTCAGCGACGAGGAGCTGCTCGAAGGCCTGCGCCATATGATGACGCTCAGGACCTTCGATGCGCGCATGCAGATGGCGCAGCGCCAGGGCAAGACCTCCTTCTACATGCAGCATCTGGGCGAAGAGGCGGTGAGCTGCGCTTTCCGCAAGGCGCTCAAGCCGGGCGACATGAATTTCCCGACCTACCGGCAGGCCGGCCTTCTGATCGCCGACGGCTATCCGATGGTCACCATGATGAACCAGATCTATTCCAACGAGGCCGATCCGCTGAAGGGCCGTCAACTGCCGATCATGTATTCGTCGAAGGAGCACGGCTTCTTCTCGATCTCCGGCAATCTGGCGACGCAATATATCCAGGCGGTCGGCTGGGCGATGGCCTCGGCGATCTCCAATGATTCCAAGATTGCGGCAGCGTGGATCGGCGACGGCTCGACGGCGGAGTCCGACTTCCATGCGGCGCTGGTGTTTGCTTCCACCTACAAGGCGCCTGTCGTGCTCAACGTCGTCAACAATCAGTGGGCGATCTCGACTTTCCAGGGCATCGCGCGCGGCGGCTCCGGCACGTTCGCAGCGCGGGGGCTCGGCTTCGGGATCCCGTCGCTGCGCGTCGACGGCAACGACTATCTCGCCGTGCATGCGGTGGCCAAATGGGCGGCGGAGCGGGCGCGCGCCAATCTCGGGCCGACGCTGGTCGAATATGTCACCTACCGCGCCGGCGCGCATTCGAGCTCGGACGACCCGTCGGCCTACCGGCCGAAGGCGGAATCCGATGCTTGGCCGCTCGGCGATCCGGTGATCCGGCTGAAGAACCACCTCATCCACAAGCAAGTCTGGTCGGAGGAGCGCCACACCCAGGCGGAGGCCGAGATTCTCGAAACGGTGATCGCGGCGCAGAAGGAGGCCGAAAGCCATGGCACGCTGCATGCCGGCGGCAAGCCGTCGACGCGCGACATGTTCGAGGGCGTCTATGCCGAGATGCCGCCGCATCTCAGGCGCCAGCGTCAGCAGGCGGGGGTCTGACCATGCCGAGACGCACGATGATCGAGGCGATCCGTGACGCCATGGACGTTTCGATGGGGCGCGACAGCCAAGTCATCGTCTATGGCGAGGATGTCGGCTTCTTCGGCGGCGTCTTCCGCGCCACGCAGGGCCTGCAGGCCAAATACGGCAAGAGCCGCTGCTTCGACGCGCCGATCAGCGAATCCGGCATCGTCGGCTCGGCCATCGGCATGGCCGCCTATGGGCTGAAGCCCTGCGTGGAGGTGCAATTCGCCGATTATGTTTATCCGGCTTACGACCAGATCGTATCGGAGGCGGCGCGCTTGCGTTACCGTTCGAACGGCGATTTCACCTGCCCGATCGTGGTACGCATGCCGACCGGCGGCGGCATTTTCGGGGGCCAGACGCACAGCCAGAGCCCGGAAGCGCTGTTCACGCATGTCTCCGGCCTGAAGGTTATCGTGCCCTCCAACCCGCATGACGCCAAGGGGTTGCTGATCGCGGCGATCGAGGATCCGGACCCGGTGATCTTCCTCGAGCCGAAGCGGCTCTACAACGGCCCGTTCGATGGCCACCACGACAAGCCGGTGACGCCGTGGTCGAAGCATGAGCTGGGCGAGGTCGCGGACGGCCATTACACGATCCCGCTCGGCAAGGCGGCGATCCGCAGGCCGGGATCTGCGGTGACGGTGCTTGCCTACGGCACCATGGTCTATGTCGCGCAGGCCGCGGCCGAGGAGACCGGCATCGACGCCGAAGTGATCGATCTCAGGACGCTGCTGCCGCTCGACCTCGAGGCGATCGTCGCCTCGGTGAAGAAGACCGGCCGCTGCGTCGTCGTGCACGAGGCGACGCTCACCTCGGGCTTCGGCGCCGAGCTGGTGGCGCTCGTGCAGGAGAACTGCTTCTACCATCTGGAAGCGCCGGTGGCGCGGGTCGCCGGCTGGGACACGCCCTATCCGCATGCGCAGGAGTGGGACTATTTCCCCGGCCCGGCGCGGGTCGGGCGCGCGCTGATCGAAACATTGGAAGCTTAGAGTGGGGAGGCCTGAGATGGGCGAGCACGTCATAAAGCTTCCCGATGTCGGCGAAGGCGTCGCCGAGGCCGAGCTTGTCGAATGGCACGTCAAGGTCGGCGACCTCGTGCGCGAGGACACGGTTCTCGCCGCCGTCATGACCGACAAGGCAACCGTCGAGATCCCCTCGCCGGTCGACGGCGAGATCCTGTGGCTCGGCGCCGAGATCGGCGACACGGTGGCGATCGGCTCGCCGATCGTGCGGCTGAAGGTGGCCGGCGAAGGCAATGTGAAAAACACGTCGCCAGGCGAGAGTGGTGCCGACGGCATCCCCGCTGGAGCGAGCCATGGCGATCGTCTTTCCCCTGCGCAAAACGCAGCGCCGTCATCCTCGGGCTTGTCCCGAGGATCCGCTGGTTCGCCGGAACTGGCGTCGCATCCACGCAGGTCGGCAGATCCTCGGGACAAGCCCGAGGACGACGGCGTTAAGAAGGATCGCGCCATGCCCAGCCTTTCGGGCGCGCCGCGCGCGGAAGGCGAGAAGCCGCTGGCCTCGCCTGCCGTCCGCCTGCGCGCCAAGGAAGCCGGCATCGATCTGCGCCAGGTTGCGGGCAGCGGTCCGGCCGGGCGCATCAGCCATGAGGACATCGACGCATTCCTCGCGCGCGGCCCGCAAGTCGCCCGCGCCACCGGGCTTGCCCGGAAAGACGGCGTCGAGGACATCAAGGTCGTTGGGCTCCGGCGCAAGATCGCCGAAAAGATGGCGCTCGCCAAATCGCGCATCCCGCATATCACCTATGTCGAGGAGATCGACGTCACAGCATTGGAAGACTTGCGCGCCACCCTCAACAGGGAGAAGCGCGCCGATCGCCCGAAGCTGACGCTGCTGCCTTTCCTGATGCGGGCGATGGTCAAGGCGATCGGCGAGCAGCCGAACCTCAACGCGCTGTTCGACGACGACGCCGGCATCATCCACCGGCATGAAGGCGTCCATATCGGCATCGCCGCGCAGACGCCGAACGGGCTGGTGGTGCCGGTGGTGAAACATGCCGAGGCGCGCGACCTGTGGGATAGTGCTGCGGAAGTCAACCGGCTGGCCGATGCGGCGAAGGCCGGCACGGCGAGCCGCGAGGAGCTTTCCGGCTCGACCATCACCATCACCTCGCTCGGCGCCATGGGCGGCGTGGCGACGACGCCGGTCATCAATTACCCGGAAGTGGCAATCGTCGGCGTCAACAAGATCATGGTGCGGCCGGTGTGGGACGGCACGCAGTTCATCCCGCGCAAGATGATGAACCTGTCCTCCAGCTTCGACCATCGCGTCATCGACGGCTGGGATGCCGCGGTTTTCGTGCAGCGCATCAAGGCGCTGCTGGAGACGCCGGCGCTGATCTTCGTGGATTGAGGGAGATGGGGTCGGTCTCGAACGTCGCGGCGCCGAAATGCGCGCTCCCCCTTCTCCCCTTGTGGGAGAAGGTGTCGCCGAAGGCGACGGATGAGGGGTGCTCCAGCGGAGTGAGACGTTGGCTTTCCCTGGAACACCCCTCATCCGTCTCGGCGCTGTCGCGCCGATCCACCTTCTCCCACAAGGGGAGAAGGAAAAGGCGCGTCGCCGCCTCCGCCGAAAGGAAGCAGCCGTCATGAAAGAAATCTCCTGCAAGCTGCTCGTCATCGGCGCCGGGCCGGGCGGTTATGTCTGCGCCATCCGTGCCGGCCAGCTTGGCGTCGACACGGTCATCGTCGAGTTCGGCAAGCCGGGCGGCACCTGCCTCAATGTCGGCTGCATCCCGTCGAAGGCGCTGATCCATGCCGCGGAAGAGTTCGGGAAGATCGCGCATATGGCCGGCGGCAAGGATCCGCTGGGCATCAAGGTCCCCGCGCCGACGCTCGATCTTGCGAAAACTGTCGGCTGGAAGGATGGGATCGTTAGCCGACTCAACAGCGGCGTGGCCGGCCTGTTGAAGAAGGCCAGGGTGAAGACCGTGCATGGTTGGGCAAGCTTCCGGGACGGCAAGACCGTGGAGGTCGAGACCGAAACCGGGACCCAGGTGATCCGCGCCGAGACCGTCGTCATCGCCACTGGTTCGGCGCCGGTAGAATTGCCCTTCCTGCCTTTCGGCGGCCCGGTGATCTCGTCCACCGAAGCGCTGGATCTCGGCGAAATGCCGAACAAGCTCGCGGTCGTCGGCGGCGGTTATATCGGGTTGGAGCTCGGCATGGCCTTCGCCAGGATGGGTGCGAAGGTCACCGTGGTCGAGGCCTTGCCGCGGGTGCTCGCGCAATATGACGCCGAGCTGACAAGACCGGTGCTGAAACGGCTCGGCGAGCTCGGCGTCGAGGTAATGACAGGGGCGAATGCCAAAGGCCTGTCGGCCAAGGGCGACGCGCTGCTGGTCGAGACGGCCGACGGCAAGAACGCCAAGATCGCCGCCGACAGGATCCTGGTCACGGTCGGCCGCAAGCCGCTGACCGAAGGCTGGGGGCTGGAGCAGATCGACCTCGACATGGCGGGAAAATTCATCCGCATCGACGACCAGTGCCGCACTTCGATGCGCGGCATTTTTGCCATCGGTGACGTCACCGGCGAGCCGATGCTGGCGCACCGGGCGATGGCGCAGGGCGAGATGGTGGCCGAAATCGTCGCCGGCCACAAAAGAAGCTGGGACAAGCGCGCCATTCCGGCGATCTGCTTCACCGATCCGGAGCTGGTCACCGCCGGGCTGTCGCCCGAAGAAGCGAAGGCGCTCGCCGGCGAGATCAAGATCGGCCAGTTCCCCTTCGCCGCTAATGGGCGCGCGATGACGAAGCAGGGCGAGGACGGTTTCGTGCGGGTCGTGGCGCGTGCCGATAACCATCTGGTGCTGGGCATCCAGGCGGTCGGGCAGGGCGTGTCGGAACTATCGGCGGCGTTTGGGCTGGCGCTGGAGATGGGCGCACGGCTGGAGGACATCGCCGGCACGGTCCACGCGCATCCGACGCAGGGCGAGGGATTCCAGGAAGCGGCGCTGAAGGCGCTGGGCCACGCGCTGCATGTCTAGCTCCCCCTTCTCCCCTTGTGGGAGAAGGTGTCGCCGAAGGCGACGGATGAGGGGTGCTCCAGGGAAAGCAAGCCTCTCACTCCGCTGGAACACCCCTCATCCGTCTCGGCGCTTGCGCGCCGATCCACCTTCTCCCACAAGGGGAGAAGGAAGAGACCTCAGCTCGCCAGCCGGCTTACCATCTCGTGCTGGGCGTAGGCGCGGCCGAAGCGGTTGGCGAGGAAGGCGTCGAGGGCGATGTCTTCCTGGCGCACAAATCCCTTCGCCGGCAGGCTGCCGTCGGCCAGCATGTCGAGCACGGCGCAGATGCCGGAGGCGGTGGTGATCTGGATGGCGCTGCGCACGATGTTGCCGACGCGCTGCGAATAGATCTTGTTGGCGTAGGTCTCCTGCAGCAGGCGGCCGTTACGGCGTCCCGATACGGTGACGAAGACGATGACCACGTCCTGCAGCGTCGCCGGCAGGGCGCTTTCGAAAATGTCCTTCAGCACGTCGCGGCGGTGGCGGAGCCCAAGGTCGTTGAGCAGCGCCTTCATGATCGCAGCGTGACCGGGATAGCGGATGGTGCGGTAGTTCAGCGTGCGCACCTTGCCCTTCAGCGTCTCGGCCAAAGTGCCCAGACCGCCCGAAGTGTTGAAGGCTTCGTAGGTGACGCCGTCGAGCGAGAATTCCTCACGCTCCTCCAACGGCGGCACCTCGATCAGCTCGCCCTCGACGATCGCCTCGCAGGGCTCGCAATATTCGTTGATCACGCCGTCGGTGCTCCAGGTGAGGTTGTAGTTCAGCGCGTTGGACGGATATTGCGGCAGCGCGCCGACGCGCATGCGCACGCTTTCCAGCGTGTCGAAGCGGCTGGCGAGGTCGTTGGCGACGATCGAGATGAAGCCCGGCGCCAGGCCGCATTGCGGGATGAACGCGCTTTTGGCGTCACGCGCCAGCTCCTTGACGCGGCGGGTCGAGACGACGTCCTCGGTGAGGTCGAGATAATGCACGCCGGTGGCGGCGGCGGCCTCGGCAATGCGCGTGGTGAGGTGGAAGGGCGCGGCGCTGAGCACGGCGAATTTGCCGGCAAGGATCTTTTCCAGCTCGCCCGCGGCAGCGATGTCCAGCTCCTGAGTCGCGACGCCGGCGGGCAGTTCGGCGGCAGCGAGCTGGGTGGCGGAGCGGTCGACGAGCGTGACGCGATAGTCGCCCGTGGCGTTCAGCATTTCGGCGATGGTCGAGCCGATCTTGCCGGCGCCGACGACAACGATGTTCTTCATGATCATATCCCCTGCCAATGCTGATTTCGATTTGGCGGGAATCTTCGCAGCTTGCCTGTCGAAAGGAAGCGTGGAATCTGGCAATATGAAGCTTAAGTTTGAGCGATATGCCGAAATGTTTCGTCGAAATGATCAGTGAAGCCGAACAAGCCCTGCTTACTTTGTTGCGCGCCAACGCCCGCGCCTCGACCGCCGAGCTCGCGCGCCAGCTCGGCGTGTCGCGCACCACGGTGCAGAGCCGCATCGAGCGGCTGGAGCAGCGCGGCATCATCACCGGCTACGGAGTCAGGCTGTCGCCCGATTATGAGCAAGGGCTGGTCAAGGCGCATGTGCTGCTCACCGTGACGCCGAAGCTCGCCGACAAGGTGGTGCGCAGCCTCGCGGCGATGCCGCCGGTCCGCACGGTGCATTCGGTGAGCGGCAATTTCGACATGATCGTCATCGTCGACGCGCCATCGATCCGCGACCTCGACGCGCTGCTAGACCGGATCGGGGCGATGGATGGGGTCGAGCGGACGTCGTCGTCGATTATTTTGTCGACGCGGGTGGATCGGTAGCGCCAAATCTCCACCCTTGAGGGGAGATGTCGCCGAAGGCGACAGAGGGGATGCCTCGCGTAGAGCGCCGGCGCACCTTCGTCATTCTAGGGCGGAGCAAGGAGCGAAGCGACGCGCGCAGACCCTAGAATCCATGCCGTGACTTTGGCCGTAGAATGCAACGGCCCAAAAATGGCCGTTGGCGATAGCGCTACGTAGGATCTCAGCATGACAGGCTACGTCTACATGACCGCAAGCCAGAAAGGCGGCACGATCTATATCGGTGTCACCAATGATCTGGCTCGTCGGATGCCGGAGCACAAGACCGGCCAAGGCTCCAGCTTCACCAGCCGCTACGGCGTGCAGCGTTTGGTCTGGTACGAGGAGTACTTCGATATCGCCGATGCCATTCAGCGTGAGACGTCATTGAAGCGCTGGCCACGGCAATGGAAGATTGAACTGATCGAGAAGAGCAACCCGGAATGGTTCGAGCTGTTTCGCGGAATTGGCTGGTGAATGTCCTGAACCGTGGCGGCTCTCTACCGTCACGGCATGGATTCTAGGGTCTGCGCGCGTCGCTTCGCTCCTTGCTCCGCCCTAGAATGACGAAGAACAGGTTAGCGGGACAGGCCCTTCTGCCGTCTCGGCATCCCTCACAAAGCCGCAAGGCGGAAGGTTAGGCCCCTAAGCCCTCCGTCTCTCTGGCCCCTCATCCAGCCACGCCAGATCTTCCGGCGTCAGCTTGATATCCAGCGCCCTAAGACTGTCCTCGAGCTCGTCCAGTGTGCGCGGGCCGATCAGCGGGACCGAGGGGAAGGGCTGCGCCAGCACGTAGGCGAGCGCGACATGGATCGGGCTCTTGCCGAGCTTGCGCGCCAGCTCGATGGCGCGGTCGCGGCGGCCGAAATTCTTTTCCGAATACCAGACCCGCACCAGCTCCTCATTGTCGGTCCGGTCGCGGCCGGCGCGGTCGGTGAAGAAGCCGCGGCCCTGGCTCGACCAGGCGAAGTTCGGCATCTGCCTTGCCATCAGCCAGGCCTTCCAGTCATCCGTGGAAGAGGTGACGCAGCCGGCCCAGATCGGTTCCAGCATCTCGGCCAGCGAGAAATTGTTGGAGAGCGCGCCGGGCTTCTGCTTGCCGTTCTTCTCGGCATAGCGAATAGCTTCGTCCATGCGCTCCATCGTCCAGTTGGAGCCGCCGAACAGGCCGCGGATGCGGCCGGCCCTGGCCTCTGCGTCCATGGCATCGACGAACTCGCCGACCGGCACGTCCGGATTGTCGCGATGCATGAAATAGATGTCGACATGGTCGGTCTGCAGCCGGTCGAGCGACTGCGCCAGCTGCTTCGCAATCACATCGGGATAGCAGAGCGGCGAATGCGCGCCCTTGGCGATGATCACCGACTGCTCGCGCACGCCGCGATTCCTGAGCCACTGGCCAAGCAGCGTCTCGGTGTAGCCGGCGCCATAGACATAACCGGTGTCGAACAGATTGCCGCCGGCCTCGAAATAGGCGTCGAGCAGGATCGAGCCGGAGGAGAAGGTGCGGAAATCCTCGAAGCCGAGCGCCAGCAGCGACACTGCGCGCGGCAGGCCGGGAATGGCGCGCTTGCTGATTGCCTTGCCATCGGTCCGCAGCGGCCGGCCAGAGAGGGTGTTGACGCGCTTAGCCGGCTTTTCGATGTCATATTCCAGCCCGACCGCGGCACGCCATTTGTCGAGGACGCGCAGCGTGCCGAGGCTGTCGGCCCAGCCCATGCCCGGCCAGGCGAACTCCTGCCGTCCGGCCAGGATCGCCTCGCCGGCGGCATCGACCTCGAAGGAGTAGAGGTGGCGGGTCTCGTCGAGGCTGATCACCTCGCGAGCCGCCCCGGACCGGATCACCTCGATCCGGCCCGGTCCGACGTCGCGGTTGCCACCGGCGAACCAGAAATCGGGCACCTCGATCTGACCCTTGGTGCCGAAGATGCGCAGCACATTGTCCTGGTTGAGCGAGATGCTGCAGGAGATCTCGGCGACGATGCCGTTGGGGAACGTGAGCAGGGCCGAGGCCCACTCATCGACGCCCGATTGGCCGAGATGGGCAGCGCCCACGACCTTGTCCGGCTCGAGGAAAGGCTGCCCGGCGGCGGCGCCCGCGATCAGCCGCGCCATCGACACCGGATAGCCGCCGACATCGAGGATGCCGCCGCCGGCCATGTCGTTGGCATAGAGCCGATGTTCCGGCATGAAGCCCGGCATGGCGAAGCCGAAGCTCGACTTGATCATGCGCACCTCGCCGATGGCGCCCGATTTGATCAGCTCGACCAGCTTCAACGTCTGCGGGTGCAGGCGGTACATGAAGGCCTCGCCGAGAAACGTGCCGGCTTTGCGCGCCGCATGCATCATGGCGTCGGCCTCGAAGGCGGTCAGCGCCAGCGGCTTTTCGCACAAGACATGCTTGCCGGCCTCGGCGGCCTTGACCGCCCATTCGGCATGGCCAGGATGCGGGATCGAAATGTAGACCGCATCGACGTTTTTGTCGGCGAGCAGCGCCTCATAGCCGTCGAGGATGCGCGCGCCCGGAAAGGTTTCGGCCAAGCCCGGCTTGGCGGGATTGCGGGCGCCGAGCGCGACCAGCTCGCCGTTGCGCGATCCCGCCACGCCGCCGGCAAAGGATTTCGCGATGCTGCCGGGTCCGAGAATGCCCCAGCGGATTTTTCCAGATGTCATGTCGAATTCTCCATGGTCGCCGCCACGCCTGGCATGCCGGCAAAGAAAATTTGCGGGTCAGCGGATCCTTGCGCCCGCCTTGTCGAAGAGCAGCGCCCGTTCCGCCTTGATCGAGACCGTGAAATGGTCGCCGCTGGCGCGCTGGCGCGAGGCCTCGCGCTCGACGATCAGCTCCTCGGGTCCGGCATTGGCGTAGACATAGCTCACCGAGCCCAGATGCTCGGCGACGTCGGCCTTGACCGGGATGTCGCAATCGCCCTCGCCGGCCTCGAAGAAATGCTCCGGCCTGACGCCGAGCACCACCTCGGCGCCGAGGGCGGGAAAAGTCTCGCAAAGCGGTTTGCGCAATCGGGCGCCGCCGTGATGGGCGAGCTCGATAATCGCGGCGCTGTTCGTCGTCTCGACAACCTTGGCGCTGAGGAAATTCATCTTCGGCGAGCCGATGAAGCCGGCGACGAAGCGGTTGGCCGGGTCGTCATAGAGATCGAGCGGCGCGCCGATCTGCTCGACATTGCCGGCTTTGAGCACCACGATGCGGTCGGCCAGCGTCATCGCCTCGGTCTGGTCATGCGTCACATAGATCATGGTGACGCCGAGCTCCTTGTGCAGGCGCGAGATCTCGACCCGCATCTGGACTCTCAGCTCGGCGTCGAGATTGGACAGCGGCTCGTCGAAGAGGAAGACCTGCGGCTCGCGCACGATGGCGCGGCCGATGGCGACGCGCTGGCGCTGGCCGCCGGACAATTGCTTCGGCCGGCGCTGCATCAATTCGTCGATGCGCAGGATTTCCGCCGCTCGCTTCACCCGGCGCTCGGTGTCGGCCTTTGGATTGCCGTTCATCCTGAGACCGAAGCTGAGGTTCTGCTCGACCGTCATATGCGGATAGAGCGCGTAGGACTGGAACACCATGGCGATGCCGCGGTCGGCCGGCTCGACATCGTTCATCACCTTGCCGCCGATGGCGATATCGCCGCCGCTGATGTCCTCCAGCCCGGCGATCATCCTGAGCAACGTGGACTTGCCGCAGCCGGAGGGGCCGACGAAGACGACGAATTCGCCGTCGGCGATGTCGATGTTGGCGCCGTGGACGACTTCGAAGATGCCGAAGCGTTTGACGACATTGGTGAGGGTGACGGCCGCCATGTCAGAGCGAGATATGGCTAGGTTGGATCATTCTGTGTTCCAGTCTGCGAGGCATTTCACGCTCTCCTATTTGACCGCGCCGGCGGCGATGCCGGCGATGAAATGGCGCTGCAAGAGCACGAAGACGATCAGCATCGGCACCGTCAGCATCACGGCGCCGGCCATGATGCCGCCCCACGAAACCTTGGTCAGGCCGATCAGCGTGCCGAGCGCCACCGGCGCCGTCATTGCGCCCGGCTGGCTGTTGATCAGCAGCGGCCACAGATAGTTGTTCCACGAGGCGAGGAAGAGGATGATCGCAAGCGCCGCCAGCATCGGGCGGGCCAGCGGCATCGCCACGAACAGGAAGATGCGCCATTCCTTGACGCCTTCGACGCGGGCGGCGTCGAACAGTTCGGCCGGCATCATCGAGAAAGCCTGGCGCATGAAGAGCACGCCCAGCGAATTGAACAGCGGCGGCACGATCAGCGCGATCCAGGTGTTGGCCAAGGCGAAGTCGCGCGCCACCATGATGAATTGCGGGATCAGCACCACCGCATAGGGAAGCGTGATGGTGCCGAAGATGATGGCGACGACCGCGCCCTTGCCGTGGAATTCGTAACGCGCCAGCGCCCAGCCGGCCATTGAGGTGAGCAGCACCGAAAGGACCGTGTAGGTCACCGCCACCGAGACCGAGATGCCGATGGCGCCAATGAAATTGGTGTCGCGCTGCAGGTTGGCGACATTGTCGAGGAAATTGTCGTGCGGCAGGAGCTCGATGCCGGGGCTGAAGATGCCGTTATCGGGCATGGTGGAGAACACCACCATCATCCACAGCGGAAACAGCCAGACCAGCGCCAGCGGCGTCAGGAAAAGATGCAGCGCAATGACGCGGCCGAGCCGTCTTTGCGAGCGCGAGGTCATTTCGGTTCCCTCATCAGCCAGAGCTGCACCAGGGTGATGGCGATGGCCAGCCCGGCCATGGTATAGGCGACGGCCGAGGCGTAGCCGAAATTGAGCGAGCGGAAGCCCTGGCGGTAGAGCAGCAGGCCGAGCGTCTCGGTGCCGCCACCCGGGCCGCCGCGCTCGGTGATCAGGAACGGCTCGGTGAAGAGCTGCATGGTGCCGATGATCGACAGCACGGCGCAAAAGACGATGACCGGCTTCAGCAGCGGCAAGGTGATGTAGAAGAACTGCTTCAGCCTGCTGACGCGGTCGAGCGTCGCCGCCTCATAGACATCCTCCGGGATCGACTGTAGGCCGGCGAGGATGATGATGGCGTTGTAGCCGGCCCAGCGCCAGGTGACCGCGATCATGATCAGCGCCATGGCCGGCGTTTCGTTGGAGAACCAGTCGATCTTTGAGATGCCGACGCTCTCCAGGAGCTTGTTGACGATGCCGAAATCGAGGCTGAACATCAGCCGGAAGACGGCCGAATAGGCGACCTCGCCGACTACAACCGGGGCGAAGAAGGCGAAGCGGTAGAGGCCGCGGGCTTTAAGCAGCGGCGAGTTCAGAAGCACCGCCATGACGATCGCCAGCGCAATCATCACCGGCACCTGGATGACCAGGATCAGAAGCGTGTTCTTCAGCGCATTGTAGAAGGCGGGGTCGCCGATAAGCCGACCCCAGTTGAAGGCCGGCGCGAAGCGCCACGGCACGGTGCGGGTCGCCTGGAAGGAGATGATGAAGGAAGAGATGATCGGCCAGATCCAGAAGATGGCGAAGATCAAAAGATAGGGCGTGAGGAAGCGGTACGCGGTGGCGTTCTGGGTGCGCATCAGCTTCCTCCTTTCGTCTGTCTTTCCCTTCTCCCCCTGGGGGAGAAGGTGGCCGCGAAGCGGCCGGATGAGGGGTGTTCCAGGGAACGCCAACGTCTCACTCCGCTGGAACACCCCTCATCCGTCTTGGCGCTGCGCGCCAATCCACCTTCTCCCACAAGGGGAGAAGGCAAAGTGGCGCCCTACTTAACCGGCAGGCCGGTCGCGGCGGCGATCTGCTTGGCGGCGTCGTCGAGCGCGGCCTTGGCGTCGGGATAGCCGTTGGCCAGGTATTTGGTCTGCACGGCGCGGACGATGATCTCGGCGTCGCTCTGGAATTGCGTGCCGCGGCTCGGCACCACCTTGGGCAGCGTCGCCAGGATATCCTTCCACACCGCCTGGCCGCCCCAATAGGGCTGCGGCTGCGAGACGTAAGGATCGTCGAGCGCCGAGATCAGCGACGGCACCAGGCCGAAATCCTTCAGCATGGTGATCTGGCCGTCATTGGTCTCAAGCGTGTATTTCAGATAGGCGTAAGCCGCTTCCTTGTTCTTCGAGGCCGAGGTGATGGCCAGTGACGAGCCGCCGAGATTGGCGGCGCGCGGGCCGTCGGCGGTCAGGCTCGGCATCAGGTAGACGCCCCATTTGCCGCTCTCCTTCGGCGATTCGGTGCGGATCGTGCCCTCATACCAGCCGCCATAGACCTGGCTGGCAACGGTGCCGGCGGTGTTGTTGGTGATCTTGGTCGACCAGTCGGCCGACGACACGATGCCGGCGTCCTTCATCTCCTTGACCTTGGTCATGGCGTCGACGCATTTCGGCTCGGCCACGGTGATCGACTGGCCATCCTCGGCGAAATAGGCGCAACCCTGCTCGTTGGAGATCATGCGGAAGAATTCGGTGTCGCCGTTGAAATCGGCATTGGTCATCGACACGCCCGGATTGGCGTCCTGGATCTTTTTGCCGGCGGCGATGAAATCGTCCCAGGTCTTGATCGAGGCCGGGTCGACGCCTGCCTTCTCGTAGAAGTCGCGGCGGTAGAAGACGGCCACCGGGCCGGAATCCCAGGGCATGGCATAGGCCTTGTCGCCGACTTCGAGCTCGGTGCGCTTGAAGTCGGGGAATTTCTTCTGGTCTTCCGCCGTGTAGCCCAGCGTGTGCAAGTCGACGAAGCAGTCCGGGAACTGGCTCCAGTAATTCTCCGCCTCGCCGTTCTCGATCGAGACGATATCGGGCAGGCCGACGCCGCCGGCGGCGCAGCCGGCGATCGATTTGTCATAGGTGGGCTGGTTGCCGAGATCCTGAACCGTGACCTTGATGTCGGGGTATTTCTTGTTGAAGCCCTCGACCGTCGCCTTCAACGACGAGGCGGCGATGTTCCAGCTCCAGATGGTGATCTCGCCGGACTGCGCCAGCGCCGGGCCGGAGCCCAGGGCAAGCATAAGCGCGGCGCAGGTCAGTGTAGTGCGCATTGAAATCCTCCCATTTCATTTGCTCTCTCACTGTGAGCGTGGCTAGACTATGCGGCGCGGAAGGCTTGTCCCCGTCGAAGGGAATGAGAAGTTGGCGGAAAGTAAGATGCCGGAGCGTCCGTTCTACCAGCCTGGCGCGAGCAGCGTCGAAGGACTGCCGCTCGTGCTGCAGATGTTTTACAACCACCCGTTGGTGATGCTGAAACCGCACTGGCACGCCCAGGTCGAGGTGAATTTCATCGTGCAGGGCCGCGTGCATTACCGCATGGCCGAGCATGAGATTTCGCTTTCGGCGGGCGAGATGTGCCTGTTCTGGGGCGGCCTGCCGCACCAGATGGACGATCTTTCCGACGACGCCGTCTATGCCGGCGCGCATCTGCCGCTGGTGCATTTCTTCCGTCTGCATCTGCCGGCCGACATACGCCATCGGCTGATGACCGGCGCGACGCTGGTGACCAATGCGACCGACCAGTCGGACAACGACAATTTCAAGCGCTGGAACGAATATGCGCGCTCGGGCGATCCGGCCAAGGCCGAGCATGCCGTCAACGAGCTGCTGCTGCGGCTCGAGCGGGTACGCTTCGAGCCTTACCGGCTGGTTCCGGAAAGGGTGGCTGGCCAAGGCGCCGGCAATGCCTTTGACCAGCAGTCCTCCCGCAATGTCGGGCGCATGTGCGATTTCATCGCCGAGAATTTCCTCTACGACATCGACTGCGTGACCATCGCCGCGGCCGCCGATATCCATCCCAAATACGCAATGAGCCTGTTCAAGAAATCGACCGGCATGACGCTCAACGAATATGTCAACCTGCTGCGGTTGAGCTACGCCCAGGCGCTGCTGATGCATGAGGACGCCAATGTGCTGAGGGTCGCCATGGACTCGGGCTTCGGCTCGCTCAGCGCCTTCAACAAATCGTTCCGCAAGCTCGCCGGCATGTCGCCTTCCGATTTCCGCCGGGCGGGCGGGGCGCGGTAAAAATGGCCGACGGTCGCCCACCCGTCGTCGCCCATCGCGATCGTCATTCTAGGGCGGAGCGGGAAGCGAAGCGCACCGCGTAGACCTAGAATCCTGTGTGTTGGTTCTGGTGTATGGTTGAAGTGGGAAGGAGACCGAATGAATCCTGGTCGTCCTTTCGG
>NZ_JAIUHU010000023.1:0-51868 GCF_020165275.1 Mesorhizobium sp. Ca11 | reverse complement strand
TCCTTCCCACTTCAACCATACACCAGAACCAACACACAGGATTCCAGGGTCTGCGCGCGTCGCTTCGCTCCTTGCTCCGCCCTGGAATGACGAAGTGGAGGGTTTGCCGCCACCTACCCCTCATTGATCATCGCTTCGATGTTATAGCCGTCGGGATCGAGCACGAAACAGGCGTAGTAGTGCTCAGCATAATCCGGACGCGGCCCGGGCGCGCCGTTGTCCGCCGCGCCAGCATCGAGCGCCGCGCGATGGAACGCATCGACCTCGGCCTTGCTCTTTGCCCGGAAGGCGACATGCAGATGGGTGAGCGGCGGCGTTTCGCCCGTGCTCTGGATCTCGAACAGGCTGCCATTGCCGACATCAAAGGCCCAGAACACGCCGTTTTTGCCGAAGGAGAGGCTGTAGCCCAACGGCGCAAAAGCCTTTTCGTAGAAGAGCTTGCTCTTGTCGAGGTTGCTGACTTCGATGGTGATGTGGTCGATCATGGTAGGGCGGAACACTCGGCGGTCATGGTGGCGGTCGGCCTGCGCCGCGGTTCGTCAGGGACGGTGCAGTCTCATCAATCTGCCTTGTAGCTCCATTGTGCGCGTCTCAAAGGCCTCAGGTTTTTCATAAAAAAAGTCGAATAATTCCTCGATCATTTCTAGACACCAATGAGCGTCTTCATATTCGACTTCGAAGGACCGAAGTCCGTTGCTCGTCATGAAAGGGTGTGCTGCAAGATTGCCAATGCACCTGATCATATCGGCATAGGCTGTATAAGTTCCCGCCATTCCCCCTGGGCGATCGGTTTTGGTAGCTGACCTAATCTGTTTGGCTAGACTTCTTTGGGTGTGACCAAGCGACAGCAATAGGTCTTCAAGGCAGCGTCTTGAAATGACAGCCGAGCCAGCTGGGCTGACAGGAAGAATCTTGCATGCGTCCTCATATGTGCGCCAAACGTCATGGGGGACATAGAGAAAATCTCTTGGGGTATATGAGTAATCCAAACTAAGATTGACCTTAAGGGTAAGCGAGCAAGGCCCCGATTTCCGAAAAGCTAATCTTGCCTGGCTTGTGGCATGTTATGCCTCTACCCTAATGCCGTGGCGCCAGACGCTACGCCTCTACATACTCCGCCAGGCTGACGCCTTTCGGCACATCCAGCCCGTCAGCACGCAAACCTTCGATGTGGAAGCGGATCGCATCACGGATTTCGGTTTCCACCTCAGCTACCGTCGCTCCGGTAGCGATGCAGCCTGGCAGGTCGGGCACATATGCAGAAAAGTTATTTCCGGCTTTTTCGATCACCACGGCGTAGCGCATACCATCACTCCTTCAGGCCGGACTGCTTGAGGATGCTGTTCAACGTTCCTGGTGCAACCTCTTCAGACGGCTTGCCGGCCACGGTGACGCGGCCGGCTTTGGTCTTATGCTTATATTGGCGATGGCTGCCTTTGGTTGCAACCAAATACCAGCCGTCGGCCTCCAGCATGCGAATAACTTCGCGGACTGTAAGCCGAGGCGGCATCTAAGCTCTCAGCTGCATCCGCTCGTGCTTCCACACGTGTCGCACTTCTCGCAGGTGCCGTTCCGCACCATGGTGAAGTTGTGGCACTCGGAGCATTCGTTGCCGGTGTAGCCCTGGAGAAGCGATTGCTGGCGCCTTGTCGCGGCGAGCTTTTTCGCTTCGGCCGCCTCGTTGGCGGCAGCGTCGGTGAATAACGCCTCGGCGCCGCCGGCGGCCTCGGCTTCTTCTTCCACCATATCCTCGACCAGTTCCCTGGCGCGCTCCTCATAGTCGCGCTTATAGGCGATGGCCTCGTCGCTTGCCGGCTTCAGCGCCAGCACGTTGGAGCCTGAGAAGGCGGTGGGCGCCGCGCGGGCAGGGGCGGTCGACGGCCCAGAGCCGCCGAAACCCTTCGGGTCTGAACCAGCAGCGGACACCAGCTTCACCGGCGAGGCGCCGCGATAGAGGCCCTTGGAGAAGGGCGTCGCCTTGCCTTCGGTGATGCCGCGGCCGAGCGCGGTCTTGTCGAAGTCCGACTGGTCGACATGGGCGAGGTCGTGGCGGCCGAGATAGGAGACCGCGAGTTCGCGGAACACGTAGTCGAGGATCGACGTCGCGTTCTTGATGGCGTCGTTGCCCTGCACCATGCCGGCCGGCTCGAACTTGGTGAAGGTGAAGGCCTCGACATACTCGTCGAGCGGCACGCCATATTGCAGGCCGAGCGAGATGGCGATGGCGAAGTTGTTCATCATCGCGCGGAAGGCGGCGCCCTCCTTGTGCATGTCGATGAAGATCTCGCCCAGGCGACCGTCGTCGAACTCGCCGGTCCTGAGATACACCTTGTGGCCGCCGACGACTGCCTTCTGGGTGTAGCCCTTGCGGCGGTTCGGCAGTTTCTCGCGGTCGCGGTAAAGCCGCTCGACAACGCGCTCGACGATCTTTTCCGTCACCTGCACGGCACGCTGCGCGGCGGGTGCCGCGATCAGCTGTTCGACCGCCTCGTCCTCGTCCTCGTCGTCATCGACGAGCAGCGAGGCGTTGAGCGGCTGCGACAGTTTCGAGCCGTCGCGATAAAGCGCGTTGGCCTTCAGCGCCAGCTTCCACGACAGCATATAGGCGTTCTTGGCGTCCTCGACCGTCGCCTCGTTCGGCATGTTGATGGTCTTGGAGATGGCGCCCGAGATGAAGGGCTGCGCTGCCGCCATCATCAGGATGTGGCTGTTGATCGAGAGCGAGCGCTTGCCGATCTTGCCGCAGGGGCTGGCGCAATCGAACACCGGCAGATGCTCGGCCTTGAGGAAGGGCGCGCCTTCCAAGGTCATCGCACCGCAGACATGGATGTTGGCGGCGTCGATGTCCTTCTTCGAGAAGCCGAGAGCCGGCAGCATCTCGAAGGAGATGTCGCCGAGCTGCTCGTCGGTGAAGCCGAGCGTCTCCTTCACCCAGTCGGCGCCGAGCGTCCACTGGTTGAACACGAATTTGATGTCGAAGGCCGACTTCAGCGCCGCATTCAGCGCCGCGATCTTCTCATCGCTAAAACCCTTGGCCTTCAGCGAGGAGGGGTTGATGCCGGGCGCCTGGTTGAGGTTGCCGTGGCCGACCGCATAGGCCTCGATCTCGGCGATCTGGCTCTCGGAATAGCCCAGCGTGCGCAGCGCTTCCGGCACGGCGCGGTTGATGATCTTGAAATAGCCGCCGCCGGCGAGCTTCTTGAACTTCACCAGGGCGAAGTCGGGCTCGATGCCGGTTGTGTCGCAATCCATGACCAGGCCGATCGTGCCAGTCGGCGCGATGACGGTTGCCTGCGCATTGCGGTAGCCATGCTCCTCGCCGAGCTCGATGGCGCGGTCCCATGCGGCGCGGGCATGCTCGGCCAACGCCTGCTGCTTCAGGTCGGAGGCGACCAGCGGCACCGGGTTGACGGCGAGCTTCTCGTAGCCGTCCTTGTCGCCGTAAGCGGCGCGGCGGTGATTGCGCATGACGCGCAGCATGTTCTGGGCGTTGCGGTCATAGTCCGGGAAGGCGCCGAGCTCGGCGGCCATTTCGGCCGAGGTCGAGTAGGCGACGCCGGTCATGATGGCGGTGAGCGCGGCGCAGATGGCGCGGCCCTCGTCGGAGTCGTAGGGAATGCCCGAGGTCATCAGCAGGCCGCCGATATTGGCGTAGCCGAGGCCGAGCGTGCGGTATTCGTAAGAGAGCTTGGCGATCTCTTTGGACGGGAACTGCGCCATCATCACCGAGATTTCGAGCACGATGGTCCACAGCCGAACGGTGTGCTCGTAAGCGGCGATGTCGATCGTGCCGTCTTCGCGGCGGTAGGGCAAAAGGTTGATCGAGGCGAGATTGCAAGCCGTATCGTCGAGGAACATGTATTCCGAGCACGGGTTGGAGGCCCGGATCGCACCGGCGGAGGCGCAGGTGTGCCAGTCGTTCATTGTCGTGTTGAAGTGCAGGCCCGGATCGGCGGAAGCCCAGGCGGCGTAGCCGATCTTTTCCCACAGGTCGCGCGCCTTCAGCGTCTTCAGCACCTTGCCGTCCTTGCGGGCGGTGAGCTGCCAGTCGCCATCGGCCTCGACGGCGCGCAGGAAATTGTCCTTCAGCGACACCGAATTGTTGGAGTTCTGGCCGGAGACGGTGAGATAGGCGTCCGAATCCCAGTCGGTGTCGTAGGTTTTGAACGACATCGAGGTGTAGCCCTGGCGGGCGAACTGGATGACGCGGTAGATATAGTTCTCCGGCACGGCGTCCTTCTTGGCCGCCTTGATCTCGCGCTTCAGCGCGGTATTCAGCGCCGGGTCGAAGCAGTCGTCGCCATGGCCTTCGCAATTGACGCAGGCCTTCATGATGGCTTCGAGATGCTTCTTGACGATCTTGGAGCCGGTCACCAGCGAGGCGACCTTCTGCTCCTCATTGACCTTCCAGTCGATGAAGTCCTCGATATCCGGGTGGTCAGCGTCGACGATGACCATTTTCGCCGCGCGGCGGGTCGTGCCGCCCGACTTGATGGCGCCCGCCGCGCGGTCGCCGATCTTGAGGAAGCTCATCAGGCCGGACGAGCGGCCGCCGCCGGAAAGTTTTTCGCCTTCACCGCGCAGCATCGAGAAGTTCGAGCCGGTGCCGGAGCCGTATTTGAACAGGCGCGCCTCGCGCACCCACAGGTCCATGATGCCGCCCTCGTTGACGAGGTCGTCCTGCACGCCCTGGATGAAGCAGGCATGCGGCTGCGGGTGCTCGTAGGAGGACTTCGACTTGGTCAGCTTGCCGGTGAAGGGGTCGACATAGAAGTGGCCCTGGCTCGGGCCGTCAATGCCATAGGCCCAGTGCAGGCCGGTGTTGAACCATTGCGGCGAGTTCGGCGCGACGCGCTGGGTGGCGAGCATATAGGCGAGCTCGTCGCGGAAGGCGCGCGCGTCATCCTCGGATTTGAAGTAGCCGCCCTTGTATCCCCAGTAGGTCCATGTGCCGGCGAGGCGATCGAAAACCTGGCGCGCGTCGGTTTCCGAACCATAGCGCTCGGCCTCGGGCAGCTTAGCGAGCTCGGCCTCGTCGGCAACCGAACGCCACAGAAAGGAGGGGACGTCGTTCTCCTCAACCTTCTTCAGGCGCGCCGGCACGCCGGCCTTGCGGAAATACTTTTGAGCCAGGATGTCGGCCGCGACCTGGCTGAACTGCGCCGGCACATCGATATTGTCCAGGCGGAACACCACCGAGCCGTCGGGATTCTTGATCTCCGACAAAGCCTTGCGGAATTCGATCTCCGCATAGGCAGACTGATCTGGCTTGGTGAAGCGACGCTCGATGCGCATTGGTCCCGTTCCTTTGTGTCTATATATAGCGCCTTTCCCAAGGGATTGCTGCCCCACATGGCGAAAAGCGCAGTCCGCCGTTTGCCGGCATCGCGGGCGACGCCGACACTCTCCTCGTCGCGGGCGCTGCCATGCAGACAAGCAAACGCCTTTCCAGGCGCTTACCCAGGTTGCCGGCCGACCCGCGGGTCCCTCGAACTGAAACTTTTGTCGATTCCCTCCGTGGAGGGAGGTTCACACTATCTAGCGTCGAGCCTGCCTGCAAACACTAAATATAGTGTTAACAGATCATTTTTTCCAGGCCGACAATTCTCCCTTTCGCCCACCCAAGCCCTAACGATCCCAACGCTTCCGCCGGCCTCGTGAACAGGCGGAAATCCGGGCAAAACGCACAAAATCCGGGAAAAAAGACCGGCCTCAGAACTCTCCGGTCGCGCCCGCTACAGGAGCGCATGGCCTATAAAAAGCGACTCGTTCCGACCCGTCAAGGATTCGTTTGCGTAGCTTTTATGACCCCAACATCTTGTGTGTCACATATGTGGATAACGGGGACATAAGAAGCCCGGCTTTGCAGGCGCTTGACGCGGCGACCGGCCAGGCCGGAAGCCGTGTCGGGCCGATGGCTTTTCATTTTAGCTGGCTTGCACTATCTGTTGCGTTCGCGCGGGGGCGCGCCTTGTCAACACCAAAAGCATCCGCTACGCCCCGCTCATGACAGTTACCGTACGTTTTGCCCCATCGCCGACCGGCCGCATCCATATCGGCAATGCGCGCACCGCGCTGTTCAACTGGCTTTTCGCCATGAACAACAAAGGGCGTTTCATCCAGCGCTTCGACGACACCGACATTGCCCGCTCGACGCAGGAATACGCCGATTCCATCCTTTACGACCTGCATTGGCTGGGCATCTTCCCGGATGTCACCGAATACCAGTCGCGCCGCTTCGAGATCTATGACGCGGCGGTCGAGCGGCTGAAGGCGGCGCGGGTGCTTTATGCCTGCTACGAGACGCCGGAAGAGCTCGACCTGCGCCGCAAGGTGCGCCGCACGCGCGGCCTGCCGCCGGTCTATGGCCGCGAGGCGCTGACGCTGACGCCGGAGCAGGTGGCCGAGTACCAGTCGGATGGCCGCCGGCCGCATTGGCGCTTCCTGCTGCCCAACTACACCAACGACCCGCTGCAGCCGGAGCGCACCGAGGTGCGCTGGAACGACCTGGTGCGCGGCGAGGAGACGGTCGACCTCGCCTCGCTGTCGGATCCTGTCCTGGTGCGAGAGGACGGCACCTATCTCTACACGCTGCCCTCGGTGGTCGACGACATCGAGATGGGTGTCAGCCATGTCATCCGCGGCGACGACCATGTCACCAACACCGGCGTGCAGATCGCCATCTTCAAGGCGCTGGGCGCCGAGCCGCCGGTCTTCGGCCACCACAATTTGCTCACCACAGTGTCGGGCGAGGGGTTGTCGAAGCGCACCGGCGCGCTGTCGATCGAAAGCCTGCGCGAGGACGGCATCGAGCCGATGGCCGTCGCTTCGCTGGCGGTGCTTGTCGGCACGTCGGAAAATGTCACCGCCGCGCATGATCTCAACGAGCTCGCCGGCCATTTTGACCCGGCGGGGACGTCCAAGTCCGCCTCCAAATTCGACCCGGACGAGCTCTTCGTGCTCAACCGCACGCTGATGCATCGCATGTCGTTCGAGGAAGCGCGCGACCGGCTGATGGTGCTGGGCATTTCCGGCGACAAGGCCGAGCCGTTCTGGATGGCGGTGCGCGGCAATCTCGACCGCCTGTCGGACGCGGTCGCTTGGTGGCGTATCCTGAGCGAGGGTCCGCAGGAGCCGGCGGAATTTTCCGGCGAGGACCGCGATTTCCTCAATCAGGCGTTCGACGTTCTCCCCGAGGAGCCGTGGAACGGCACGGTGTGGAAGGACTGGACCGGCAAGATCAAGGAAGCCACCGGGCGCAAGGGCAAGCCGTTGTTCATGCCGCTGAGGCTGGCTCTTACCGGGCGGACTTCGGGGCCGGAGCTTTCAGATCTATTGCCGCTGATGGGTCGGGAAGGAACGCTGGCCCGACGACCCTGACCTTGCGCTGATCGGGCGGCAGCGCCGAGACAGGCGACACCGGCACTTTGGTGGTCAGCCGTCTGATCGCATCAAGGTCGAGCCCGCCTTCGGCATTGGCGAGCGTTTCCGGATCGGCGCCCGGATCGGGCTTGGACGCCGGCATCGGTATGAAGCGCGCTGCCTCGCCGTTCGGCTGCGATTGTTCAGGATCAGTCGGGTTGCCGCCGATGATCGTGAAATTGCCGGCCTGCGCATTGCAGCCGCAGGTGGGCGGGCGCGAGTAATTGGCCTGTTTGTAGAGATAGGCGGTCGGCAGCTCGCTGTAGGGTTGACCTGTCGCCGACGAGGTCATCGAGCCAGAATCGTCGTCCATTCCGCGCGAATAGAAGACCTGCATCTCGGTACCTGGGCAGCTCGACTCGCAATTCTTCTGGTCGCGCTCGAAGTCACCGATGGAAGCGGCATTCGACATCGGGAAGAAATAGCCGTCGCAGGTGCGCACGCACATCGTGTGGAACTCGCCGCCCAGCCGGGGCAGGTCCGTGCCGTCCGGCTGGTTGATGACGCGGCGAATGTTGCGCACGCTCGGATCATCGGACGGCACGTCCGCCGAGTCCGGCATACCGGGGGCATCGGGCGTTTCGAGCTGCTGGTCCTGGCGGCCGAAAAGCTGCTCGAACAGATTGCCGCCGCCATTGTCGCGGGCCGCCTCCCGAAGCGGCGCGCGGCGCGGCGCGATCTCGTCGTCGCGGCAGCCATTGGCATCGAGCGCCGCCAGGACGCGGCTGCGGTCGCGCCGCGTGCCGCCGGCGGCCAGCCGCTCGCGCTTGGCCTGCAATGTGTCGAGATTGGCGTTCATGCGCTCTATCGAGGCGTTGATCGCGGCGCATTGGCTGACATTGCGCGAAAACAGCGTGAAGCCGCAACCGGCGTCGCTTGCCCGGCCGCGGGCCTTGGCAAGCTGCTCGCGCTGCCTGGCGATCGCGTCGTCATATTTGCGGACGAGACCCGGCCCTCCGCCGCCACCGCGCGTCGCGGCGAGTTCGGCTTCGAGTTGCCGGCAGATGCGAGAAGCTGCCTGGGTTTCAGCGGCGGCGACAGCTGAGCCTGCAAGCGCTGCAAGCAGCGTCGCAAGATGCATCAGCTTCAGCCCCTTCATTCTCGTGGAATCCCGATTGCCCGTGCCGGAAGGCTACCGCGTTCGTGGTTACTGTTCCCTTAGTCTGCAACCCGGCACAATTGCGCTTTGTCGCGTCACCTCAGTTCAAGTCGACGAGCGCCTGCGCCTTATGCGCCGCCTCGACTACCGCAAGCGCGGTCATGTTGACGACGCCGCGCGAGGTTACGGACGGCGTCAATATGTGCGCGGGCTTGTCGGTGCCGAGCAGGATCGGCCCGACATGCAGCGCGTCCATCATGGCGCGCAGCGCCGTCAGCGTGATGTTGGCCGAATCGAGGTTCGGGAAGACCAGCAGATTGGCTTCGCCTTTCAGCCGCGAATGCGGGTAGACGCGCTGGCGCAGATGTTCTGAAAGAGCGGAGTCGGCATGCATCTCGCCATCGCACTGGAGTTCCGGGGCGATGCGAGCCAGGATCGCCGCGGCCTGGCGCATCTTCAGCGCGCCGGGTGAATCGCGTGAGCCGAAATCCGAATGCGACAGAAGCGCTGCTTTCGGCTCGATGCCGAAGCGCTGGATTTCCTCGGCCGCGAGCACAGTCATTTCGGCGATTTCTTCCGCTGTGGGATCGACCGAGACATGCGTGTCGGTGAGGAAGATGATGCCGCGCTGCGAGATCAGCATCGACAATGTCGACAGGTCGCGGTCCTTGATGCCGGCGCGAGGCCCGATGATCAGCGTGACGTTGCGCAGATGCCGCTCGAACCGGCCTTCGAGCCCACAAATCATGGCATCCGCGTCGCCGCGCTTCAGCGCAAGGGCGGCGATCACCGTATTGTTGGTGCGCACCATGGTGCGGGCAGCTTCCGTCGTGATACCGCGGCGGCCGGCAAGCTCGATCAGGAGGTCGACATAGTGGCGATAGCGCGGATCGTCTTCCGGGTTGATCAGGCCGAAATCGACGCCCGGACGGATGCGCAGGCCGTAACGCTTCAGCCGGACCTCCACGACATGCGGACGGCCGATCAGGATCGGCTCGGCAATGCCTTCCTCCAGCACCACCTGTGCGGCGCGCAGCACGCGCTCGTCCTCGCCGTCGGCATAGATGACACGCTTGGCGCTCGAGGTTTTGGCGGAGGAGAACACCGGCTTCATTACCAGGCCGGAGCGGAAGACGAAGCGGTTGAGCTTGTCGATATAGGCGGCGAAATCGGCGATCGGCCGCGTCGCGACGCCGGTGTCGCAGGCAGCTTTCGCCACCGCCGGCGCGATGCGCAAGATAAGGCGCGGATCGAAGGGCGAGGGGATCAGGAAATCGGGGCCGAAAATCGGCGTCTCGCTGGAATAGGCGCGCGCCGCGACATCCGAAGGCTCCTCGCGGGCAAGGGCGGCGATCGCCCGCACGGCCGCCATCTTCATCTCCTCGTTGATGGCGCTGGCGCCGCAATCGAGCGCGCCGCGGAAGATGTAAGGAAAGCACAGCACGTTGTTGACTTGATTGGGAAAATCCGAGCGCCCGGTGCAGATCATGGCGTCCGGCCGCGCGGCGCGCGCCACTTCCGGCATGATCTCGGGATTGGGGTTGGCCAAGGCCAGGATCAGCGGTTTCGGCGCCATGTGCTGCAAAAGCTCCGGCTTCAGCACGCCGGCGGCGGAAAGGCCGAGAAAGACGTCGGCGCCGGAGATGACGTCGGCCAGCGTGCGCGCCTCGGTGTCCTTCACATAGGGATCTTTCCAGCGATCCATCTCTTCGACGCGACCCTTATGGGCGACGCCGAAACGGTCGGTGACCCAGATGTTTTCCACCTTGGCGCCTAGCGAGACCAAAAGGTTGAGGCACGCAAGTGCTGCCGCACCCGCGCCGGACGTGACGATCTTGATGTCGGAAATCGTCTTGCCGGCCAGTTCCAGCCCGTTGAGCACCGCGGCGGCGACGATGATCGCGGTGCCGTGCTGGTCGTCGTGAAAGACCGGGATGCCCATGCGGGCCTTCAGCCGCTCCTCGACCTCGAAACATTCAGGCGCCTTGATGTCCTCGAGGTTGATGCCGCCGAAGGTCGGCTCGAGCGCCGCCACCGTCTCGACCATCCGCTCGATCTCGGGCGCGTCGATCTCGATATCGAAGACGTCGATGCCGGCGAATTTCTTGAACAGCACCGCCTTGCCTTCCATGACCGGCTTCGAGGCGAGCGGACCGATATTGCCCAGCCCCAGCACGGCGGAGCCGTTGGAGACGACGCCGACGAGGTTGGCGCGGCCGGTGTAGTCGGCGGCGGTGGCTGGATCGTCGCGGATCTCGAGGCAGGGCGCCGCCACGCCCGGCGAATAGGCAAGCGCCAGGTCGCGCTGGTTGCCGAGCGGCTTAGTCGCCTGGATCTCGAGCTTTCCCGGCGTCGGGTGCTTGTGGAAGAAGAGGGCGGCCTCGTCGAGGTCTGACCGGGCCGTTTTCTTGTTCTCGCCGTCCATTGCGGCCCCTCCCTGCGATACTGGTTTGGAGCCTTTTAGCATGCGTCGACGATTTCGCGACGCCAAAATCTCGGGCTCCGGCCTTCACAATGCCTGAGCGGAAATAATCAAGCGATTCCAGCTGGTTGGCATGAAAGTTTCGGGCGGATGAATAGCGGCTGGTCAGAACGCGCTGACGTAGAGGCCGCCGTCGACCGGGATGTTCTGGCCGGTGAGGTAGCCGGCATGGACCGAGCAGAGAAAGGCGCAGATCTGGCCGAATTCCTCCGGTGTGCCGAGACGTTTTGCCGGCACGTCGGCGCTTATGCGGGCCTTGCGCGCGGCCGCCGCGGCCGGGTCTTCCGGAGTGCCGGCCTCATGCGGGCCGCGCAGCCGGTCGGTGTCGAGCTTGCCGGGCAGCAGGCTGTTGATGGTGACGTTGCGGTCGATAACCTTGCGCGCCACGCCGGCGAGGAACGAGGTCAGGCCGGCGCGAGCGCCGGACGACAGGTCGAGACCGGGGATCGGAACATAGACCGACAGCGAGGTGATGTTGACGATGCGGCCGAAGCCGCGCTTGGCCATGCCGTCGATAACCGCCTGGATGAGCTCGATCGGCGTGACCATGTTCTGCGTCACGCCCTCGAGGATCTTGGCGCGGTCGAGCTCGCGGAAATCGCGCAGCGGCGGGCCGCCATTGTTGTTGACCAGAATGTCGGGATCGGGGCAGGCGGCGAGCATCGCTTTCTGCACCTCGGGCTTCGACACGTCGCCGACAACTTCGATGACATCGACGCCGAACCAGTCGCGGATCTCCTTGGCGGTCTTGGCCACGAGTTCGGCGTTGCGGCCGTTGACGACGAGATCGACGCCGGCTTCGGCAAGCGCCATGGCGCAGCCTCGCCCCAGTCCCTTGCTCGAGGCGCAGACGATGGCCTTCTTGCCGCGAATGCCGAGATCCATGACGTTGTTCTCCTGATTGTGTCGCGCGCAAGCTAGCGCCTGAGCTGGACCAACCGCAACCGTCATACGGTTGTTGCATGAATCGGGGCATAGGCACGCGAAAGCAAAGGGTAAAATCGTGATGTCAGACCCAGAGCCCCGCACTTTTCGCGCGCTATTCATTTCCGACGTGCATCTCGGCTCGAAAGCGGCCAAGGCCGATTTCCTGATCGACTTCCTGCGTCATCACGACGCCGAGATCATCTATCTGGTCGGCGATATCGTCGACGGCTGGCGGCTGCGGCGCAACTGGCACTGGCCGCAGAGCCACAATGACGTGGTGCAGAAGCTGCTGCGCAAGGCGCGCAAGGGCGCCTCGATCACCTATATCGCCGGCAATCACGACGAATTCGCCCGCCAGTTCCAGGGCGTGCACTTCGGCGGCATCGTCGTCGCCGACCGCGCCATTCACGAGACCGCCGACGGCCGGCGCCTGCTGGTCATCCATGGCGACCAGTTCGACACGGTGGTGCATAACCAGCGCTGGCTGGCTTATCTCGGCGACTATGCCTATGACGCGGCGATGCTGGTCAACCGTGTCGTGACCAAGCTGCGGCACCTGCTAGGCCTGCCTTACTGGTCGTTCTCGTCATGGGCCAAGGTCAAGGTGAAGAAGGCGGTGAACTTCATCGGCTCGTTCCAGACCGTGCTTTCGGAGGAGGCGCGGCGCTCGCATGTCGACGGCGTGATCTGCGGCCACATCCATCACGCCGCAATCGAGAGCTACGGCGACGTGCAGTACATCAACACCGGCGACTGGGTGGAAAGCTGCACGGCGGTGGTCGAGCATTTCGACGGCCGCATGGAAATCCTGACCTGGGCGCATGTGCTCCCTGAGGCGTCGGCCGGCAATGAAGCGCTGGTGCCGATCGATATCATCGACCTCAAGGGCAGGGCGGCTCAGGCGGCTTGAGCCCGGCCGCCTTTCCCCGGTTCAGCCTGCTGCCTTCGCGCTCGCGCAGCGCTCGCTCACAGGTACCGTCCGTCAACAGCTTTGCCCTCGATCGATTGGTCCAGCCGGTTCCGTCGCGCTTTGCCGCATGTTAGGGATCGAGACACGTTGCATGGGAGTCGAATGCAGCGGAATTGGATCGATTCATGTCGCTGCCGCCGCTATCGCCCGAACAGCTTGTCAAGCCGAGCCATTTCGAACTGCGCATGAGCCTGATCTTCGCGACCTTGTTCGTCTCGCAAGGCACGCATCTGCCTTACTTTCCGCTCTGGCTGCAGGCGAAAGGTTTTCATGCCGAGCAGATTGCGGTCATCCTGGCCGCGCCGATGTTCCTGCGCGTGTTGACGACGCCGATGCTGACCGCGCTTGCCGACCGGGCCCGGGATCGCGCCGATGTCTATATCGCGGTAGTTGCAGCCTCCATGGTCATCTCTGCCGGCTATTTCCTGCCGGCCACCTATGCCGTCGTGCTCGCCGTGTCGCTGCTTTTGACGATCGTCTGGACGCCGCATTCGCCGATGGCCGATTCGCTGGCGCTTTCGGGCGTGCGCCGTTTCGGCTCGAACTACACGGCAATGCGCAAATGGGGGTCGATCTCGTATCTGTGCGCCAATGTCGTGGGCGGGTTCATCCTGGCGGCCACGGGTCCGCAGGCGGTCCCGGTCATCATCTTCATCGCGCTCGGCGCGGCTCTGGTCGCGGCGCTGTTGTCGCCGCGCATGGGGCGGCCGCGCAAGGCCTCGCCGCTGTCGGCGACCGAGATCCAGCACAAGGCGCCGAGCCTGTTCAATGCCTATTTCCTTTATTTCACACTTGGCGTCGGAATCATCACCGCCAGCCATGCCTTCCTCTACGGCTTCGTCTCGATCTACTGGAAATCGATCGGAATCGGCGATTCCGTCGTTGGCCTGCTATGGGCCTGGGGCGTAGTGTCGGAAGTGTGCATGTTTCTGTTTTTCAACCGTATTTTTGCTTCCATCTCGGTCGCCAGGGTGATGGTGATCGCCGGCATCGGTTCGATCGTGCGCTGGATCGCCTTTCCGCTGGTCTGGCCGCTCGGTCTGGGCGTCGCCGGCTTCTTCGGCGTCCAGACGCTGCATTCGGTATCGGTGGCGATGGTGTTGATCGGCCTGCAGAAGATGATCGGCGAAACGGTTTCCGAAGAGCGCACGGGCGCCGCGCAAGGCATCGCCTATTTCTTCAACGGCTTCTTCATGGCGGCGGTGACGCTCGCTTCAGGCCCGCTCTATGACCGTTTGGGCGTCGACGGTTTCTGGGCGATGATCCCGATCGCGGTCGTCGGCATGGTGCTGATAAGCCTAGCTTCCCGTTCAGCCCCAAAGCACCCTGTCGGGGGGTGAAACCAGCGATCCCCGGTAGACGAGACCGGGCTCGCGATCTCGTGCCAGCAGCAGCGGACCGTCGAGGTCGACGAAGTCGGCGTCGTGCGCGAGCAGCACCGCCGGGGCCATGGCGAGCGAGGTGCCGACCATGCAGCCCACCATGATGCCGAAGCCGAGTTCGCGCGCGCGGTCGCGCAACTTCAACGCCTCGGTCAGGCCGCCGGATTTGTCGAGCTTGATGTTGACGGCGTCATAGAGCCCGGCCAGCGCATCGAGGTCCTTTGCCGCATGCACGCTTTCGTCGGCGCAGACCGGCACCGGATGCGCGATCCGGCGCAGGATGTCGTCTTTGCCCGCCGGCAGCGGCTGTTCGACAAGCGCGACGCCGTGCTGCGCGGCGAAGCTGAGGTTCGCCTCGACATTTTCGTCGGTCCAGCCCTCGTTGGCATCCAGGATGATACGGCTTTCGGGAGCGGCTTCCGTCACCGCGCGGATCCTTGCCATGTCGTCGTCGCCGCCGATCTTGACCTTGAGCAGGGGACGCGCGGCATTGGCGCGTGCTTGCGCCGCCATGGCGTCCGGTTCGGCGAGCGACAGTGTGTAGGCGGTTTCCAGTGGCCTCGTCGGAAGCGCCCCGATGGCCGCCGCCACCGGCGTTCCGGTCAGCTTGGCTTCCAGGTCCCAAAGGGCGCAGTCGATGGCATTTCGTGCGGCGCCCGCGGGCATGGCTGAGAGTAAGGCGGTCCGGTCGATGCCGGAGACGACCGGATCGCGCATGGCCTCGATGGCCGCGCGCACCCCCTCCATGGTCTCGCCGTAGCGCCTGTACGGCACGCACTCGCCGCGCCCGGAACGTCCCCCGTCAGCGATCGTTACGGTGATGACTTCGGCCTCGGTTTTGGATCCGCGTGAGATGGTGAAGGTGCCGGCGATCGGGAATCGCTCCATTTCGACCGAAATGACACGCGCCATAATTTTCTTCTCCGGCTGTGCGACACCGGTCTGCCGGCAAATCGACACGCCAGTCCGGTCACGCTAAACAGGACGCCATGTTGACCATCCGCAAACGCGACGCAAGCGGCGAGGCCAAGGACGCCGAGCACCGGCCTCGCATTGCCGTGGGCGAGGAAGGGGGCGTGCTGGGCTGCGCCTTTTCCGGCGTGTGGACGACGCGCACCGTGGCGCTGGTCGATGCCGACATGCGCAAGATCGAGCAGAGAAGCGGCGCAAAACAGCTGATGCTCGACCTTTCCCACATCGAAAAGATGGACACCGCCGGCGCATGGCTTATCGACCGGTTGGCCAGCGCCTTCGAGAAGAAAGGCGTCGAGGTCCATTTGCAGGGGCAGAGCGAGATCGCTTCGATCCTGCTCGGCGCGGTCGGCGATGCGGTTCGCCGGGAGCCCGAATCGGGTCCGTCCGGGCCGCCCAACATCATCCTGCGCGCGCTGGAGCTGGTTGGCCGGCGTGTCTACGAGATGCGCGACGATTTCTTCGCCTCCATGAACATTCTCGGCGCCACGATCCGCGGCGCGCAGATGAAGCTCGGCCGCGGCCACGCGGTCAACCCAGCCGCGATCTTCAACCAGATCGATCGGATGGGCGTCGGCGCGATACCGGTGGTGGTGCTGATGTCGGCCATTGTCGGCGCCATCGTCGCCCAGCAGGGCGCCTACCAGCTCAGCTATTTCGGCGCCAACATCTTCGTCGTCGACCTCGTCGGCGTGCTGATCCTGCGTGAGCTCGGCGTGCTGATGACGGCGATCATGCTCGCCGGCCGTTCGGGCAGCGCCATCACCGCCGAGATCGGCTCGATGAAAATGCGCGAGGAGGTCGACGCGCTGAAGGTGATCGGCCTCAATCCGATCGGCGTGCTGGTCTTTCCGCGGCTCGTCGCGCTGGTGATCGGGCTGCCATGCCTCACGATCATTGCCAATTTTGCAGCGCTTGGCGGCGGCATCGTTGCCGCCTGGCTCTATTCCGATATCCCGCCGGCCGCGTTCATCGACAGGCTGCGCGTCGCCATCGACCTCAGCACCATCTTTGCCGGCCTGATCAAGGCGCCGTTCATGGCCCTCATCATCGGCATCATCGCGTCGGTCGAGGGCATGAAGGTCGGCGGCAGCGCCGAATCGCTCGGCCTGCACGTGACCGCGTCGGTGGTGAAGTCGATCTTCGTCGTCATCATCCTCGACGGGCTTTTCGCCATGTTCTACGCAGCGATCGGGTTCTGAGATGGCGAACGGCAACGGCGCCACGGCCGCGCAGGACACGAATGACGACGAAATCGTGCTTTCGGTTCGCGACGTTACCGTCGCGATCGACGACAAGGTGATCCTCGACAAGCTCTCCCTCGATATCAAGCGTGGGGAAATCCTCGGCTTCGTCGGCGCTTCGGGCGCCGGCAAGTCGGTGCTGTTGCGCACCATATTGGGGCTGATGCCGAAGCAATCGGGGACGATCAGCCTGTTCGGCGTCGACCTCGACAAGGCCAGCGACGCCGATCGCCTGCGCATCGACATGCGGCTTGGCGTTCTTTTCCAGCATGGCGCGCTGTTTTCAGCGCTGACGGTGATGGAAAACGTGCAGGTGCCGATGCGCGAATATCTCGACCTGCCCAAGGCGCTGATGGACGAACTGGCCTTGCTCAAGATCGAGCTGGTCGGATTGCCGCCCGACGCCGCGCTGAAATTCCCGTCCGAGCTGTCCGGCGGCATGATCAAGCGCGCGGCGCTGGCGCGCGCCCTGGCGCTTGATCCCGACATCGTCTTTCTCGACGAGCCGACCTCGGGGCTCGACCCGATCAGCGCCGCCGAGTTCGACGAGCTTGTCGTCAAGCTGCGCGACACGATGGATCTGACGGTCTACATGGTTACGCATGATCTCGACACGCTGTTCACCGCTTGCGATCACGTTGCCGTGCTCGGCAAGAAGAAGGTGCTGGTCGAAGGCACGATCGACGACATGCTGAAGAGCGACGAGCCGTGGGTGAAATCCTATTTCCGCGGAAAACGCGCCCGGCAACTTGATCTTGCGGCGCGCGCATAGCCATAAGTGGGGCGATGGAAACAAGAGCCAACTACGTAATTGTCGGCATCTTCACGCTTGGCGCGATCCTGGCGGCCTTCGCCTTCGTCTATTGGACGGCCGCCATCGGCGACAGGGGCGAAACGGCGATGCTGCGTGTGCGCATCCCGGGCTCGGCCTCCGGCCTCAGCCGCGGCAGCCTGGTGCTGTTCAACGGCGTCAGGGTGGGTGACGTGAAGAACGTCTATATCGACGGCGACGATCCCACCGTGGCCATCGCCGACACCGAAATCGCCCGTTGGACGCCGATCACCAAATCGACGCAGGCCGATATCGGACTGACCGGCCTCAGCGGCCAGGCCAATATCGAGCTCAAGGGCGCCGATCCGAAGGAGACCAGGCTGCTCGATGAAGCGGAGAAGGAAGGCAAGGTCGCCGAAATCGTCGCCAATCCGTCCGCGGTCACCAACCTTTTGCAGACGGCGCAGAACATCTTCACCCGCGCCGACAAGGTGCTTGGCGAGCTCGAAGGCTTCACCAAGGACGTTCGCGGCCCGCTGACGCAGACGGTCAAGAACGTCGAGACCTTCTCGGACGCGCTGGCCAAGAATTCCGACGGCATCGACAAGTTCCTGTCGGCGGTGAGCTCGCTTTCGGATCAGCTGAAGAATGTCTCGGGCCGGCTCGACAGCACGCTGAAGGCCGCCGAGGGCCTGCTCAATTCCGTCGACAAGGACCAGATCAAGAGCATCGTGGCCAATGTCGACACGGTGACGACGAACCTGAAAGAGACCTCGAAGCAGTTCGATACCGTCATCGATAACGTCAACACGGCGGTCGGCTCGATCAACGATTTCGCCAAGCAGACGCAAGGCACGTTGGCCAAGGTCAACAGCGTGCTCGACGGCATCGATCCGGCCGACGTCAAGGCCGCTTTGGCCAACATCCAGAAGGCCAGCGCCAACGCCGACAAGGCGGCGTCCGACATCGCCAAGGTCACCGACAAGATCGCCAACCGTTCCGACGACATCAACGAGACGATCAAGGACGCCCGCCAGCTCGCGCAGCGGCTCAACGACGCTTCGGTGCGCGTCGACGGCATCCTGGTCAAGGTCGACAAGCTCCTCGGCTCCGGCGAGGCCAACGGCGTCATGGCCGATGCCAGGGCGACATTGAAATCATTCAAGCAGGTGGCCGACACGCTGAACTCCCGCCTCGGCACAATCGTCGACAACCTGTCGCGCTTCTCCGGACAGGGCCTGCAGAACGTCGAGGGGTTGGTGCAGGACAGCCGGCGCTCGATCAACCGCATCGAGGAAGCGGTGACCGATCTCAGCCGCAACCCGCAGCGCATTCTGTCCGGCGGCGCCGGCGAGGTCCGGCAGTTCGATGGAAGGGCACGGCGTTGACTTCGGCCGTCGCGACCGTCAAGAAATGAACCGCAAATGCGGGTTGATCGTAAGATCCGGGGACAGCGGGGATCACGCGTGAAGTCGATCGGGGTGGTTGCGGGTAGTTTGAGATCGTCCGCCGCAGCGTTGCTGGTGCTTGCGGTTGCCGGCTGCGCGGCACTGGGCGGCAAGCCGGCGCCGCTCGACACGTTTGAATTGTCCGCGCCGTCGCTCGATGTGCGTGCCCACAGCCGTCGCCAGATCCTGATCGCCCAGCCGTCGGCGCTCAAGGCGCTGGACAGCCAGAACATCGTCATCAGGCCTTCCGACCGGTCGATCCAGTTCCTCAAGGGCGCGCAATGGGCGGACCGGCTGCCGCTGATCGTGCAGGCGAGGCTGGCCGAAACCTTCCAGCGCTCCGGCAGCTTTGCCGGCGTCGGAAAGCCGGGCGAGGGGCTTGCGATCGACTACCAGATCATCGTCGAGGTGCGCTCCTTCGAGGTGCGCGTCAATGGCGGCGAGCATGCCGATGTCGATCTGTTCGTGCGCATCCTGAACGACCGCAACGGCGAGGTGCGCGCCTCGAAGAACTTCACCGCGAGCGCCCCGGTCTCAGGCGGCGGCAATGCGGCTTATGTCGGCGCGCTGGACAGCGCCTTCGGCCAGGCGGCGGCCGACATCGTCCGCTGGACGGATTCGACGATCTGACAGCGGGCGCCAAGGCGCCGGGAAACCAATTCCATCGATCAACGGACAAAAGAAAAAGGCGGGCCGGGCCCGCCTTTTTGTCAGACTTGTTGGCCGCTCACTGCAGCCGGCCGCTGGCATGGGCCAGCATCGTGTAGACCTTGCCTGTGTCGGACGTCAGATAGGTCTGCGCCATGATGTTGTCGCGGTCGTTGCGCGAGACATCCTTGAGCAGCTTCTCGAAATCCTCGCAGTAACGGTCGACCGCGGCGCGGAATTCCGCCTCGGCCTGATACTTGCGGCGGATCTCGTCGAAGGTCTGCTGGCCCTTCAGCGTGTAGAGGCGACGGGTGAAGACGTCGCGCTCGCCCCGCCGGTAGCGATTCCAGAGCTCGATCGAGGCGTCATGGTCGATGGCCCGCGCGATGTCGACGGAGAGCGAGTTGAGCGACTCCATGACATGCAGCGGCGAGCGCTGGGCAGGCGTCGCGCGCGGCGCTTCCGCCGGCGTTGCCGGCCGCAGCTCTTCCTCACGCGAGGCATTGGTCAGGAGGTCGCGCACCCATCCGCCCTGCTGAGGCTTGCCGTTCGGATCGCGGCGCGGCGCCTCGGCGGGGCGTTCCAGGTCGAGCGTGCCGCGCAGCGTGGTCTCCGCGAGCGGCGCCTGCGGAGCGCGGGCCGTTGGTTGCGATTGCTGCTGTGGCTGCGGGGCCGGGGGACGGCGCAGCGGCGGTTCGGCGGCTCGGGCCGGCGCCTGCGGAGCAGGGCGCAGGCCGCGTGGCTCGCCTTGTTCGCTGCTGCCGCTGCGACCGGATTTCGCAACGATATCCGACAGTTCCTTGAGCGCATTGATTTGCTCTGCGACAGCGCGACGAATGGCCGAGGTCGATTCCTTAGCCTCCTCCGGCATCTCGATCACGCCCTTCTTCAGCTCGGCGCGGGTAAGGTCGAGCTCGCTCTTGATCGAGCCTGCGGTGCGACGCATCTCTTCGGTCGCGTCGGCAAAGCGGCGTGTCGCCGAATCAACGACGTCGGCGATGGCGGTGCGGATCTTTTCCGCCGATTCCATCGTTCGGCCCTCCGCGGTCTGCATCGTCTGGCCGACGAGGTTTTCGAAGGAGCGCATCACCTTCTCGAGATCTTCCGACTTCTTGACCAGGCCGACGGCGAGGTCTTCCAGCGAGGACTGACGCTCCAGCGTGTGCTCGAGATTGCTTTGCGCAGAGCTGAGCAAATTCGAGGCGCTGGAGAGCAACCGGCTGTGTTCGTCGAACTTGGTCGCGATCGAGGCCACCTCGCGCAGCGTCGCCGAGGACAGCTCGGTGAGCCGTGTCGTGTTGGAATCGACCAGACGCGCCGAACTGGCGAAAGTCTGGGCGGCCTTCTCCGTGGTCGTGGCGAAGCTCTGCGTGCTGCCGGAGAGCCGCTCCTCGACCTGGCCGAGATTGACGGCAGCCTGGTCGATCAATTGGCCGAGCTGCGCGCTGGAGGTCGTCATGCGGCCGATAAGATCGGCCACGCTGTCGGCAAGCGACGAGCGGGCGCCTTCGACGGCCGACAGCGTCTCGGCCGTGCGGCTGGCGAGAGCATTGACGAGGTTCGTGTTCTCGCTGCGCAGCTTCTCGGCCGCCCGTTCGGTGACCTCTTCCATGCTGCGCTGCAGCTCGGAGCCGCCCTGGGCGAAGCGCTCGACCAGCGGTTTGGCCGTCTCGTCGAGGATTTTCGCCATCTCTGCCGAACGCGCCGCGAGCATGGTGTTGAGTTCGCGGGTGTTGGCGCCGATCGTGCGCGCGGCCTCGTTGGTGCTCTGGCCGATATGCTGGCCGACCGCCGTGAAGGTCTCGGCGATGACATTGGCGCGCGAGATGAGCTGGGCCTCGGCGCTGGAGACCTGCTCGTTGAGCTTCTGGCCCATGGTCTCGGCGCTGTAGGCGAGGCGGTTTTCCACGCTCGCCACCTGGTCCTCGACACGGGCGGCCGCGGCCGAGGCGCTTGCGGCCAGCCGCTCGTCGGCTCCCGCCAGCGCCTGCTCGATCTCGCGGGCATGCACGGCAAGCTCCTGCCCGGTCTGGCGGGCACGGTCGGCGACGCGCTGTTCGGTCGCCGCGAAGGCACCGACGATCGTGTCGGCATGCTCGCCGATGGTCGAGGTGCTCGAGGCGATACGCGACACCAAACGGCTGTCGGCGTCGTCGAAGATGCGGGCAATTTCGGACGCCCGCGACGACAGTGCCTCCGAGCCCTCGGCAATACGCGAGATCAGATGCTGGTCGGCGCTGTCGAAGATGCGGCCGAGGTCCGAGGCGCGGGCGGCCAGCGCTTCGGCCGATTCGCTGATGCGCATCGAAAGCCGCTCGTCGGCGCCCTCGAAGTTGCGCAGGATGTCGCCGGCACGGGCGGCCAGCGACTGCGCCGTCTCGACGGCGCGGGCAACCAGCTTCTGGTCGGCCGCGTCGAAGGTGTTGGCGATGTCGCCGGCGCGTGCTGCCAGCTTGTCGGCGGTTTCCTCGGCGCGGGCCATGAGCGAGTTGGAGGCGTCGTCGGCTCGCGCCATCAGCATGTTGGACGTATCCTGGGCGCGCTCGTGCAGGCGGCGGTCCGCCGCCTCGAAAGCCTGCGCGATGTCCTCGGCCCTGGCAAGCAGCGCGGCGGACGTCTGCTCGGCGCGTTCGGCGATCTTGCGGTCGGCGTCGCTGAAAGCCGCACCGGCCTGCTCGTGCAGGGTGCTGGTGATCTCCATGACCTTGTCGCGCAGCGCGCCCGCCACGAACACAGCGGTCTTTTCCAGCACGCCGCGGACATTGTCGACGCCGGTCGACAGCGCACGCTCCATGGTGCCGGCGCGCTCCTCGATGACACCGGTCTGCCGGCTGAAGGCCTGCTCGATCTTCTCAACATCGGCGGCAATCGCCGCCGAGATATCGCTGCTTCGGGCAGCGATCTGGTCAATATGGCCGGAAACCGAACGGTCGACGTCCTTGCGCGCATCGGCAAGCTTGACGAGATCGTCCTCGAGGGCTTTGGCCAGCATGTTGCGGCCCTCGGACAGCTTGCCGACATGGCCGGCGATGACGTCGTCGATCTCCGAGCGGCTTTCCGTCAGCTTCTGAAGGTCCGCTTCGAGGGCGCGCCTGAGGATATCGCGGCCTTCGGCGAGCTTCTCGACCTGGCCGGCGACCAGGCCGTCGATCGAGGAACGGCTTTCGGCGAGCTTGGCGAGGTCGGCTTCCAGCGCACGCTTGAGGATGTCGCGGCCTTCCGCGAGCTTCTCGACCTGGCCGGAGACTAGGCCGTCGATGCCGGCGCGGCTCTCGGCGAGCTTGGCAAGATCGTCCTCGAGCGCCTTGGACAGCGTCGCCCGGTTCTGCGACAGTTGGTCGGCATGGGTCTGCATGAGGCCGCTGGCATTAGCCATATCGGTCTCCAGTGCACGCGAAAGCTCGGCGCGATGGTCGGTGATCTTCTGCGAATGATCGACGATCGCGCCCTGGATTGTGTTGAGGTCGGCCTCCAGCGCGCGCTTGAGGATGTCGCGGCCTTCGGCGAGCTTCTCGACCTGGCCGGCGACCAGCCCGTCGATGCTGGAGCGGCTCTCCGCCAGCTTGGCGAGATCGTCCTCCAGCGACTTCGACAGCACGGAACGGTCCTGAACGAGCCGGTTTTGATGGTCGGCGATGGCGCCGCTGACGGCCTGCAGGTCGGTTTCAAGCGCTTTCGAAAGCTGTGAGCGATCTTCCAGAACCTTGTCCGAATGTCCCGCGATGGCACCCTTGATGGCGTTGAGGTCGGCTTCCAGGGCACGCTTGAGGATGTCGCGGCCTTCGGCGAGCTTCTCGACCTGGCCGGCGACAAGGCCGTCGATCGAGGCGCGGCTTTCGGCGAGCTTGGCGAGGTCGGCTTCCAGCGTGTGCGACAGCAGGCTGCGGTCCTCGGCGAGCTTGCCGGCGTGGCTGTCGATCAGGCCGCGGATGCCGCTCAGATCGCTTTCAAGGGCGCGGCTGAGCTCGCCGCGGTCCTCGGCGAGTTTGGTCGAGTGGGTCTCGATCAGGCCGCGGATGCCGATGATGTCGGTCTCGAGCGCTTTGGCGAGCACCGCGCGGCCCTCGGCGATCTTCTCGACCTGACCGGCGACAAGGCCGTCGATGGAGGCGCGGCTGTCCTGCAGCTTGTTGAGATCGGCCTCCAGGGCGCGCGCCAGGATGTTGCGGCCTTCGGCCAGCTTCCCGACATGGCCGGCGACCATTTCGTCAATCATAGTACGGGCTTGGACGAGCCTGCCGGAGTCTTCGTTCAAGACCTGGGACAGGCGGTTGCGGCCTTCTTCGAGCTGCTCCAGATGGCTGCCCAGCGACGCATCGATGGCAGCGCGCGACTCGTTGACCTTGCGCAGGTCTTCTTCCAGCGCGCGCGAGATCAGGCTGCGGCCTTCGGCCAGCTTCTGCACCTGGTTGGTGACGGCGGCATCGATTGCCACGCGGCCTTCGGCGAATTTCGCCAGGTCCTCCTGCATGGCGGCCGCCATGCGCTCGCGGCTCTCCGAAAGCGCGCGGCTGTGGTTCTCGACGGCTTCCTCGATGCCGACACGGGCATCGGCCAGCCGCTGGATGTCGGAATCGAATGAGCGCGACACGACATGCCGGGCCGCTTCCATGCGTCCGGCGAAGTCGGTGGCGCGGGCTTCGAGCATGGAGGAGGTCGACGAGATGATGTCCGCCATGTCGGCGCCGATCTGCGTCTTGCCCTGGTCGATCATCGACGACAGCTGGTCCTTGCTCTCGGCGAAGGTGTGCGCGATCTCGCGGGCGCGCTCAACCAGCGTCTCGTTGATCTGGCGGGCGCGGGCTTCGAGGGCGGCGTTGAGTTTCTGCGTGCCGGTGTCGAGCGCTTCGGCGCGGGTCTGGAATTCGCTGATCAGCGCCTGACCGCGCTCGGCCAGCGTCCGCTCGATGCCGCTGAGGCTCGTCTCGAACTCCGAACTCAAGGTACGCGCCGCGCCGCCGAGCAGCGAGACCATGCCGTTGGTGCGGTCGTCGAGCAGGTCGGTCAGCGAGCGTGTCAGGCCGTCCGTGGTGTCGGTGAGCTTGGCGATACGGGTGTCGAGGAGGCTCGCGAAGGCCTCGCCGGAGGTCGAAAGACGGTCCGTGATGTTGTCAAGGCGCGATTCCACCGAATCGAAGATCGACGTCGAGCTTTCATTAATGCGGTCGATCAGCGTGTCGCCGGAATTGTTGATCGTCATCGACAGCTTGGTCGACGCGTTGAGGATCGAGTCGCGGATGATGTCGCTGGCCGAGCCGATCTCGTCGCGCAGCGTCTCGTGAGCGCTGGCGATGGAGGCGCGCACGCGCTCGGCATGGGTGACCACCGCCTCGCGCTCGCTGCCGAGACCGTCGACCAGCGAACGGATGCGGGCCTCGTTCTCGGAATAGGAGCGTTCGAGCTGGCTGACTTCGCCGTGGACGAGCGTTTCGAGCTCGACCGCGCGGGCCAGGGTGCGCTCGATGCCTTCGCCCATGGCCGCCACCTCGCGGCGAACGGCCTGGCCGATCATCATGACACGGTCCTGGGCGAGGTTTTCGGGCTCCGCCAGGCGGAAGGCGACCTCGGTCATGGATTGCGCGGCGAGGCGCATTTCCTGCGCGCGCCGGATCATGGCGGCGAAAGCCCAGAACAGGATGACCGGAACGATCGCGGCAACCGCCAGGCCGATCAGCTCGGGACGGGCGAAGAACTGGTCGAAGGTACGGATCTTCCAGATGCCGGGACCGAACAACAGGTTGGCCAGGCCGCCGGCGCCGGCGATCCAGGCCAGCGAGATAAAGGCGATCACCCAGTAGACGGTGCTCGACGCACGCCGGTTGAGGCTGTGCAGCAGCGTCTTGTAGTCCTTCTGGCGGTCGTCGTTGGCGGGCGTGAAGCCGGCGGGAGGCGTGAAGCCGGACGGCTGCCCATTGCGCGGCTCGACCGGGCGCAATTCGGCCGGCTTGGCCGCGGGCGCCTTGGGAGGCTGGGGGTTGGCAGGCTGGGGACTGTTTGCCGGCTCCGTCCTGTGGCTGCGCCCTTCGCGCGCCAGCTCGTCGGCCGCCGCCGAAATCTGCGCTTCGAGATCCTCCATCGACGCCGCCATGTCGAGGCCGCCTTCGTCGCCGTTAAGGTCAAGGTCAAGCGCCTTTTCCAGTTCCGCGGCCACGTCATTCTCGAGAGACTTCGTCGTCGTTGGTTTCTTAGCCATGCCTTCGCTACCCTGTACTAGCTGCCGCGGGACTTATGATTTTGGCCTGATTCTGGCCTGATTCTGGCTTGTCTATCCCGCGCAGGAGGCTGAAAAATGGACCTTCGTATCGTAATGACACACAGGGGTAAAGAAAACATGCATTCCGGGCGATACGTAAAACTTTAAATATAAGGTTAACGGAGACGTGATCCGGCTGCCTCCGTGACAACATTTTTCCCTGCAGTCGTTAACCCGTTGGCGACCGGGAGCGCCTATTTTCGTGGGCCCGTCTGCTCGCTTGATGGAGTTGCAGTGCGTATGCGTGGCGAAAGTGGTGTTGCGTTTTCCATGCCGGGAGGCGACGCCTCCGGAACGGCTGGAGCCCGACCGGTGGATCTCGGCCATCTGGCACGCCAGACAATGGGCGACCGCGACCTCGAACGCGAGGTGCTGGCGCTGTTCGTGCACCAGTCGCTGTCGGTCCGTGACCAGATCGCGGATGCCGACGCGAGGCAAAGGGTGCTTCTGGCGCATGGCCTGAAGGGCTCGGCGCGCGGCATCGGCGCCTTTGCGGTGGCCGACTGCGCGGCGATCATCGAAACCCAGCCGGAAGACGTCCGGGCGCTCAAGCGGCTCAGCACGCTGATCGAGGAAGTGCGCGACTTCATCGCCGGCATCAGCCGCTAGTATCCCGCCTTTCTGAAAAACGTCATTTCGTGGCGCTTTCGCGCCGCAGTTGACTTGTCCGGCAGAGTGATTATCCCGGCTGCGACTCCTCAGGTGACTTAATGACCAAGCTGACTTACATCGCCCATGACGGGACCCGGTTTGACGTGGAAGCCGAAAACGGCTCGACGGTCATGGAAAACGCGATCCGCAATGCGGTTCCGGGCATCGAAGCCGAATGCGGCGGCGCCTGTGCCTGCGCGACCTGCCATGTCTATGTCGACGAAGCATGGACAGCGGAGGTCGGCGAGCCGGAGGCGATGGAGGAGGACATGTTGGACTTCGCCTACGAGGTCCAGCCGAACTCGCGCCTCTCCTGCCAGATCAAGGTGCGCGACGCGCTGGACGGGCTGGTGGTTCGGGTCCCCGCGCGCCAGGGTTAAGGCGCGTCGATATTCAGGTGAGGCCGGCCTGCAAATGGCGACTTCCTGCGCTTCCGGCCTTTGCCGGCCGAAGCACTCACGAATGGCGTGGCGGTTAAAATAAGCTACGGCCGGCGTAGGCCGGTTCTCGGACGTCACCAGTTTGGTCGCTTCGCGCCCGTCTTCGACTCCGACTCGGCCTGACCTGAATCTCGACACACCTTGGCTGCTTCCCAATATTCTTTCGCGCCGGCAGCTTGGCAGCGGCCGATAGCTCATGCAGTCTCGCCGCATTCCCAATCAGGGCGCAGCGCATGACCGATACCATCAAAACGGACGTTCTCATTGTCGGGGCAGGGCCGATCGGCCTGTTCGCCGTGTTCGAGCTCGGTCTGCTCGACATGAAATGCCATCTGATCGACATTCTCGATCGTCCCGGTGGCCAATGCGCCGAGCTCTATCCTGAAAAGCCGATCTACGACATTCCAGGCTGGCCGATGATCTCCGCGCAAGGCCTGGTCGACAAGCTCATGGAGCAGATCCATCCGTTCAAGCCGGACTTCACCTTCAACCGCATGGTGTCGAGCCTTGAACAGCTGGAGGACGGCAGTTTCCGCGTCGCTACCGACGAAGGTGAATTGTTCGAGGCCAAGGTGGTGGTGATCGCCGCTGGCGGCGGCTCGTTCCAGCCCAAGCGTCCGCCCATTCCGGGCATTGAGGAGTACGAAGGCAAGAGCGTCTTCTATTCGGTCCGACGCATGGAGGAATTTCGCGGCCACGATCTCGTCATCGTCGGCGGCGGCGATTCGGCGCTCGACTGGACGCTCAACCTGCAGCCGATCGCCAAGAGCGTGACGCTGGTGCATCGCCGCCCGGAATTCCGGGCCGCGCCCGACAGCGTCAACAAAATGTATGCCATGCAGGAGATGAAGCAGCTCGAATTCCTGGTCGGCCAGGTCAGCGGCCTTGCCGGCGCCGACGGCCAGCTGTCATCGGCGACCATCAAGGGTGGTCCGGATGGCGACGTCGAGGTGCCGTGCACCCGCATGCTGCCGTTCTTCGGCCTCACCATGAAGCTCGGGCCGATAGCCGAATGGGGCCTTAACCTCAACGAGAACCTGATCCCGGTCGACACCGAGAAGTTCCAGACGTCGATCCCGGGCATCTTTGCCGTCGGCGACATCAACTGGTATCCAGGCAAGCTCAAGCTGATCCTGTCAGGCTTCCATGAGGTGGCGCTGATGGCGCAGGCCGCCAAGCGGATCGTCAGCCCGGGCGAGCGCATCGTCTTTCAGTACACGACCTCGTCGACCAGCCTGCAGAAGAAGCTCGGCGTGCATGATTGAGGCGTCATTCCGCAAGCGCGGGCGCGGTTTGCTCGTCGTGGCCGCGCAGTTCCTTTTCGGGCATCAAGCCCAGCGTGATCAGCGCCAGAACGAGCGTTGCTCCGGCGGCGACAAAGATCATCACGAACGGCAACGCCGATGCCGGTTGGATATGCGTCTGCGAGCCTTCTGAGGACAGTGGCAGTCCGTAGCCGAGCGCGACGGCGCCGAGCATGGCCACGCCGAGCGCGCCGCCCAGCGTGCGCAGGAAGGTCAGAACGCCCGTCGCGACACCGAGATGCGCGCGATCGACAGCATTCTGGACCGAGACGGTGGCAACCGGGAATGTCGTTCCGCTGCCCAGGCCGATCAAAGTGGTCAGGATTTCCACCTCGATCAGCGAGGCGTGTTCCGCAATGGCACTGAGCACGCCAATGCAAACGATGGCCAAGCCGACGCCGATCATGGCGATGCGCTTATAGTGGACAAAGCGCGGGATCGTGCGGCCGCTGAAGGTCGCGCCGGCGACCGTGCCGAGCAGGAGGCCGAGCATCGCGGTGCCGGATTCGCTGACCGAAAGCCCGACGACCGATTGCAGATAGACCGGCAGGTATACCGACGCGCCGATATTTGCGGCCTGCAGGAGGAACATCGACAGTGTGCCGGCGAGCACGATCGGGTTGCCCAAGACTTCGAGCGAGATCAAAGGCTCGGCCGCCTTAAGCAGCCTGAGCGCGAAGAAGGCCCAGAACACCACCGAGCAGGCAACCAGCCCAAGGATTTCGCGGGAAAACCACGGATAGGCACTGCCGCCCCAGCTGAGCGCCAGGAGCAGAAGCGTTGTGGCGATTACCAGCAGCACGGCGCCCAAGCCGTCGATGCGATGGTTCTTGGCTGCGACCGGCAGCTTCTTCAACGGGTTGTTGATGATGGCCATGGCCAGGAAGCCGATCGGCAGGTTGATCCAGAAGATCAGCGACCAGTGCAGATGCTCGGCAAACACGCCGCCGAGCAGCGGGCCGGCGACGCTGGCGACCGCCCATGTGCCTGCGATCCAGGCCGCATAGCGGGCGCGCTCGCGCGGCGGCACGAGGTCGCCGATGACCGTCTGGGCCAGCGCGAAGAGACCGCCGCCGCCGGCGCCCTGGATGGCGCGGCCGATGACCAACACCAGCATGTTGGGAGCAAGCGCGCTGACCAGCGACCCGAGCAGGAAGACGAGGATGGCGGCGTAGATGACGGGGCGGCGCCCGTAGACATCGGAAATCTTGCCGTAGAGCGGCGCCATCGCGGTCGCGGTCAGAAGATAGCCGGTGACGATCCACGGCAGATATTCGGCATGGCCGAGCGCGCCGGCGATCGTCGGCAGGGCAGGGGCTACGATGGTCTGATCAAGGGCCGCCAGCAGCATCGATAACAGCACGCCGCCGATGATGGCATTCTTCTCGCTCTCGCTCATCATCGGCGCGGCTTTCGACGCCATCGCCTGGTTCTCGACGGTCTGGTCCATGCGTCATTCTTTCAAAGGCTGGTGCTTGGTGCGCCAAGACGGCTTTGGCCGGTCGCACCTGTCATTTCTCATCGTGGACCCGAGGCTTTGGCGCTTCGAACCCGCATTATGTCGTTCGATATAGGCCGATTTCGACCATCACTCGAAAGTTTTTCCGGTCTGGCACCATGCTTGGATGAAATTGGCCCCGGACAGGGCTCGGCTCTCAAGTCAAGGCGGCGGCAGCTGGCCGGCTTCGACACGCTCCATCCGGTAGCGCATCAGCCGAAGGATACGGCTTTCGAAATTGACGCTCTCGACGCGGTCGAAGCGGACCTGGTCCTGATCGTGCCTGGCGAGCTCGGCTGCCTGGACCGCGGCGGCGTTGAGCTTCGCCTGCTCGCAGGTCTTTTGCGGTGGGAGTGCCTTCAGCGCATCCTCGAGCAGGCGCGCATGGTTCTTGGCGATCTCGACATGGCGCTCCTCATGCCGCTTGATGTCGGCCGAGAGCGTATCCCAGACCAGCCTGACGCCGGGATCGGATTTGCGCGGGCGCCGCCATTCGGGGAGGATTACCTTGACCTTCAAGGTGACGGCCGCGTCGGCGATGCGGCAGGACCCGGCGCTCTGCGCGTAGCTGATGCGGGTGGTGAAGGCCATTTGCGTGGCGCCGGGATGCCGCGAGCCGGTGCTCTTCACCTCGGGGCCGTTTCTCGACAGCTGGTTCTGGATATCGTCGAGCGTGCGGCCGCCGACGCTGAAATAGCTGTAGGTCTTGACCAGACTGGCCGCGCCCGCCGGCAGGGCAGTGAGCGAGAGCATCAGGGCGCAGAGCAGGGAGCGGTTCATCATATTGCCTCTTCACGCACCTTGCTTTAGGGCCGTCGCCAGCGCAACGGAATTGATTTCGCGCGGATCACGCATGGTTGATGGACAATGACGACAAGGCGATGGCAGCTGGCGCATGGACGCTATCTCGACCTCGGTCCGAAGGCGGTCGTCGCCGGCATCCTCAACGTGACGCCCGACAGCTTTTCGGACGGCGGCCTGTTCATCGCGCCCGAGAAGGCGCTGGAGCAGGCGCACCGCATGGTGAAGCAGGGCGCGGCGATCATCGACGTCGGCGGGGAATCGACGCGGCCCGGTTTCGCCCCGATCTCCGCCGAGGAAGAACAGGCGCGCGTGCTGCCGGTCATCGCGGCGCTCGCCGCTTCCGGCGAGGCGCTGATCTCGGTCGACACCTATCGCGAGGACACCGCGCGGCTTGGCGTCGCCGCCGGCGCCCATATCGTCAACGACGTCTGGGGGCTGCAGCGTGAGCCGGGCATCGCGCGCGTCGCGGCCGAGACAGGCGCCGGGCTCGTCATCATGCATACCGGGCGCGAACGGCAGAAGCTGCCCGATGTGATCGAGGACCAGTTCCTGTTCCTGCGCAAATCGCTGGAGATCGCGCGCGCCGGCAATGTCGCCGACAGCCAGATCGTGCTCGATGCCGGCTTCGGCTTCGCCAAGGAAACGGCGGAGGAAAACCTCGACCTGATGGCGCGTTTTTCCGAGCTTCAGGCGCTCGGCTACCCGTTGATGGCCGGAACCTCGCGCAAGCGCTTCATCGGCACCGCCACCGGGCGCGATCCCGCGGAACGGGCTGCCGGCACGGCGGCCACCAGTGTCATCCTGCGCTTGAAGGGAGCCGACCTGTTTCGCGTCCACGATGTCGCAATCAACGTGGATGCGCTGGCGGTCACCGATGCTATGCTTCAACGCGAAACCGAGCTTCCTCCCGGACACTGATCATGTACCTCATCCGCATGAAGAACTGCGCCTTCTTCGCCCGCCACGGCGTGCTGGACGAGGAGGAGACGCTTGGCCAGCGTTTCTACGTCGATGCCGAGCTGACGGTCGAGCCCAGCCGGCCGCTGACTGAGGATTCCATCGAAGACACCGTCAATTATGGCGTCGCCTTCTCGGTTATCGAAAAGATCGTGACCGGACATCGCCGCTTCCTGATCGAGGCGCTGGCGCTGGAGGTGGCGAAGGCGCTGACAGCGCGATTCTCGCAGATCAGGAAAGCCGCGATCACCGTGCGCAAGCCGAACGCCCCGGTGCCGGGCGTGCTCGATCATGTCGAGGTGACCGTTGTCTGGCCAGAATAGCGCCGTCTATCTCAGTCTCGGCGGCAATCTCGGCGAGCCGGCGAAGTCCATGGCCGCGGCATTGCGCATGCTGGACGGCGACGACACGACGCGCGTCACCGCCGTCTCATCGCTCTACCGCACGCCTCCTTGGGGCAAGCTCGACCAGCCCGATTTCCTCAATGCCGCCGCCGCGATCGAGACGGCGCTTTCGCCACGCGCGCTGCTTGAGCTTTGCCTCGATGTCGAGAAGCGGCTGAAGCGCGTGCGCGAGGAGCGCTGGGGGCCGCGCCTCATCGATATCGACATCCTGGTGTTCGGCGACCGGGTGATCCATGAGACCGGGCTCGAAGTGCCGCATCCGCGCATGCTGGAGCGCGCCTTCGTGCTGGCGCCGCTGACCGAGATCGCGCCAGGGCTTTCGGTCGGCGGCAGGAGCGTGTCGGAACGGCTCAAAGCCGTCGATACGTCCGGCATTGAGCGGCTGCCTTCGGGCCGCGAATGGTGGCTCGGCTGATTTTGCATTGTCGCAATTCCGGACGGAAAACCGCCCACACTTTTCCTGGAATTGCTCCGAAGCCGGCCGGTCAGCCGGAAAACCCGCCGCCGTCCAAAAATGCCTGCTCCTCGGCCGTCGTCGCACGGCCGAGCATGCGGTTGCGGTGCGGAAAGCGACCGAAGCGCTGGATGATCTCCAGATGCTCATTGGCGTATTTAAGATAGTCCGGCGCTCGCTCGGCGGTGAGTTCCACCGACCGTTCCTGATCCGCCAGCAATTCGGAATGCTCGAACGGCAGATAGAGGAAGACGCGAAACAGTTCTTCCAGCTCGAGGTCCTGACCGACGGCGATTGCCCTGTCGGCGAAGTATCTGGCGAGCGGATCGGTCGCGTACATGTGGCCGGTGCCGCGGAAGCAGTTGCGCGGGAACTGATCGAGCAGGATCATCAACGCCAGCGATCCTTCGGCATGCGCATTCCAGTCGTCGCATTCGCGCCGCGCAGCGGCGTAATGCAGCTCGAGAAAGCGGCTGCGGAAATCGGCGTCGAAGGCGTCGCTCTTTTCGAACCAGGCGTCCTCGCCGGCGTCGCGCCAGAATTTGATGACCGAAAGCGCTCGCGGATCGAGCTCTGCCATATTTGCCCCTCAGTTCTTGGTCTCTGCCTGGTTCAGCACGACGGCGGTTTCCTGGTTCAGCGCGCGGCCGGCGCGGCGCGGCTGCGTAAGCGGCGTCGGGATCGGAGTGCCTATATTGCCCTTGAGGAAACGCTGGCCGGCGCGCACGCCCTCGGCCAATTGCGTCTCGAAGCGCGCTTCGTCGCGGCGTCGCACATCCTCGATGACTTCGGCGACCTCCTCGGGATCGACGCCAAGCGCCTCCAGCGCGGAGCCGCCGAAGACCAGCGCCGATTCGAAGGTCTCGCGCAGCTGATAGTCGACGCCGGCGCGCACGAGCTGCAGCGCGGTGCCGCGGTCGAAGGCGCGCGCCAGGATGGTGACCAGTGGAAATTCGGCCTTGATAAGCTGCGCGATGCGCACGGCGGCGTCGGGCTTGTCGACGCAGATCAGCACCGCGCGGGCGCGCCCGGCGCCAGCCGCATGCAGGATGTCCAGCCTCGTGCCGTCGCCGTAATAGACTTTGAAGCCGAAATCGGCCGCCGCCTGAATCATCTCCACCTCGTTGTCGATGATCGAGACGTCCATCCCGCGCAGCAAAAGCGGCTGGCTGGCGATCTGGCCGAAGCGGCCGAAGCCGATGATCAGCACGCTGCCGGTGAGGCCGTCGGCGATGTCGACGCCGTCGAGGGACTGCTCGTCGCGCGGGGTGAGGTAACGGAGCGCCAAGATCGCGAGCGGCGTCAGTACCATTGAGATGATGACGATGGCAGTCAGCGTGGCGTTGGCCTGGCCGTCGATGATGCCGACTGCGGCAGCGGACGAATAGAGCACGAAGGCGAACTCGCCGCCCTGCGCCATGAAGACGGCGCGTTCGAGCGCCTCGCGATGGCCGCTTTTCAGAATGCGCGCGACGACGTAGATGCCGAATGCCTTCATGACCATGTAGGCGACGACATAGATGGCGATGAGCCGCCAGTTCTGGGCTACGACGCCAAGGTCGAGCGACATGCCGACGGCGAGGAAGAACAGGCCGAGCAGGATGCCGCGGAACGGCTCGATATCGGCTTCGAGCTGGTGGCGGAAGGTCGATTCCGACAACAGCACGCCAGCGAGGAAGGCGCCCATCGCCATCGACAGGCCGGAGAGCTGCATGGCCAGGGCCGATCCCAGCACCACCAGCAGCGCCGCGGCGGTCATGACCTCGCGGGCGCGGGCATCGGCCAGGATGCGGAAGAGCGGATTGAGCAGGTAACGGCCGGCCACGACCAGTCCCACGATCGCGGCGATGCCGATCCCAACTTCGGTCAGCCGCTCCGAAAGGCTGGTTTCGGCGCCGCCCGGCGCTAGGAATGCGATAAGCGCGAGCAGCGGCACGATCATCAGGTCTTCGAGCAGCAGGATGGAGACGATGCGCTGGCCTTTCGGCGTGGCGATCTCGCCGCGCTCTTCGAGCAACTGCATGACGATCGCCGTCGAGGTCAGGACGAAGCCGGCGCCGGCGACGAAGGACTGCGCGATGGGAAAGCCTCCGGCCAGTCCGACGAGAGTGAGCAGGACTGCGCAGACGCCGACCTGCAAGGCACCCAGGCCAAAAATCTCGCGACGCAGGCCCCAGAGCCGCGACGGCTGCATCTCCAGCCCGATGATGAACAGGAACATGACGACGCCGAGCTCGGCGACGTGGAGGATCGCTTCCGATTCGGAAAAGATGCGCAGGCCGAACGGACCGATGACCACGCCGGCGGCGAGGTAGCCGAGGATCGAGCCCAGCCCCATGCGCTTGAAGATCGGCACGGCGACGACGCCCGCCGCGAGCAGCGCCACAACCTGCACCAGATCGCTGCTCGACGCTTCAACTGCCATGCCTGTCATCCCGTTGCTCGAAGCACTCCTTGCATGCCCCGGGAGCGAGAGGCAAGGGCGGGCGGACTGACTTGAAGGGTAGGGTACCGTTGAAGCGGCCTCCGCTTGCCTGCCGGACGTTCGGCATATACAGTAGCCGAATGCCTGACTATTCGTCCCGCCCGCCTCTGCATATCCCGATGGATGCGCTCAGCGAAGTCCTACAGGACTTTCGCTTGAGTGGGGTCAACTATGGCCGCTGCGAGCTCCGGCATCCATGGAGCATCGCCTTTCCGCAACAGAAGCTGCTTCGCTTTCACTTTGTCGGCCAGGGTCCATGCTGGATTTATACCGAGGCGGAAGGCTGGCAGGAGTTGCGCGATGGCGATCTGGTGCTGTTGCCGCAAGGCATCGCCCATCGGCTGGCTAGTGCGCCGGACGTTGTCGACGACTCGCTCGAGAGTTGCCAGGTTACCAAGTTGGGGAGCAATGTCTGTGAGGTGGTGCGGGAAGGGACGGGCGCGACAAGCACCCTTTTCTGCGGCTCCATGGCCCTGGGCGTCTGTGCGCTCAATCCACTGATCACGTTGATGCCATCTATTATCAAGGGGTGCGATGTGGCCGGCAACGATCCGGTCGTCCGTCCTTTGCTGGCGGCTATGACGGCGGAGGCCGCGCAACCGCAGATGGGCAGCGCCACGATTCTGTCGCGCATGGCGGACTTGCTGACCGCCCGGCTTATCCGCTGCTGGGTCAATTGCACTGGAGCTTCGACCACCGGCTGGCTTGCAGCCATCCGCGACCCCCATATTGGCCGCGCTCTGGCAGCCATGCATCGAGACCCCGGCCATAACTGGACCCTGGAAAGCCTTGCCGCCCTGGCAGGCCAATCGCGCTCGATTTTCGCCGAGCGCTTCAGCGCCGTGTTAGGGGAGGGCGCTGCCCACTATCTCGCCCGTCTGCGGATGCAGCTTGCCCGCGAGTTGCTCGGGCAAAACGGCCTGTCGGTTGCCGAGGTCGCTACCCGTTTGGGCTATGATAGCGAAGCATCCTTCGCGCGCGCGTTCAAACGGATCACCAATGTCTCGCCAGGCGTTGTGCGCCGCACAATTCCCGGACGAACGGACATGAATTTCGGATTATAAGGTACATATCATCCGAGAAGACTCGTCTATTGAAGACCTCCAGACTTTGGAGATCTTTCAGTGACAGACACAACATTACAGCTTGAAGACGCGGCGATAGACCTCGAGGACGCCGCGCCAGCCCCGTGGAACGCAGCCACCTGGTTTGCGGTCATTTCATTGGCGGCCACCAGCTTTGCCCTGGTATCAGCCGAATTCCTGCCGGCAGGCCTGCTGACGCCGATGGCGCGGGACCTCGGCATCAGCGAAGGAACCGCCGGACAGGTCGTCACCGCCACGGCTTCGGTCGGCGCCGTGACGGCCATGTTGAGCAATGTTCTCATCGGACGATTGAACCGCAAGACGGTGCTGGTTGGCCTCAGCGCCTTGGCGGTCGGTTCCAACCTCCTTGCCGCGCTAGCGCCCAATTTCTGGCTGTTGCTGCTGGGCAGGGCCGGGCTCGGAATCGCTCTCAGTGCGTTCTGGGCACTCTCGGTTGCCGTCGTGGCCAGGCTGGTCGGCGCCAACGCGACAGGTCGGGGCATGGGCATCGTCACCCTCGGCGTCTCGCTCGCCACCATCGCCGCCCCGTCAATGGGGGCGTTGATCAGCGACTGGCTGGGATGGCGCAGCGCCATGGCCTTGACGGCGGGATTGGCAGTGATTGCCATGCTGCTGCAATTGCTGAGCCTACCGACCTTGCCTGCGACGGCCAGCAATAGTCTGGCTGACGTATTTCGGCTGACACGGCGGCGCGGCATCCAACTCGGTATGCTTGCCATTCTTTTGCTGATGACGGGGCATTTTGCCGGCTCTGTTTATGTGCGCCCCTTCCTCGAACACGTGACGCTCCTCGCTACCGGGCCAATTGCCCTGGCCCTGCTCGGATTTGGCATCGCGGCTGTGATCGGCAACGTCGCCGGCGGCCGTATGGCCGACGCCAATATCCGCATGGCGCTCGCGGGCAACGCCGCATTGATGGCGTTTGCGGCGCTGGCATTGGTGCTTTGGGGCGTGCACATTGGCGTCGCGTTCACATTCGTCACGCTTTGGGGCTTGGCCTTCGGCATGGCGCCGGTCGTGCTGCCGACCAATCTGTCCCGCGCGGCACCTGATGCGCTGGAAGCTGCGGGTAGCCTGATGGTCGTCTCCTTCCAGGTTGCCATCACCATCGGCGCGGTTGTCGGCGGCTATGTCGTGGATACCCATGGCGCCACGGGACCTTTGACCCTTACCGCCGTCCTTGCCGCATTGACCGTCGTGCTGGCGCTGCTACAGCCTCGCGGGTGAACTTTGCTCCAGTTGACATGGAGCGTCTCATCGTTTCACGAAAACGGTGAGACGCACTATCTCTTTGTTTTCGGGGCTGAAAACCGTTTCGCACATTTCCTGGGATTGCTCTAAAGCCGTCGCGTCTGAATGGCCTCGTACGACGCGCTTTAGCTTGTTGCTTTATGCCTGTCGTCGACCCAAAACCGCTGCGCGCTTTGGGCGACATGCATCGGGCAGCCTCAACACGGACGCCGCGACGTTGCAGCCTAATTACACAAGTTTATGCGGTCTGGTCGTTGCTTCACGCCACAATCGGAGGTTATGGCACGTTCGGCTTCGGCCAGTGGAGGCAGCGGCGATGGGCGGCTGCCTTTTTTGAGGAGATGATTGACATGAAGAAGTTTTTGCTCGTTGCCGTGGGTGTTGCGGCGTTGGCCGGTTCGGCTTGCTCCAAGGGGCCGGAATGCACGCAGGAAATCGCCACCAAGAAGGCGCAGGACATGGCTGCCGCGCTCCAGGAAGCCATCACCAAGGATCCGAGCAAGGCGGCTGATTTGACCGCCAAGGTGCAGGCTGTGACGACGAAGTATCAGGGCGCCACGACGCTCGACGAAGCCTGCAAGGCCTATGACGAGCTGACCGCCACCATCAAGGGTTGAGCCCAGCCGTCGACAATGCGAAGGCGGTGGCCGGTTGGTCGCCGCCTTTTTCTTGCGCGGCGCTTCGGACAAGACGCGCTACGAGATACCCATCGTGCGCTTATGGTCGGCGATCTCGGCGAGCAGCCAATCCTGGAACAGGCCGGTGCCTGGCTTGTTTCCGATGCTGCGGCGCTGGTGCAGGTAGATTCCGGCGGGATAGGTGTGGCGGGCGCTGAACGGGGCGACAAGCTTGCCCTGCTGCAAAAGGTCCTGCGCCATCATGGTGTCGGCCAAAGCGATCCCCGCGCCGTTTATCACCTCGCGCATGATCAAAGTGCAGTCATCGAGTGTCGTGCTGGATTTCGGCGTGGCGTCCAGAACGCCTTCCTGTTCCAGCCAGCGCCGCCAGCGCATGCTCTCGCATTCGTGGATGAGGTGATGATTGACCAGATCGGCGGGCGTTCTGAGCGGCACCGGTCCCTCAAGCAGCGACGGCGCGCAGACCGGCGTCAGAACGAGCGGGATCAGCAGCGTCAGGGCCGGGCCGGCCTTGTAGACGAACTCGTCGACAATGGCCAAATCGAAGTTGGCGCGCTTGCCCGACGTCGAGATCTCCAGGTTCACGGACGGATGCAGCTTGCGGAAATTCGGCAGCCGGTCCGCCAGCCAAAGGTTCAAAACCGCCGGCACGCAGAGAACCCTGACCCGCTGGGTCCTGCCGTGACCATGGACGAAGCTGACATCGTCGGTGGCGCGCCAGATAGCCTCGAATGCTTCGGAGAGGCCGCGCGCATAATATGAGCCCCTGATGGTCGGTGTGATCTGGCGAAAGCCGCGCTCGAACAGCTCCTGGCCAAGGTTCTTCTCGAGCGCGCGGATGTGGCGGCTGACGGCCGAGGGCGTCAAATGCAGTTCTTCCGCTGCATCCTTGATGCTGCCGAGACGCGCGGCGGCCTCGAAAGCGCGCATGCCATTGAGTGAGGGCAGGGCCATTGCCCGATCATGAAATGTCAGTTGAGTTTTTGTCAATCGACTTGGGCAAAATTGGCGTTTGATCGCTTGACCGGTTCGGGGATACCCAAAAGGCAAGAGCGACCAAGTCGCCATCCGAAAACGATTGTTTGGGCACTCCGATGCCATTCCACCAGCGGCGGAAACCGGTATGACCGGCTTCCACCGAGGACCGGCGAAGCTTTGCGTATGACGCCAGCTGAGCCTCGGCGGGGCGCCCCAGAATGGGAGAATGAGCTTCTATGCCTCAGTCGCCGGCGCCGGTCTTTGAAGCGGCGGAGGAGATTTCCGCGGAAACCTCGGTCGTCGTGATCCTGCAAACCGCTCAAAACGGTTTTGGCTTCCGGGCAGCGGCGCTCGATGCTGAAATGGACGGGATCTTGTCCCGTGCGTGTTCCGAGCCGGCCGCGCTTGAGGAGTCCGGCGCCTGTGTCGATGTTATCGCCCCCAAGGCGATGTCGGCCCGGCGCGTGGTGGTGCTGGCTTTGGGCAAGGCCGAGGCCGTAACCCCGCTTTCGCTGGCGCGCGCCGGCGGTCTGCTTGCAGCGCACCTGGAAGGCAAGAGCGAATGCGCAGCTACCCTGATGCTGGACCCGCTCGCCGGCGTCGACCTGCCCGCAGCGGAAGTCCTGGCGCGGGTCGCGCTCGGCATGCGGCTGCGGCGCTATCGTTTCGACCTGCGCAACCGGCGTCAGGGAGCTGGCGCCGACCGCACTTTGCGGGTGCAATTGATCGGCGCGGCCGGTCCGGAGCTGAAGGCGGCGCTGGCACGGGTCAATGCCATCGCGGACGGCGTCGAATATGCGCGCACGCTGGTCAACTTGCCGCCGAACCATCTCCATCCCGACAATTTCCACGATCATCTGGAGCCGCTGCGCGAGACCGGCATCGATGTCGAGATTCTCGACACGGCGCGGCTGAAGGAGCTCGGCATGAATGCGATCCTGGCCGTCGGCTCCGGCTCGGCGCGACCGCCGCGCGTCGCGGTCCTGCACTATCGCGGCAAGGGCGCTCCCGCGCAGCCGCTGGCTTTCGTCGGCAAGGGCGTCTGCTTCGATTCTGGTGGTCTATGCATAAAGCGCGGCGAGCAGATGTTCGACATGAAGGCCGACATGGGCGGTGCCGCCGCCGTGGTCGGCCTGCTGATCGCGCTCGCCCGGCAAGGCAGCCCGGTGCATGCCGTCGGCGTGCTCGGCATTGCCGAGAACATGCCGTCCGGCACCGCGCTCAAGCCGCGCGACATCATCACGACGGCGTCGGGCCAGACCGTGGAAGTGTTCGACACGGATGCGGAAGGCCGGCTGATCCTGGCCGACTGCCTCTATTATACCGCTTCGCGCTTCAATCCCTCGGTGATCGTCGATCTGGCGACGCTGACCTATTCGGTGATGCGGGGCCTCGGCTCGGTCTTCGCCGGACTTTTCAGCACCGACGACACCATCGCCTCGCGCATGATCGCGGCGGGGGAAAAGGTCGGCGAGCGGTTCTGGCAACTGCCGCTCGACCGGGCCTATGACGAGGGGCTGCAATCGCCCTTCGCCGACATCCGTCACCACGCCAAGGACATGGAAGATGGCGACGCGCCCTATGCCGCGGCCTTCCTGCGCAATTTCACCGAAGACCGCCCTTGGGTGCATCTCGACATAGCCGGCAAGGAAATGGCCGACAAGGATCGGCCGCTGGGCCGGGAAGGCGCCACGGCCTTCGGCGTGCAGATGCTGGAAGAGTGGGTGCAGTCCGGCCGGGCAGCGAACTAGGCGACAGCGAGATGTCTTCAACCACGCAGGGAGCCGGGATGCCGTCCGAGATCGTCAGCAAGGAAGGGCGGGCCGGGTTCGGCGCCTATGAAACCTGGTACCGGGTCAGCGGCGCCCTCGATGCCGGCAAGGCCCCAGTCGTGATCCTGCATGGCGGGCCGGGTGCTGCCCATAATTACGTCGATGCCTATAAGCTTCTTGCCCGAGGCGGCCGCGCCGTCATCCACTACGATCAGTTGGGCTGCGGCAATTCCACCTTGCTGCCGGAAAAAGGTGCCGATTTCTGGACGCCCCAACTCTTCATCGACGAACTGGAAAATCTCGTCGACCATCTCGGCATCCGCGGCGGCTTCCATGTGCTGGGGCAAAGTTGGGGCGGCATGCTGGGCGCCGAATTCGGCGTGACCAGGCCGAAGGGCCTCAAGTCGCTGACCATCGCCAACTCGCCGGCGTCCATGAAGCTTTGGGTCGAGGAAGCCAACCGGCTGCGCGCCGGTCTGCCCAGGGAAGTCCAGGAGACGCTGACGAAGCACGAGCAGGCCGGCACGACGGACGATCCGGCCTACCAGGAAGCGACGATGCGGTTCTACGAACGGCATGTCTGCCGGGTCGTGCCTTTCCCGCCCGAGGTGACGGAGACTTTCGCACAGATCGTGCGCAATCCGACCGTCTACAATGTGATGAACGGCCCGAACGAATTCCACGTCATCGGCACGCTGAAGAGCTGGAGCGTCATCGACCGCCTGCCGGCCATCGAGGTTCCGACACTCCTCATCTCCGGCCGGCACGACGAAGCCACACCCGCGACCGTGCAGCCCTTCAAAGACGGCATCAAGGGATCGCGCTGGCAGATATTCGAGCATTCCAGCCACATGCCGCATGTCGAGGAGCAGGAACTCTGCATGCGTGTGGTGGGAGACTTCCTGGACGACAACGACAACAGAAAAGGGGAATGACGACATGAAGAAACTGCTTTTGGCGGCGTCGGCCGCCGCATTGCTGGCCGGCTCGTGGCTCGCTCCGGCACAGGCCGAATATCTCAAGGAGCACCGCGGCGGCACCATTCGCCTTCTCGCCCGATCGGCGGCCGGAACGCTCGATCCGCATATCAACTACACGGACCAGGGCTGGCAGATGTACCAGCCGATCTATGACGGCCTGGTCGCCTTCCGCAAAGCCGAGGGCGTCGACGGCTTTTCCATCGTTCCCGACCTGGCCGAGGCGCTGCCCACGGTCAGCAATGACGGCAAGACATTCACCTTCAAGCTGCGCAAGGGCATCAAGTTCTCCAACGGCCAGGATCTTGGCGTGAAGGACGTCGTCGCCTCCTTCCAGCGCATCTTCAAGATTTCCGGGCCGACCTCGGGCACCTTCTATGCCGGCATCGTTGGCGCCGACAAATGCCTGGCCGACACCAAGAGCTGCACGCTGGAAGGCGGTGTCGTCGCCGACGAGACGGCCGGCACGATCACCCTCAATCTCACCAAGCCGGACGCCGAGATCCTCTACAAGCTTGCCTTGCCGCATGCCGTGATCCTGCCGGCGGACACGCCGGCGGAAGATATGGGCTCCAAGCCGATCCCCAGCACCGGCCCGTACATGATCTCGGCCTTCGATCCGAACAAGGGCATGACGGTTTCCCGCAACCCCAATTTCAAGCAGTGGAGCGAGGAAGCCCAGCCGGACGGCTATCCGGACGTCGTGCAGTATGATTTCGGCCTGTCGGAAGAGGCGGCCGTGACGGCGATCCAGAATGGCGAAGCCGACTGGATGTTCGACGCGCTGCCCAGCGACCGCCTCGGCGAGCTCGGCAGCAAGTCCATGGACCAGCTGCACATCTCGCCGCTTTCGGCCTGGTGGTACGCACCGCTTAACACCCGCATGGCGCCATTCGACAATGAAAAGGCCCGCCAGGCCGTCGCTTATGCGGTCGATCGCAACACGCTGGTCAAACTGTTCGGCGGCAAGGTGCTGGCTTCGCCGGTCTGCCAGGTCCTGCCGCCGGATTTCCCCGGACATGAGGACTATTGCCCCTTCACCAAGAACCCTGGCGCCAAATGGTCGGCTCCTGATGTCGACAAGGCCAAGCAGCTCGTCGAGCAATCGGGCACCAAGGGCCAGAAGGTGACCATCATTGTCGAGGACACCGCCATCTCGCGGTCGATCGGGGTCTATCTGCAGAGCGTGCTGACCAACATCGGCTACGTCGCCGACGTCAAGCCGATCTCGTCCAACCTGCAGTTCACCTATATCCAGAACACCAACAACAAAGTGCAGATGTCCGTCACCCAGTGGTACAAGGACTATCCGGCAGCGTCGGACTTCCTGAACATCCTGTTCAGCTGCGCCTCCTATCGCGAAGGCTCGGACGCCTCGATCAACATTTCCGGCTTCTGCGACAAGGATATCGACGCTCAGATGCAGAAGGCGCTGGACCTCGGCGTGACCGACCAGAAGGCGGCCGACAAATTGTGGGCGGCAATCGACAAGCAGGTCACCGACAAGGCACCGGCGGTCGGGCTGTTCACGCCGAAGCGGCTTGATTTCGTCAGCAAGCGCATCGGCAATTTCAAGTTCAACCCGCAGTTCAACTGGATTATCACCCAGTCCTGGGTGCAGTAAGGGGCCTGGGTCCAGTAACGAACCGCGGAATCACATATCGTGTCCAGCCAAGTCGCCGCCATGCCGCGCAAGACGCGAGGGCCTTGGGCCGTCGCGTTTGCGAGGCTGGCAACGGACAGGGCCGCCATGGCGTCCCTGGCTGTGTTCCTCATCATCGTTCTCGCCTGTTTCAGCGCGCCGCTTTATGCAAAATGGGCGGGCACGGACCCGTTCGCCTCGACGCTCGACGCCGTCATCCAGATCGACGGCGCCGACGTTCCGGTGATGGAACAGTCGACCGAGGGACTGGGGCTTGGCTACACGCCGATCGGTCCGACCTGGCGGCTCGGCAATTATTTCCTAGGCGCCGACAGCCAGGGGCGGGACGTCATGGCAAGGTTGCTCTATGGCGGCCTGAACTCGCTTTTGATCTCCGGCGCAGCCACCATCTTCACACTGATCGTCGGCACGATGGCAGGACTGATCGCGGGTTATTTCGGCGGCATCACCGACACGGTGCTGTCGCGGTTGCTCGACGTGCTCTGGGCGTTTCCGATCTATCTGCTGGCGATCTCGCTTTCCATCGTCACTATCGCGCAAGGCATCGCGATCGGCCCGATCGAGATACAATCGGGCAGCCTATGGCTGCCGATCATCATCATAGGCATCGTCTATATACCCTATGTGGCGCGGCCGATCCGCGGCCAGGTTCTGGCGCTGCGCCACAGCGAGTTCGTGTTCGCCGCGATCAATCTCGGCGTGCCGGGCTGGCGCATCCTGTGGCGCGACATCCTGCCCAACATCACCACCACCCTCATCGTGTTCGTGCCGCTGATGATGGCGCTGAACATGCTGACGGAATCGGCGCTTTCGTTCCTGTCGATCGGCGTGCAGCCGCCGGCCGCGAGTTGGGGCACCATCATCCAGGACGGGCAGGCGCTGCTCTACACAAGGCCGCTGGTGGCGCTGGTGCCTGGCCTGGCGATCGCCGTTTCCGTCATGGCGCTCAACGTCTTCGGCGACGGCCTGCGCGATGCGCTCGACCCGCGCTCCAAGGTCCGGCTGGGGCGCGACTGATGTTTTACGCCATCCTTCGCCGTTTCGGTCAGATGCTGTTCGTGATGTTCGGCATCTCGGTCATCGTCTTCCTGATCTTCTTCGCCACGCCCGGCGCCGATCCGGCGGCGCGCATCGCCGGCCGCAACGCTTCGCCGGAAGTGCTGGCTGCGGTGCGCCACAGCTTTGGCTTCGACCAGCCGCTCTACGTGCAATACACGCGCATGATGGAGAAGATCTTCGTCACCGGCGATCTGACCTCCTTCGTCAACCGCGGCTGGAAGGTGGTGCCGGCCGTCATGGATTCGATCCCGGTCACGCTTTCGCTGGTGTTCGGCGCCGCGGTCCTGTGGGTGGTCGTCTCCATCATCATCGGCATCGTCGCCGCGGCCACCCGCGACAGCTGGCTGGACAAGCTTCTGATGGTGCTGGGCCTGCTCGGCATTTCCATGCCGGTCTACTGGCTGGGCGAGGTGATGAACCTGATGACCCAGAGCCGCTACCACGACAGCTGGGCATTCTCCTGGGTGCCGCCGCTTGGCTATAAGAATTTTTCCGACGATCCCAAGGGCTGGTTCCTGACGCTGGTCATCCCATGGATCACGCTGGCCGTCCTCTATATCGGCATCTACGGACGCGTGCTGCGCGCGGCCATCATCGAATCCATGCAGGAGGATTATATCCGCACCGCACGCGCCAAGGGCCTGTCGGAGACCCGTATCCTGTTTCGCCATGCGCTGCGCACGTCGCTCATCGCCTTCGTCACCCTGTTCGGTCTCGACTTCGGCGCGCTGGTCGGGGGCTCGGCCTTGCTGACCGAGGTCGTGTTCGGCCTGCACGGCATTGGCAAGCTCACCTATGACGCGCTGCAGAATCTCGATTTGCCGATGATCATGGCGACGGTCATGTATGCGTCCATGTTCGTGGTCATCGCCAACGCGGTGGTCGATTTCGTCTATATCCTTCTCGATCCGCGCCTGAGGGCATCATGATACTGTCGGTGCGCGACCTCAAAGTCTCCTTCCGCACCCATGATGGGCCGGTTCGCGCCATCGACGGCGTTTCCTTCGACCTGGAGGAAAGCGAGATCCTCGGCGTCGTCGGCGAATCCGGCTCCGGCAAGACGGTGTCGCTGCTCGCCGTGATGGGGCTTATCACCGACCCGAACGCCACCATCGAAGGTTCGATCCGCTACAAGGGTCGCGAACTGGTGGGACTGCCGCCGCGCGAGCTGAGGCGCCTGCGCGGCAACGAGATCGCGATGATCTTCCAGGACCCGATGACGGCGCTCACGCCGGTCTACACCATCGGCTGGCAGATCGCCGAGCAGATCCGGGCGCATCGTGGTGTCAGCAAGTCCAAGGCGATGGAGCGCGTCGAGCAGCTGCTGGCGGAGGTGAATTTCCCCAACCCGCACGAGGCGATGTCGCGCTATCCGCACCAGCTTTCCGGCGGCATGCGGCAGCGGGCGGTGATCGCGATGGCCTTGTCCTGCGATCCGGCGCTGCTGGTGGCAGACGAGCCGACCACCGCGCTCGACGTCACCGTGCAGGCCGGCATTCTCGATCTCGTGCGCAAATTGCGGGCGAAGCACAAGTCGGCGGTGGTCTTCATCACGCATGACATGGGAGTGGTCTCCGAGCTCGCCGACCGGGTCATGGTCATGTATGCCGGCCGCGTTGTCGAGCGCGGCACCCGCACCGAGCTGTTTTCCGATCCGCGACACCCTTATACGCGCGCGCTGCTCGGCTCGATCCCGCCGCTGACCGGCCAGAAACCGCGCCGCCTGCCGGCCATCCCCGGTTCGCCGCCGTCGTTGCTGCGGCTGCCGGAAGGCTGCGCCTTCGGCCCGCGCTGTCCGGTCCGCTACGAGCCTTGCGAGGCCGGCAAGCCGGATCTCGGCGCGGGCGCGCACGCCGCCGCGTGCTTTCGGGTGGCGCAGGCATGAGCGAGCTGATGACAGATACAGACCGACCGATCCTCGAGACGCGTTCGCTGGCAAAACGCTTTTCGATCGGCAGCCGCTTTTCCGCCGAGGGCAGGCGGACGGTCCATGCGGTGGACAACGTCTCGCTGAGCGTGCGGCGCGGCGAGACTGTCGGCCTTGTCGGCGAATCCGGATGCGGCAAGTCCACGCTGGCGCGCTGCCTGGTTCGGCTCTACGACATCACCGGCGGCAAGCTTCTGTTCGAAGGCGACGACATCACCTCGAAATCGCTGTCCGAGCTCAGGCCGCTGCGGCGGCGCTTGCAAATGGTCTTCCAGGATCCCTCGGCTTCGCTCAATCCGCGCCGGCGTGTCGGCGATCTCGTCGCCGAGCCGCTGCGTATCCATGGCAAGGTTTCGGCGCGTGAGATCACCGCGCGGGTGGCGGAGCTGTTCGAGCTGGTCGGGCTGTTGCCGGACCATATGATGCGCTATCCGCACGAATTCTCCGGCGGGCAGCGCCAGCGCGTCGGCATAGCGCGGGCGATCGCGTTGAATCCCGACCTTGTCGTGCTGGACGAGCCGGTCTCCGCACTCGACGTGTCGGTGCAGGCCCAGATCGTCAACCTGCTCGCCGATCTGCAGGAGAAGCTGAAGCTCACCTATATCTTCATCGCCCACGATCTCTCCGTAGTGCGCCAGGTCTCGACGCGCATCGCGGTCATGTATCTCGGCTCGATCGTCGAGGAAGGACCGGCGGAAGAGGTCTTTGCGACACCCGCCCATCCCTACAGCCAGGCACTGATCTCGGCGGTTCCCATCGTCGAGACGACGCCTGCGGGCGCGCGCAAGCGCATCATCCTCACCGGCGACGTGCCGAGCCCGCTGAAGCCTCCGTCCGGATGCCGCTTCCATCCGCGATGCCCGATCGCGGCGGACCGGTGCCGTTCCGAGCGGCCGGAACTGAAGGAATATCGTCCGGGTCGCAAAGTGGCCTGCCACTTCCCGACTTTGACCTGAACCGTCTTGTAGCGGGTGGCGGACGCGGGCTGCCGGAACGCGCCGGATCAGTTCTTGGCGATGGCGCCGACTTCGACCGAATCGATCCGCTTCAGGCTCATGCCGATCACCGGCACCAGTTGATTGTCGACGCGCACGGCCACCGTCACGGTCATCGAATTGCCGTCGGGCACACGCGCCTGCATGACACCGTTCAACTGCTTGCGGTTGATGGTGAAAACGACCTTCTGGGCGTCGACGACATTGCCGCTGACAATGTCCATGCCACTTTCGGCCGAGCCGCCCATGAAGGTGCCTCGATAGCCATCGCGCCCCTTGCGCTCGACGCTGGCCGACATCTTCTGCGTGAACACGCCGACCCTGCAGCCGCCGTCAAGCGTCATGCCGAGCTTGCTGGCGGGCGTGGAGCCATTGAAATCGCAGGTGAATTTGGTGCCTTTGTATTTGCCGGCGATGATCTCGCCAGGGCCGACCCATCTGCCTTCGACGGAGCGGAAAAACTGCTTGTCCGGCTCTGCGCCAAGGGCCTTTTCGACGAGGCCGAGCGGCGCGACGATCGCAATGGCGGCAGGCAGGACGCAGGACAGGATCACGCTTCTCATCGACGACACCCGGCACGAAAGAGTCTATTCTTGGGACCGGACCGACCATGCAGAAGATTGGTTAATGCTTCGTCACCCGCGATGGGTCGCGCGTTTACCTTATCGGTCGTCCCGGCCGTCCTTTCGTGCCGCGAACGACGTCAGCGCCGAAAGGAAATCGCCGAGGCCCGGGCGCTTCACGGCGATGAACGGCAAGGGGCGGGCGGTTTCCATCGCGGCGATGCCGATGCGCGCCGTCATCATGCCGTTGACGACGCCTTCGCCGAGTTTTGCCGAGAGTTTTGCGGCAAGCCCATGGCCGACGATCTGCTGCACGAAACTATCGCCCACCGCGATCGAGCCGGTCACCGCCAGATGCGCGAGCACGCCGCGCGCCAGCCGGAAGAAGCCGAGCGTGCCTGGGCGGCCGCCATAGAGTTCGGAGAGACGCCGGATCAGCCGCCCGGCCTCGAACACGACATAGGCGATGTCGACCAGCGCGCGCGGGCTGACCGCCGTTATGAGGGACACCCGTTTCGCCGCCTCCAGAATCATGACTTTGGCGCGGGCATCGAGAGGCGACAGGATCTCGGTCTCGGCCAGCCGCACCAGATTGGCGCCATCGATGATCTCGCCGCGCAATTCGGCCAGCGAACGGCGGCCGGCGGCGGTCTCGGGTTTTGCGGCGACGAAAGCCGAGAGCTCGTCGACCAAGGCGCGCGCCGCCTTCGGGTCGTCGCGCGCCACGGCATCCAGGGCCCGTTTCTGCATCTTTTCGACTTCGGCAAGGCGGGCGACGGCGAGGAATTCGCGGATCAGAATGACGAGCAGCGAGAGCAGCGCGATCGCCGCCATGCCGGCCGCCAGCCAGCCGAGCCATTCGGCGCGTGCGAACAGGTCGCGGATCAGCTGGTCGGCCCAAAGGCCGACCGCCAGCGAGACGAGCACGCCGAGAGCGCCGAAGAACAGCCGGGACAATAGCGAGCGCTTTCTCGGCGCTGTCGCCGGCGGCGGGACCGCGGCCTCGATATCCGGCTCGTCGAAGACGTCGACTTCCGAGGGGATCACGACCGCTACATCAGCCCTCGCGGCACGTGGTCTGCGCGCCGGCGGCTCCTCGGCGGCGCTGTTTCGCTGTGGTTGCGGCGGCGCTTCGGTCTCAGGCTCGATGCGAAAGGCCGCCGGTTTGCGGGGCGCGGTCATGCCAGATGATCTCCGATCAGGAACTGCAGCGCGCGGTCGAGCCGGATATGCGGCAAGGACAGCGTGACGCCTTCGGCGGTGCGTTCAAGCTTCGGCGGGCGGAAACGCACGAAGCGGATCGCCGGTTCGGCGCTGTCCACCTGCGATCCGGAAACGTCGAAGACGGCATCCACCTTTTCCGGCAAATCGCCCGGGAAAATGGCGGTTTCGGCCTTTCCGTCGAATGTCTCGCCGTTGATCGTCTCGCTTTTCAGCGGCGTGCCGATGATGACGGGGAGTGTCTCTCGCCCCCGCTTCACCGTGCCTTCGCGGGTCGAGCGAACCGCCGCCATGGCGACGACATCGACGGCGGCACCGCTGAAATTCGCCCGCGCGACGGCCCGGTCGGTCAGCCGGCGCACGATCGCCTGCAGCCGGTCATGGCTTTCGTGGTGCAAATGGTCCGCCTTGGTCGCGGCCACCAGGATGCGGTCGATGCGGCGCGAGAAGAAGTCGGTCAGGAAATTGCCCCGTCCGGGCCGGAAGCAGGACAGGATCTCGGTCACAGCGCGCTCCAGATCGGCCATCGCGGCCGGGCCGGCATTGAGCGCCTGCATGGCGTCGATGAGCACGATCTGCCGGTCGAGGCGGGCGATGTGCTCGCGAAAGAACGGTTTGACGACATGCGTCTTATAGGCCTCGTAGCGGCGCTCCATCATCGCCCGTAGCGATCCGGAGCGCGGCCGGCCTTGCGAGAGCGTCATCAGCGGCGCGAAGGTGAGCGCCGGCGAGCCTTCGAGATCGCCCGGCATCAGGAAGCGGCCTGGCGGCAGCGTCGACAGCGCGCGGTCGTCGAGCTTGCACGCCTTGAGATAGGCGGCAAAACTTTCGGCCAATCGCCGGGCGGTCATCTCGTCGGCGTCGGCATCGGGATCGATGGTGGAGGCCAACTCACGCCAGGCCTGCGACAGGTCGCAGCGGACGGGCAGGGCGGCCAACTCGACCGCCTCGCGCGAAAAATCGGCGAAGGATTTGCCGAGCAGTGGTAGGTCGAGCAGCCATTCGCCGGGATAGTCGACGATGTCGACCGACAGTTTTCCGGCTGAAAACAACCGGTTCCAGCCGGAAGCCGACTCATATTCGATGGTGAGCCGGAGCTCGGAGATAGCGCGGGTCGAGTCCGGCCAGACGCGCTCGTTCACCAAAGCCGCGACATGGTCTTCATATTGGAAACGCGGAACGGCATCGTCCGGCTGCTCCTCGAGGAAGGCGCGGGCGATGCGGCCGGATTTCTGCGCCTGGAACAGCGGCAGGCGACCGCCATGGATGAGATTGTGGACGAGGGCGGAGATGAACACCGTCTTGCCGGCGCGCGACAGGCCGGTGACGCCAAGGCGCGTTGACGGAGAGAAGAGCCCGGCGGCGCGGCCCGACAACGTGTCGAGCGCAATCCTCGCCTCGTCGGTAAAACTGGTCAGCGATGATGCCAAATCAGGCCTCTGGTTGCGCGTCAGCGCCCGATATAGGCCCTGCACCGCGCGTTTGAAATGGCCTCAGAGGTCGGCCGGCGTGAGAAAGGCTTCGAGATAGCCATTGCCCTGGGCCGCTTCGGCAAGGTTGCCGGGAAAGCGAACCACGGCAAGGCCGGAGGTCGGAAAACCGTGATTCATCATGCCGCGCGCCGTCTGCTCGCCATTTCCGGACACCGCCATGGCCAGATCTTCGGTCATGGGGTTGTGGCCGATCACCAGAAGCTGGCCAGCGTCCCGATTTTTGCGGATGATCTCCAGATAGCCTGCCGCATCCTCGCTGTAGAGCGTGTCGAAGAACAGCACCCGGCCGGTGTCGGTGCGCCCCGCCAGGCCTTCCAGCGTCTGTCTGGCCCGCTTGGCGCTGGAGCAAAGGGTGACGTCCGGCACATAGTTGCGGGCCCGCATGGCCTCTCCGATCGCTTCGGCATCGGCCATGCCCGATTCGTCGAGCGGGCGGTCGAAATCGCGCATGCCGGGCAGCGCCCAGCCGGCTTTGGCATGCCGCAACAGATAAAGTCTGCTCAACCGGACCCCCATGGCGCTGCCTTCGTGACAAAGCGCGATTAGTCACCAGAACGATGTCATGCACAATGGTCGGCCGGCAACTGCAACGAATCATGTGCGAATTCGTTTTCTGCCGTTGAACAACGTTGTCGCCGGAGTTGCCGATGCAAGACTAACAATTGCGTGAAACTGTCGCCGATAGCGCTTGTGCAGGCTCTTTTCCCCGAATATATAGGCGCCAAATTTTGGGGTTGTTGGGTGAGTCGAATGAACGATATCGTTACCGCCAATTACGTACCCTCCGAAGACGAGCCGTTCATGAACGAACGGCAAAAATCGTACTTCCGTCAAAAGCTTATCACCTGGAAAAACGACATTCTGCGCGAAGCGCGCGAAACCCTAGAAATCCTGCAGCAGGAAAACGCCAATCATCCCGACCTAGCCGATCGCGCCTCCTCCGAAACCGATCGTGCCATCGAATTGCGCGCCCGCGATCGCCAACGCAAGCTCATCTCGAAAATCGACTCCGCGCTCCAGCGTATCGACGAAGGCACCTACGGCTATTGCGAGGAGACCGGGGAGCCGATCGCGCTGAAGCGGCTTGATGCACGTCCGATCGCGACGTTGTCGATCGAGGCGCAGGAGCGCCATGAACGCCGCGAGAAGGTCTATCGCGACGACTGACGCGATCCAACAGGCAGGAACATCAAAAATGGCCGGAATTCCGGCCATTTTTGATTTCAGCGCTCCCATTGTCTTTGCCGACACAGGCGCGAAAGGCTCGCTTGCGCCGTTGGCCGGTCAGCGCTTGTGGCTGCCCAACTCGCCAAGCAGCTTGGTCATCTCGTCATCGAGCGAAGGCTTGGCCGCGGGCTTGCTGGGTGCCGGCTGGGAATGCGTCTCGTCGAGAGAGGTCTCGAGCTCGTGCATCAGCGTGTCGTCGATGGAATCGTTCGGGGGCGGCGGCGCATATCGGGTGCTTCCGTTCGTCGTTCCGTAGCCCGGCAGCGGCATAACCTTCGCCGTCGGCTGGCTCGGCGCCGCCGGCTTGGGCGCGGGTGCGGGCGCCGGCGCGCGCGGACGTGCGACGGCAGGCTGGGCGGCAGGCGGCGGCGCCGGCCGGGCG
>NZ_JAIUHU010000022.1:0-64492 GCF_020165275.1 Mesorhizobium sp. Ca11 | reverse complement strand
AGGCAGTAGGCAGTAGGCAGTAGGCAGTAGGCAGTAGGCAGTAGGCAGTAGGCAGTAGGCAGTAGGCAGTAGGTGTCCTGTTTCCCTACTGCTTACTGCCTAAGCCCTACTCCCTTGCAGCTGTTAAGCAGCGAGATCCCGCAGCACGTACTGCAAGATGCCGCCATTCTTGAAGTAGTCGAGCTCGTCCAGCGTATCGATGCGGCAGACGATCGGCACGTTCTTCACCGTGCCGTCGCCGAAGGTCACCTTGGCGACCATCTTCTGGCGCGGCTTGATCGTGTCCAGGCCGTCGATCTCGACCAGCTCGTCGCCCTTCAAATTGAGCGAGGCCCATGAGGTGCCGTCCTCGAAGACAAAGGGGATGACGCCCATGCCGACCAGATTGGAGCGGTGGATGCGCTCGAAGGACTGGGCGATAACCGCGCGGACACCAAGGAGATTCGTTCCCTTGGCCGCCCAGTCGCGGGAGGAGCCGTTGCCGTATTCGACGCCGGCGAAGATCACCAGCGGCACGCCTTCCTGCTTGTATTCCATGGCGGCGTCGTAGATCGACATCTCCTCCTTCGAAGGATAGTGGATCGTGTAGCCGCCTTCGCGGCCGTTCTCGCCCAGCATGTGGTTGCGGATGCGGATGTTGGCGAAGGTGCCGCGCATCATCACCTCATGATTGCCGCGCCGCGTGCCGTACTGGTTGAAGTCGGCGACGCCGACGCCATGCTCAGTGAGATACTTGCCGGCCGGCGAAGCGGCCTTAATCGAACCGGCCGGCGAGATGTGGTCGGTGGTGATCTTGTCGCCGAAGAGACCGAGCACCCGCGCGCCCTTGATGTCGCCGATCTTGCCGAAGGCGCGGCCCATGCCGGCGAAATAGGGCGGGTTCTGCACATAGGTCGAGTGGTCGTCCCAGGCGTAAGTCTGGCCTTCCGGCACCTTGACCTTCTGCCAATAGGCGTCGCCCTTGAAGACGTCGGCATATTTGCGGGCGAACAGCTCGCGGGTGACGTTCTTCTCGATGAACTCCTGGATCTCGGCCGAGGTCGGCCAGATGTCCTTGAGATAGACCGGCCTGCCGTCGCTGCCCTCGCCGAGCGGCTCGGTCGTCAGATCCCTGGTCACCGTGCCGGCCAGCGCATGCGCGACCACGAGCGGCGGCGAAGCGAGGTAGTTCGCCTGCACGTCCGGCGAGACGCGGCCTTCGAAGTTGCGGTTGCCGGACAAGACCGCGGCGGCGATCAGGCCCTTGTCGTTGATGGTCTTCGAGATCGGCGCCGGCAGCGGGCCGGAATTGCCGATGCAGGTGGTGCAGCCGAAGCCGACCAGATTGAAGCCGATCTGGTCGAGCTCCTTCTGCAGGCCGGACTTTTCGAGATATTCGGCCACCACCTGGCTGCCCGGGGCGAGCGAGGTCTTCACCCACGGCTTCTGCTTCAGGCCGCGCCGGTTGGCGTTGCGGGCCAGCAGGCCGGCGCCGATCAGCACGCTCGGGTTCGAGGTGTTGGTGCAGGAGGTGATGGCGGCGATGACGACGTCGCCATGGCCGAGATCGTGATCGGTGCCCTCGACGGCGTAGCGCTTCGAGATCTCGGCGGCCTTCTTGTATTCGGTCTCCATCGCCTTGGCGAAGCCGGCGGGGATGTCCTGCAGGGCGACGCGGCCCTCGGGACGCTTCGGGCCGGCCATCGACGGCACCACATCGCCGAGGTCGAGCTCGAGCAGATCGGTGAAGACCGGGTCGGCCGAGCTGGCGTCACGCCACATGCCTTGCGCCTTGGAGTAGGCCTCGACCAGCGCGATGCGGTTTTCCTCGCGGCCGGACATGGTGAGGTAACGGATGGTTTCGGAGTCCACCGGGAAGAAGCCGCAGGTGGCGCCATATTCCGGCGCCATGTTGCCGATGGTGGCCCGGTCGGCCAGCGTCATGTTGGAGAGGCCGGGGCCGAAGAACTCGACGAATTTGCCGACGACGCCCTTCTTGCGCAGCATCTGGGTGACGGTGAGCACCAGGTCGGTGGCGGTGACGCCTTCCTTGAGCCTGCCGGTGAGGCGGAAGCCGATGACCTCGGGCAAAAGCATGGAGACAGGCTGGCCGAGCATCGCGGCCTCGGCCTCGATGCCGCCGACGCCCCAGCCCAGCACGCCGAGACCGTTGATCATGGTGGTGTGCGAATCGGTGCCGACGCAGGTGTCGGGATAGGCGACGGTTTCGCCGTCCTCCGAATTGGTCCACACCACCTGTCCGAGATATTCGAGGTTTACCTGGTGGCAGATGCCGGTGCCGGGCGGCACGACTCGGAAGTTGCGGAAGGCCTGCTGGCCCCATTTCAGGAACTTGTAGCGCTCTTCGTTGCGCTCATATTCGAGCTCGACATTGCGCGCGAAGGCCATCGGCGTGCCGAACTCGTCGACGATGACGGAGTGATCGATGACGAGATCGACCGGCACCAGCGGATTGATCTTTTCCGGGTCGCCGCCGAGCGCCTTGATGCCGTCGCGCATGGCGGCGAGGTCGACGACCGCCGGAACGCCGGTGAAATCCTGCATCAGCACGCGGGCCGGGCGATAGGCGATCTCGACGCCGGCGGTGCCCTTATCGGTCAGCCAGGCGGCGACCGCCTGGATCGATTCCCTGGTAACCGAGCGGCCATCCTCGTTGCGCAGCAGGTTCTCCAGCAGCACCTTCATCGAATAGGGCAGCCGGGCGATGCCGGTGAGGCCGTTCTTCTCGGCCTCAACGAGGTCGAAATAAACATAGTCCGCGCCACCTGCGGTCAGGGTGCGGCGGCAATTGAAACTGTCGAGAGATTTCGTCACGGCGATCCGTCCTTGTCTGTTCAGCCTGAAAGGGAACGGACGCCGTTGGCATGCAATCACGCGCAAAGGTGCGGGTACGGCCATTTCCGCTGTCCGCTCCCAAGCAACCCGAGCCGTTCAAGGCGGCGCGTGCGCTGGTTCGGCGCTAATTCTGATCCCGCGCCGACCGCTGGCACGGATGAACCGCATATAGAGAATTTCCCGGAATAGTTCTAGACAGTCGAAAGACGATTTTGCGTGAGCCGGGAACGGCCGCGGAACGGTGCTTTCGGGACGGGCAAAAATGCGGCTGATCGCCGAAAATCTAGGCGGTGAGCGCAGCGGCGAGACGGTCTTTCCCAACATCGGCTTCGCGCTGGAAAAGGGCGAGGCGCTTATCGTCACCGGGCCGAACGGCGCGGGCAAATCGACGCTGCTGAGAATCGTCGCCGGGCTGCTGCCGGCCGCCGGAGGCAAGGTGCTTGTCGAGGGCGGCGGCGAGGCTTTCCCGACGGTCGCCTCGGCTTCGCATTATCTCGGCCATCTCAACGCAATGAAGACGGCGCTCAGCGTCGAGGAGAATCTCGGCTTCTGGCGCGCCTTCCAGGGCGAGCCGGGGCTGGACGTCGAAGAGGCGCTGGAGACGGTGGCGCTCGGCGGGCTCGGGCATCTGCCCTTCGGCTATCTGTCGACGGGGCAGAGGCGACGCGCGTCGATCGCCAAGCTTTTGGTCAGCCGCCGGCCGGTCTGGCTGCTCGATGAGCCGACGGCGGGACTGGACAAGGCCTCGGAGGAGCGGTTCGCGGGGCTGATGCGGAGGCATCTCGACGATGGGGGGATCGTGGTTGCGGCGACGCATCTGCCGTTGGGGCTGGAAGGAGCGAAGGTGTTGAGGATGGGCGATTGATGTCGGCGCGAGGCACCCCCCTCTGCCCTGCCGGGCATCTCCCCCTCAAGGGGGGAGATCAGCAGCTCAGGCGCCCCATTTGCCTTGCTACGCTGGAGATTGGCGAAAGCCGAGGCGACATCCAATCTCCCCCCTTGAGGGGGAGATGGCCGGCAGGCCAGAGAGGGGGGCCTGGGCGCGGGCATCTCAAATCATGCTAGCCCTCTTCCTCCGCGACATGCGCCTTTCCATCCGCGTCGGCGGCGGGGCACTGATCGGCGTGATTTTTTTCCTCGCCGTGATCGTCACCATCCCGTTCGGCGTCGGTCCCGATCTCAACCTCCTGTCGCGCATCGGCCCGGCCATCCTGTGGATCGCCGCCCTGCTTGCCTGCCTGCTCGGGCTCGACCGGCTGTTCCAGGCCGACCGCGAGGACGGCTCGCTGGATCTCCTGGTGCTGAACAACGACCGCCACATGCTGGCGTTGACGGTGCTGACGAAATGCCTGGCGCACTGGACGGGCAGTGTGCTGCCGCTGGTGGTCGCGGCACCTCTGCTCGGCCTGTTCATGAATATGGCGCCGCTGGGCATCGGCGCCACGGCGCTCACGCTTCTCGTCGGCACGCCGGCCATCACCTTCATCGGCGCGGCGGGCGCCGCGGTGGCGGTGGCGCTGCCGCGCGGCGGATTGCTTATTTCGGTGCTGGTGCTGCCTTTGACCATTCCGGTGCTGATCTTCGGCGTTTCGGCAAGCTATGGCGCGGTGGCCGATCCGGCGCCCTTCCTGCAGCCTTTCCTCATTCTTGCCGCGCTGACGCTGTTTCTTGCGGTGCTCGGTCCACTGGCGGCAGCGCTGGCGTTGCGGCACGGGACGGATTGAGGCGACGAAGACGTTGCCTCACTGCGGCACCGCGGCAAATTGCGGACCGGCCAGCGCGGGGTTATGGAAAGACATGATCGGAACGGTTGACATGGCTATGAGCAGGGAGCGGTCGCTATGAGCGCGCACGCCCTGTTCGTCACTGCCGCCTATGCCATCACGGCCGTCGTGCTCGCCGGGCTGATCGGCTGGATCCTGCTCGACCAGCGGGCGCGCAGGCGTGAGCTTGCGGCACTTGGAGCGGCCGGGGTGCGGCGGCGCTCCGACAAGGCCGTCAAGCCATGAGCCTCGAAACCGAAGCGCCGCGCCGCCGCCTGTTCGTGCTTCTGCCGCTCTTAGTGTTCCTGGGGTTGGCGGGGCTGTTCCTGTCGCAGCTTCTCTCGGGCCGCGACACCTCGGAAATCCCCTCGGCGCTGATCGGCCTGCCGGCGCCGCAGACCGACTTGCCGCCGCTCGAAGGGACGAGCCTGCCGGGGCTCGCGTCAAAAGACTTTGCCGGCAAGGTGACGCTGGTCAACGTGTTCGCGTCCTGGTGCGCGCCGTGCCGCGAGGAGCATCCGGTGCTGCTCGGCCTGTCGCAGGACAAGCGCTTCACGCTCGCCGCGCTGAACTACAAGGACCAGCCGGAAAACGCCCGCCGCTTCCTTGGCGATCTCGGCAATCCGTATCAGGCGATCGGCGTCGATCCGGCCGGACGCGCGGCGATCGACTGGGGCGTCTATGGCGTGCCGGAGACCTTCCTCATCGGCAAGGACGGCAAGATTGCCTACAAGCATGTCGGGCCACTGACGCCGGAGTCGGCGCGGGACCTGCTGCTGCCGCAGATCGAGAAAGCGCTGTCGGCACGTTGATATTCAGTTGAGGCCGGCCTGCAAGTGGCGGCTTCCTGCGCTTCCGGTGCTCACGTACTGAAAGTACGCTCCGCTCCGGTTCTCGGCAGCCACCACTTTCGACTCGGCCTGACCTGAATCTCAACGCGCCGCAAAGTCGTGCCGGGGGTCGAAAAGGATCAGCCGTAGATCTGCTTGTGGATCTGGTAGAGCATTTCCGAACGGTCGGCGCGCAGATCGGCGAGATCGCGGCTGGACAGGTTCTCGATTTCGGCGACGAGGCGGTTGTAGTGACGGCGCTTGGCGATGCTGGCGCGGGCGCGGGAGACAAGATTGTCGAACATGACAGGGTTCCTTTCATGCCGCATTGGCGCGGCCGGTTGTTCCTCCCTGACGATTGCGAGCATGACATAGGAATGGTGCGTTGCAAAAGAAAGATGTTGCAATGCACCATTGCAACCAGCGCATAGCCGGTTAACCGCAAGCTAACGGGCCATGCGTCCGGCGTGGCATACGAGACCGGTCCGCTTCACGCAGTTCTCATCCGTTTTTGTCATACAAATTGCTGGCGTGCCGTCTTGCCAGAACGGCTGCGGGCTGGCTTGATCCGCGCGTCACCTGATGCCGGGAGGAAATTGATGGCGGCCGCAGACTATTACGAAATTCTAGATTCGCGCTTTGCGCGCCTGTTCAACGGCAGCGCGCAGGTGGAGAAGCTGTTCACCGGATGCCGCTGGGCAGAAGGACCGGCCTGGTTCGCCGCCGGCCGCTATGTCGTCTGGTCGGATATTCCAAACAACCGCATGCTGCGCTATGACGAAACCGACGGCAGCGTCAGCGTGTTCCGCCAGCCGTCCGGCAATTCCAACGGCAACACGGTCGACCGGCAGGGCCGGCTGGTGACCTGCGAGCATTCCGGCCGCCGCGTCAGCCGGACGGAATTCGACGGCTCGGTCACCACCATCGCCGACAAATGGAAAGGCAAGCGGCTGAACTCGCCCAACGACGTGGTGGTGCGCTCCGACGGCTCGATCTGGTTCACCGATCCGAGCTACGGCATCGACACCGACTATGAGGGCGACAAGGCCGAAAGCGAGATCGGCGCCTGCAACGTCTATCGCGTCGATCCCGAGACCGGCGATGTCGAGGCGGTCATCACCGACATGGTGCGGCCCAACGGGCTCGCCTTCTCGCTCGACGAAAGCCTGCTCTATGTCGTCGATACCGGCCGCACGCATGGCGAGAAGAATCCGGCGCATATGCGCGTCTTCAATGTCGGCAAGCACGGCAAGAAGGTTTCCGGCGGCAAGGTGTTCGCCGACTGCACCGCCGGCCTGTTCGACGGCTTCCGGCTCGATGCGGACGGACGCATCTGGACAAGTGCCGCCGACGGCATCCATTGCTACGACCCCGACGGCACGCTGATCGGCAAGGTCAAGGTGCCGGAGGTGACCGCCAACTGCGTGTTCGGCGGCAACAAGCTCAACTGCCTCTACATCGCCGGCACCACCTCGCTCTACATGGTGCGGCTCATGGTGAACGGGGCCAAGACGTACTGACAGCGAGGCATATCAGCGGGAGAGAAAAATGCCGTTCGTCAACATCCGCATCGTCAAGGAAGTGATCGCCGCCGATCCGGCCGGCAAGAAGGCTGACATCGCCAAGAAGGTGACTGCGGCCATCATGGACGCCACCGGGCTCGGCAACGACGACGTCTGGGTGGTGTTCGAGGAGGTCAACGCCCGCGACTGGTTTGTCGGCAAGACCGATGTCGAGACGCGGCGGAAGGGGTAGGGCTCTTCCTTCTCCCCTTGTGGGAGAAGGTGGCCTCGCGAAGCGAGGTCGGATGAGGGGTGTTCCAGCCTGGCGACGCCGTTCGTCCAGCGATGAGGTTGCCGTCGTCTCACTCCGCTGGAACACCCCTCATCCGTCTCGGCGCTGCGCGCCGATCCACCACCCGGCCCTTCGCAGGCTCAGGGCGTTCGAAGCTCGAAAAGCCAAGCAATTGGCTTTTCGTCCGCTAAAGCGGATCGCTTCTCACCCCACAAGGGGAGAAGGGGAAGACGCGCCACTCATCGTCCGCCAATAAACCCCACGAAAGCCTCGATCGCTCCACGTATCGCCCTTCGGTGCGCATCCTCCGCCAAAATAGCCTCCACCTCGGCCGGCTTCTTGCCCAGCAGCGCGATCTCCAACGTCCTCTCCTCATCCATCGCGAAGGACATCGTCCGCATGATCTCGGCAAGCGCTGCCCGCGCATAGAGCGAGCGGGGCGAGGCGTGGACCAGCATCGCCGGCTTGCCGACGGCGGCGTCGCGCGAGACCAGCCAGTCGAGCGCATTCTTCATGCCGCCCGGCACGCCATGCGCATATTCCGGGCAGGAGACGATAACGCCGTCGGCGCGGGTGATCATCTCGATCAACTGAGCCGCTTCGGGCGGCGTGCGCTCGCCCTCGTCGTCGGGGTTGAAGATCGGCAAGCGGCCGAGGCCATCATAGACCTGGACACGGCAGGCCGCGGGGGCATTGGTGGCCAATGCCGCAACCAGGGCCGAGTTGGTCGAGGCGGCGCGCAGGCTGCCCGATATGGCGATGATCTCGATCAAGGGAGAGCCGGACGAAGGGTTGAGTCGTCCGGCAAGCCTACCACATGGTCTGGCGGTAATCGTGGTCCAGCTCGCGGTCGATCTCGCCGGCGCTTTCGCTGAGTGCCAGCTGGTCGCGGATGATCTGGCCGAGGGTCGGCAGGGTCACGCGGTCGTACCAGGTCTCCGGCTTCCACAAATCGGAGCGCATGAAGGCCTTGGCGCAGTGCATATAGGCGGCCTTGACCGTCACCAGGATCACGCTCTGCGGCTCCTTGCCGTCGACGGCCAGCCGTTCGCGCAAGGTCGGGTCGACGGTGATGCGGGCGTCGCCATTGACGCGTAGCGTCTCGTTCATGCCGGGAATGAGGAAGAGCAGTCCGACCGATGGGTTGCGGATGATGTTTTCCAGCGTGTCCAGCCGGTTGTTGCCTGGACGGTCGGGAATGGCGATGGTGGCGTTGTCGAGGATGGCGGTGAAGCCGGGCTTGTCGCCTTTCGGCGTCACGTCGGCATTGCCGGCGCCGTCGGAGGAGCCGATCAGCACGAAGGGGCTCTTGCCGATGAAGGATCGGCAATGGCCGTCGAGGACTTTGAGCTCCTTGCGGATAGAGCCGTCGGTCGGCCGGGGCGTCTTGTAGATCGTCCTCAGCTCGTCATGCGTGGTGAGGAATTCCATGCTGCCCCTCATTCTGGCGCAATTCCGGACGGAAACCGCTGCACTCTTTTCCTGGAATTGCTTTAATTCCCGGCCTTCTCTTCCTTGGCTTTTTCCTCCAGCGAGTGGCGCATGATCAGCGGCATCTGGCTGAAGGTGAACAGCAAAGTGATCGGGATCGTGCCCCAGACCTTGAAATAAAGCCAGGTCGCCTCGGAAAAGTTGCGCCACACGACCTCATTGAGCACGGCGAGGAACAGGAAGAACAGCCCCCAGCGGAAGGTCAGCTTGCGCCAGCCTTCGGCATCGAGCTGGAAGGCGGAATCGAAGACGTAGCCGAGCAGCGAGCGGCCGAACAGCAGCCCGCCGAGCAACGTGACGCCGAACAGCGAATTGATGATCGTCGGCTTCATGAAGGCGAAGGTCTTGTCCTGCAGGTAAAGCGCCAGCGCGCCGAAGACGAACACGACGATTGCCGAGACCAGCGGCATCAGCGGCAGGCTGCGCGTCAGCAGCCAGGAGACGCCGAGCGAAAGCGCGGTGGCCACCATGAAGAAGGCGGTGGCGATCAGGATCGGTTCGCCGAGATGGGCGAGCACCGGGAATTTCTCGGCCAGCCACTCGCCGCGAATGGTGGTGAAGAAGAACACCAGGCCAGGGCCAAGCTCGAGCAGGAACTTCAAGCCGGGGTTGATCGGCTTGCGGCGTGGATCGGACGGGTCGCGTTCGATGATGTTCATAAAAGTCCTTCTTGCGCACGATCTGGCCGAAAAGCAGGCGGCCTTGCAAGATCGCGCCTTGTTCAAGCCACGCCGGCGATGGCTCTCGCGAATTCGCTGGCGGAAAACGGTTCAAGGTCGTCGACCTGCTCGCCGACGCCGATGAAATAGACCGGCAGCCGGTGCTTGGCGGCGATCGCCACCAGAATACCGCCGCGCGCCGTGCCGTCCAGCTTGGTCATCACCAGACCGTTGACGCCGGCGACGTTGCGGAAGATCTCAACCTGGTTCAGCGCGTTCTGGCCGGTGGTGGCATCGACCGTCTGCAGCACCGTGTGCGGCGCTTCGGGATCGAGCTTACCCAGCACGCGCACGATCTTCTCCAGCTCGGCCATCAGCTCGGTCTTGTTCTGCAAGCGCCCGGCCGTGTCGATGATCAGCACGTCGGAGCCGGCCTCCTTCGCCTTCTCGAAGGCGTCATAGGCGAGGCCCGCCGCATCGGCGCCGAGCTTGGAGGCGACGACCGGCGATTTCGTGCGCTCGCCCCAGATCTTGAGCTGCTCGATCGCGGCGGCGCGGAACGTGTCGCCGGCGGCCAGCATCACCTTGAGGCCGCCATCGGTGAGCTTGGCGGCCAGCTTGCCGATGGTGGTGGTCTTGCCGGTGCCGTTGACGCCGACGACCAGGACGACATGCGGCTTGTGGCTGAGGTCGAGCTCGAGCGGCCTGGCGACCGGCGCCAGCACCTTCTCCACCTCCGCCGCCATCACGGCGCGGACTTCGACGTCGGAGACGTCGCGGCCGTAGCGGCTGGAGGCAAGCGAATCGGTGACGCGCAGCGCGGTTTCCAAGCCAAGATCGGCGCGGATCAGCACGTCCTCCAGGTCCTGCAGCGTGTCCTCGTCCAATTTGCGCTTGGTGAAGACGCCGGCGATGTTGCCGGTAAGCTCGCGCGATGAGCGGGCAAGCCCTTCGCGCATGCGCTGGAACCAGGAGCGCCGCGGCGCCAGCTCCGGCGCCTTCACCGGCTCGGCCTTCTGCTCGACCTTTTTTGAGACCGTTACCTTGCCGGCAGAGGGCGCGGGTGTCGGCGGCGACGGCAAAGCCTCCGGCTCCGGTGCGATCTCGGCATGGATCGGCTGCAGCTCGACGGGCGCGGGCTGTCGAATAGGAGGCGCGATTTCCGCTACGGCTTCGGCGGATGGTTCCACAGAGGGCGGCGCCGCTGGTGGCACCTCGATGGGCACTGGCGTTTCGACCGGGACTTCGGCAGGCGGCGTCGGCACTTCGACCGGTGGCTGCTCAGGCAGCGGTTCCGGACGCGAAGGCTCGATGTCAGGTTGCGTCGGCGCAGGTGCGGGCACTTCCTGCGGAGTAGGTTCGGGCGTCGGCGCAGGTAGAGGCTCGGGTTGTGCCGGCGGCACTTCCTCGGGGGCCGGCGGCTCCGGCTTCTCGGGCGCCGGCTGCGGCTCTTCTTCCGGCTCAGGCTGCGGCAGCGGTTCCGGCTCGGCGGGAATGGTGGGCTCTGGCACCGGCGGGATGGATGGAGCAGGCTCGGGCTTCGGCTCTTCGGGAACCGGTTGAGGCTCAGTCTCCGGCTTCAGCGCGTCCAGCGCGTCCCACTTGATCGGCGGCAGCGCTTCGTCGACGCGCTCCTCGACGACCTCTTTCCTGCCGAACGAAAATATCTTCTTGAAGAAACCAGCCATACGTCTCGCAGTTCTCAGGCGGCTTGCGCGGCAAGCGGAGCCGCAATCAGCCGGGCGCCGTCATGGCCGGCGACCATGGCCTCGACGATCTCGCCGGGCGCGCCGGCGGCGATCGCGGCCAGCGTAAAACCTTCGGTACGGCCGAGCCCGTCGCGCTCGACCAGGATCGATTGCCGTGTACCGGAGAGCGACGCCAAATGATGGCGATAGGCGGTCTCGCCGGCGGCGCGCAGCCTGGCGGCGCGCGCCTTCACCACCTCACGGCGGACCTGCGGCATGCGCGCGGCCGGCGTGCCTTCGCGTGGCGAGAACGGAAAGACGTGGAGATGCGTCAGGCCGCATTCCTCAACGATTTTCTCCGAATTCTCGAACATCGCCTCGGTCTCGGTCGGGAAGCCGGCGATGATGTCGGCGCCGAAGACGATGCCGGGACGCAGCTTGCGCACGTCCTCGCAGAAGCGGATCGACTGGTCGCGCAAATGCCGGCGCTTCATGCGCTTCAGGATCATGTCGTCGCCCGATTGCAGCGACAGATGCAGATGCGGCATCAGCCTCGGTTCAGCAGCGATGGCGTCGAGCAGGTCGTCGTCGGCCTCGATGGAATCGATGGAGGACAATCTCAGCCGCTTCACGTCAGGCACCTGGCGCAGGATGGTCTTCACCAGCTTTCCCAGCTTTGGCGCGCCCGGCAAGTCGGCGCCGAAGCTAGTCATGTCGACGCCGGTCAGCACGATCTCGGCATAGCCGTTGCCGGCGAGGCGCTTGACCTGCTCGACCACCGCGCCCATCGGCACGGAGCGCGAGTTGCCGCGGCCGTAAGGGATGATGCAGAAGGTGCAGCGATGGTCGCAGCCATTCTGCACCTGCACGAAGGCGCGCGCGCGGCCCTCGATGGCGTCGACCATGTGGCTTGCCGTCTCGCGCACCGAAAAAATATCGTTGACGCGCGCCTTCTCGGTGTCGTTGACGCCGAAATCGGGCAGCGCGCGGTAGGAGTTGGCCTTGAGCTTCTCCTCATTGCCGAGCACCAGGTCGACCTCGTCCATTGCGGCGAAATTCTGCGGCTCGGTCTGCGCCGCGCAGCCGGTGACGATGATGCGGGCCGAAGGGTTCTCGCGGCGGGCCTTGCGGATCGCCTGCTTGGCCTGGCGCACCGCTTCCGCCGTGACGGCGCAGGTGTTGAAGATGAAGGCGCCGCCATTGAGCTCGCCCAGGCCGGCGCTTTCGGCCTCGCGGCGCATCACTTCGGATTCATAGGTGTTCAGCCGGCAGCCGAAGGTGACGACGTCGATACCTGTCATGGTGGAGGCTTCGGATACCACGCCTTTTTGAAGGGCGGACATCAGGCGGCGCTTTCGGTGTCGCGGGCCCAGGCGCCGGTCGAGGGATCGAAGCTGCCGGAAAATTCCCATTCGGCGGCACCTGTCAGGATGACGTGATCGTCGTCGCGCCATTCGACATTGAGCTCGCCGCCGCCGGGCGCGAGCAGCGAGACGCTGCGGCCGGTGCGCCTGGTACGGGCCGCCGCGACCGCGGCGGCGCAAGCCGCCGAGCCGCAGGCCTTGGTGAGGCCGGCGCCGCGCTCCCAGGTACGGATGATCATGGTTTCGGGCGAAGTCACCTGGGCAATGGTGATATTGGCGCGCTCGGGGAAGATCGGATGGTTTTCGAGCAGCGGGCCGAAGCGGTCCAGCTCATAAGACCAGACGTGGTTGTCGACCCAGAAGATCGCGTGCGGGTTGCCCATCGACACCGCCGAGGGCGAATGCAGCACCGGGGCATCGATCGGGCCGATCTGCAGCTCGATCATGCGGGTGTCGCGGAACTCTTCCGCCAGCGGGATCTCCTGCCAGCCGAAACGCGGCTTGCCCATGTCGACCGAAATAAGACCGTCCGCATGCTCCTGCGCGTTCAAGACGCCGGCGCGGGTCTCGAAGGTGAAGCTCTTGTTGCCCGTCTCGGCGGCCAAAGCCTGCACGACGCAGCGCATGCCGTTGCCGCAGGCCTGCGCGCTGGTGCCGTCGGAGTTCAAGATGTCGATATAATAGGCCGTGCCCGGCGTCTTCGCGTCGTGGATCGCCATGATCTGGTCGAACTTCGTCGCCGCGTCGCCATTGAGGGCGATCGCGGCCGCCGCCGTCACCTTGTCGGCGCGGCCGCGCATATCGGCAACGATGATCTCGTTGCCGATGCCGTTCATCTTGGCGAAGGGGGCGCTGCCTGCCATCTAACCGGTCGTTCCAATCCGTTGGCCAATCCGTTTGGGCGCTATATGGCGGAAACGGGCGGGAATTACCAGTCCGGCGTGGCTCTGGCGACGACGAAGAAGAGGCCGCGCAGCGACCGGTCGTGCAGCGACGACCAAGTGGTCGCGCCAGCGACGACCTGGCGGTCGCGCCAGCGACGACCAAGTGGTCGCGCTTATGTTACCGCGAAGACGCCGAGCACGATCAGCAGGAAGATGATCAGCACGATGCCGATGAGGATGCGCGCGCCGGTAGCGGCCGCGCCTGCCAAAGCCGGCATGCCGAGCAGGCTCGCGGCGGCGGCGATGATGAGAAGGATGATGATCCACCTGATCATGGGGAAGCTCCAGCGGTTTGCGTCGTCCGATCAACGCGGTTGGCCGGTTTGGGTTCCTTTGTAGATGGCCGGCACGTCCCACAGCTCTCCCGGTCGCATGGCACGGAAACGCTCTGACGGCAGGTCTTCGGCGGCCAAAGCCTCGGCCAGTTTCCGGGCCGGCTCATCGACCGGCTCGTCGGTGAGGTGGAAGGTGCCCCAGTGGCAGCCGGCGGCGAAGGCGGCGTTGCACAGCTTCATGCCCTGAACGGCCTCCTGCGGATTCTGGTGCTGCGGCGCCATGAACCAGCGCGGCTCATAGGCTCCGATCGGCAGGATGGCGAGGCGGAAGCCGCCATGCTTTTCTCCCATCAGCCGGTAGTTGATGCCGTCATGGAAGCCGGTGTCGCCGGCGAAATAGATATTGCCGGCCATCGTCTCGATGACGAAGCCCGCCCACAGCGCCATGCGGCGGTCGCGCCCGCCGCGCGCCGACCAGTGATGCGCCGGTTCGACATGGATGGCGGCCGTGCCGGCATCGAGCCTGTCGCCCCAATCATGCACGCTGAGCCGCATGCCGGGCACCGCGCGGCCGATGATGGCGTCATTGCCGAGCGGCGCGATCACCAGCGGATCGTGTTTCTCCCTCAGCCGCTTCAGCGTGGCGAGGTCGAGATGGTCGTAGTGATTGTGGCTGATCAGGACCAGGTCGATCGGCGGCAGATCGGCAAAGGCAATCCCCGGCGCATTGACCCTCTTCGGCCCGGCGAAGGCGAAAGGCGAGGCGCGCTCCGACCAGACCGGGTCGGTCAGGATATTCAACCCCGCCGTCTGGATGAGGAGCGAAGCATGGCCGACCATGGTGAGTCTCAGCGCGCTGCCTTCCACCCGATCGTCCGGCTTTGCCGACGGATGCGGGCTTGGCCAGGCGGCCGGCCATTTCGCCCGATTGCTGCCGAACTGCCATCTGAGAAGATCGCTGAAGCGCCCGGGCGGCTTGCCGCCGGGATTAAAGAACAAGGCGCCGTCGAAATGATCGCTGGGCGGGCCGTTGTAATAGCGGTTGGCGGTTCTTCTCGCGGCCATTCACTCTCCCGCCGGCTCGGTCCTTCCTGAGATAAGGACGCGCGCGCCTGGCGCAAGCATTTTGCTGGCGAATGCCAACGGGCGAAGCCCCGTTCAATTAGGATCGGGCAGAGAGGGGGAACCGTCATGGCGATGAAGCGAACCAAGACACCGTGGATGAAGGCCGAGGATTTCGGCCGCTCGCTGCCGCTTGGGGTCGGCGTCAACCTGCTGGTTACCGACATGACGGCGATGGAGGCTTTCTGCCGCGACGTGCTTGGTGCCCAGATCATCTATGGCGACGAGGATTTCGCGGCGATCGAGCTGCTAGGCTCGATCTTCATGCTGCACGCCGACCATTCCTATCTGGACAATCCGATGACCGGCGTCACCGCAGGCGCCGAGACTCGCGGGGCCGGTATCGAACTGCGCCTTTACGGCGCCGATCCGGACTCGGTCGAGAAAAAGGCGGCCGCGCTCGGCCACATCGTGCTGGCCGGCTCGATCGACAAGCCGCATGGCTTGCGCGAATGCTACATCGTCGGCCCGGATGGTTATGTCTTCGTGCCGAGCGCCAGGATTTAATATTGACATTTCAATAGACTATAAGGTTTTCAGCGACAGCTTCCCGACTGTGGCCCTCCGCTGCGATAAATTTGCAACAGCCGTTTCGAAAACCCTATTTTAACCATATCGGGTTGAAATTCTGCCACCTTCGCCGTCTTGGTGAAGCGGAGATTACGCGGATGGCTCCCCCCGGCCAGATCCGACGGAGGTGGTAAATGCATTTTTCAAGGACTGGCCTTGTGGCCGTATCGCTGGCCGCGCTCGTTGCGAGCGGCTGCTCGACCTCGCGCTTCTCGTCGATGGACGACCAGCAGCCGGCACCGCTGACCCCGGCGCCCTCCGGCACGGTGACGCAGAATCAGCTGCCGCCGCCGGCTTCCCCCGGCGCCGCCGATCCGTCGCAATTCCCGACCGCTCCGAAGAACACCCAGGTCGCGTCGCTGCCGCCGGACGGCACCGCGCCCGCCGGCGCCACCGATCTCACCGCGGCCAGCGTCGCCGGCGTCTGGAACGTCAATGTCTCCGGGCAGAGCTGCAAGGTGGCGACGCCGCAGACCAAGTTCGGCGCCGGCTACCGCGCCGGTCCGCTGCACTGCCCGGCGCCGATCGACGGCATCAAGTCGTGGAATGTCGCCGGCAAGCAGCTGACGCTTTACGACGAGAACGGCGGCACGCTGGCCAGGCTCTATTCCTCCGGCGGCGAAAAGTTCGATGGCCAGACTTCCAACGGGCAACCTATCTCGCTTACAAGATAACGCGAGGGTGTGCTGATATTCAGGTGAGGCCGGCCTGCAAATGCCGGTTTCCTGCGCTTCCGGCCTTCGCCGGCCGAAGCACTTAGGAGTGGCGTGGTAGTTGAATTAAGGCTATGGCCGGCGTAGACCGGTGCTCACGTACTTCAAGTACGCTCCGCTCCGGTTCTCGGAACCCGCCATTTTCGACTCGGCCTGACCTGAAGCTCAACACACCCTGGCCTTTCCTCAGGCGTTCCGCGCAAAAGAATGCAAAAGACCGGACCCATGCACCTGCGCGACGGTATCCAGACCCACGCGACCGTCAGGCAGCGCTACGAGCATCTCGTCCAAAGCGGCGCGGCCGAGCGCGACCCGGCGCAGGAGCGGATCGTCGCTGCGCTCGACCGGTTGATAGACGAGATCTCGGCCAAAAGGCTGGCGCATAAATCGAGCGCGCTGGGCTGGCTGTTCGCGGCCAAGCGTCAGCCGCGCGAGCCGGTCAAAGGCCTCTACATCCATGGCGGCGTCGGTCGCGGCAAGACCATGCTGATGGACATGTTCTTCGAGCTGTTGCCGGTCCGGCGCAAGCGCCGCGTGCATTTCAACGACTTCATGGCCGATGTGCAGGACCGCATCCAGAAGCACCGGCAGGCGCGTAAGGAAGGCGCGGTCAAGGAAGACGACCCGATCCCGCCGGTGGCGCGGGCGCTGGCCGATGAAGCCTGGGTGCTGTGCTTCGACGAGTTCTCCGTCACCGACATCGCCGACGCGATGATCCTGTCGCGCCTGTTCTCGGCGCTGTTCGCCAACGGCGTGGTGCTGGTCGCCACCTCCAATGTGGCGCCGGAGAACCTTTATCGCGACGGGTTGAACCGCCAGCTCTTCCTGCCGTTCATCTCGCTGCTCGAGCGCAATGCACATGTGATGACGCTGGATGCCGAGAAGGACTACCGCCAGGAAAAGCTCAACCGCCAGCCGGTTTATGTCACGCCGGACGACGCCGCGGCCGAGCGCGCGCTCGACGAGGCCTGGAAGGCGATGACGCATGGCCAGCAGATCGGCGAGGTGACGCTGACGCTGAAAGGCCGCCAGCTCGTCGTGCCGCGCGCCGCCGGCGACGCGGCGCGCTTTTCCTTTGCCGACCTCTGCGAAAAGCCGCTCGGCGCGCGCGACTATCTGGCGATCGCCGGCCGCTTCTCGACCGTTTTCATCGACCATGTGCCGGTGCTGGGCGAAGGCAAGCGCAACGAGGCCAAGCGCTTCATCCTTTTGATCGACACGCTCTACGACCACCGCATGCGGCTGGTGATGAGCGCGGCGGCGCCGCCCGAACGGCTTTATACGGCCAAGCGCGGCACGGAAGTGTTCGAATTCGAGCGTACAGCCTCGCGCCTGGTCGAGATGCAGAGCCGCGACTGGCTGGACGGCTGGGCGGAACGGCGAAAAAAGGAGGTGGCGGCTGCAGAGGTGAGGCAGGCGCAAGCCTGAATTTCGTTCAGCGGTGCCCTGCTTAAGTCACAACCGCGTCATCGCCCGGATGAAGCCTTCTGATTTCGACGTTCAATGTGTAAATTCTCCTCAGTCGGCTCATAAACTTTGACGTTTACGTAATTCCCAGTGCATCTAACCGATTGAAAACGTTAGGCTCAAAATAATCGTTTGAATTTCTTGCGCGCCGGAGTTATTCGGTGCGGCCAAATCTCGCGGTTTCCCGCATCCTTTCGGCCCCTCCGGCCCGTCACGACTTCGTCACAGACAAAGGAAAACATCCTCACATGGCACGCAACAAGATAGCGCTCATCGGCTCGGGCATGATCGGCGGCACGCTCGCCCATATGATCGGCCTCAAGGATCTCGGCGACGTGGTGCTGTTCGATATCGCCGAGGGCATTCCGCAGGGCAAGGGTCTCGACATCGCGCAGTCTTCGCCGGTCGACGGCTTCGATTCCCGGCTGACCGGCGTCAACGACTATGCCGGCATCGAGGGCGCGGATGTGTGCATCGTCACCGCCGGCGTGCCGCGCAAGCCCGGCATGAGCCGCGACGACCTTCTTGGCATCAACCTGAAGGTGATGGAACAGGTTGGCGCCGGCCTCAAGAAATATGCGCCGAAGGCCTTCGTCATCTGCATCACCAACCCGCTCGACGCCATGGTCTGGGCACTGCAGAAGTTCTCCGGGCTGCCGACCAGCCATGTCGTCGGCATGGCCGGCGTGCTCGACAGCGCCCGCTTCCGCTACTTCCTGGCCGAGGAGTTCAAGGTCTCGGTCGAGGACGTCACCGCCTTCGTGCTCGGCGGCCACGGCGATTCCATGGTGCCGATGATCCGCTATTCGACTGTGGCCGGCATCCCGCTGCCCGACCTCGTCAAGATGGGCTGGACCTCAAAGGAGAAGCTCGACCAGATCGTGCAGCGCACCCGCGATGGCGGCGCCGAGATCGTCGGCCTGTTGAAGACCGGCTCGGCCTATTACGCGCCGGCCGCCTCGGCGATCGCGATGGCCGAATCCTATCTCAAGGACAAGAAGCGCGTGCTGCCCTGCGCTGCGCATCTCTCGGGCCAGTATGGCGTGAAGAACACCTATGTCGGCGTTCCGGTAGTGATCGGCGCCGGCGGCGTCGAGCGCGTCATCGAGATCGATCTGTCCAAGGCCGAGCAGAAGATGTTCGACAATTCGGTGGCGGCCGTGCAGGGCCTCACCGAGGCCTGCACCAAGATCGCCCCGCACCTCGCCGGCAAATAAAACGTCCTTCCCCCGGAGACCACGCGCATGAACATCCATGAGTATCAGGCCAAGGCGCTGCTGAAGACGTTCGGCGCGCCGGTCGCAAGCGGCGTTCCGGTGTTCAAAGCCAGCGAGGCGGAAGCCGCGGCAGAAGCGCTGCCCGGCCCGCTCTATGTCGTGAAGAGCCAGATCCACGCCGGCGGCCGCGGCAAGGGCAAGTTCAAGGAGCTCGGCCCCGATGCCAAGGGCGGCGTGCGCCTGGCGAAGTCGGCGGCGGAAGTCGTCGCCAATGCCAACGAGATGCTCGGCCACACGCTGGTCACCAAGCAGACGGGACCTGCCGGCAAGCAGGTCAACCGTCTCTATATCGAGGACGGCGCCGACATCGAGCGCGAGCTCTATCTGTCGATCCTGGTCGACCGCTCGGTCGGCCGCATCGCCTTCGTCGTCTCGACCGAGGGCGGCATGGACATCGAGACGGTCGCGCACGACACGCCGGAAAAGATCGTCACCGTTGCCATCGATCCGGAAAAGGGCGTGAGCGCCGACGACGTGAAGAAGCTCAACGCCGCGCTGAAGCTCGACGGCGATGCGGCGAAGGATGGCGGCACGCTGTTCCCGATCCTCTACAAAGCCTTCGTCGAGAAGGACATGAGCCTGCTCGAGGTCAATCCGCTGATCGTCATGAAGGACGGCCATCTGCGCGTCTTGGACGCCAAAGTGTCGTTCGACAACAATGCGCTGTTCCGCCACCCGGACGTGATGGAATTGCGCGACACTTCCGAGGAGGACGAGAAGGAGATCGAGGCGTCGAAATACGACCTCGCCTATGTCGCGCTCGACGGCAATATCGGCTGCATGGTCAACGGCGCCGGCCTTGCCATGGCGACGATGGACATCATCAAGCTCTATGGTGCTGAGCCGGCTAACTTCCTCGACGTCGGCGGCGGCGCTTCCAAGGAAAAGGTCACGGCGGCGTTCAAGATCATCACCAAGGATCCGGCCGTCGAAGGCATCCTGATCAACATCTTCGGCGGCATCATGAAGTGCGACGTCATCGCCGAGGGCGTGATCGCCGCGGTCAAGGAGGTGGGCCTCAAGGTGCCGCTGGTCGTGCGCCTCGAAGGCACCAATGCCGAGCTCGGCAAGAAGATCATCAACGACAGCGGCCTCAATGTCGTGTCGGCCGACGATCTCGACGACGCGGCCAAGAAGATCGTGGCGGCGGTGAAGGGCTGAGCGGATGCCTCCGCGCAAGATAAACCTGGTCGAGGCGGCGGACGCGAAGATCGCCAAGGTCTTCGATCCGCATATCGCCGGCGACGTCAACGATGCCCAGGCCAAGGTCGCCAAGTTCGGCGAGGTTTTCGACTGGCATGCGCATGACAATGAGGACGAGGCCTTCCTGGTGCTGCGCGGCAGGATCGCCATCGATTTCCGCGACGGGCCGGTAGAGCTCGGCGAGGGCGACTTCATCGTCGTGCCGCGCGGCGTCGAGCATCGGCCGCGCTCGCTGACGAAGGAGCCGGTGGTGCTGATGTTCGAGCCGGCGACGACCTTGAACACCGGCAACGCCCGGAGTGACCTCACCGTCACCGACCTGAAGCGGCTCTGAGCCATGAACGCGTCACCCTTCTCTTCCCTCTCTGACGGTCACCAACGCCTGCAGGCGCTGGTCGGCGCGTGGCGCGGCGAGGAAGAGGTCGCGGCCACGCAATGGACCGACGCCGGTGCGGCGACTTCGGAAGTGCTGGCGGAGGCTGAGTTCGGCGGCCTGTTCGTGGTGCAGCGCTATCGCCAGCGCCGGGACGGCACCGTCTCGTTCGGCGCGCATAATGTGTTCGGCTTCGACCAGCAGAGCGGCCTCGTCACCATGCATCAGTTCGACTCGATGGGGTTCGTGCCGATGTCGCCGGCTACCGGCACGTGGAACGGCAGCGAGCTGATGCTGGAACGCTCGTCGCCACGCGGCGCCGCACGCATGGCGTACAGCTTTGACGGCACTGACGCCTACCGCATGAAACTTCAGTTCAAGCCCGCCGGCAGCGATGCGTGGCAAGACATGGTGAGCGGCCTCTACCGGCGCGTTTCGCCTTCCGAGATGAAGGAAGGCTGAGCGATGGAGATCAGGACGGTTGAAGGGCCACACATAATCACACATATTGTACCTGTGTATTTATGTGGAGACGGACAATGAAGAACGTCACCTTGGCCATTGACGAGGCCCTCCTTGAAAAGGCGCGTGGCCTCGCTGGGCGTCGCCAGACGACGCTCAATGCCCTTATTCGCACGCTGCTCGCGCATGAGGTCGAGCAGGAAGACCGGATCGCCTGGGCGCGGGAAGGCATGCGCAGGTTGATGAAAGAATCGCCGCTCGATCTAGGCCCTGCATACAAATGGAACCGGGACGAGATCTATGCCGAACGAGAGGATAGAATGCTTTCTCGACTCGAACGTCCTCCTGTACGCGGCTTCGGAGAGGACGAGTGATCCTCGCCGCCACGATATCGCGCAAGGCCTTGTCCTCGGGACCGTGTTCGGCGTCTCTGGCCAGACCTTGGCAGAGTTCGCCAACGTGGCAAGGCGGAAGTCGGTCTCGGCCGATGCTGTGGTCGACCAATGGCTGGTCTTTCTCGGCACGCTTCCTTTTGTCCCGGTCGATCAGGCCTATGTCATCGCGGGGCTTCGTCTCGCGCGTCGCTATCAGCTCAAATATTACGACGCGGCGTTGCTTGCAGCCGCGGAACGGCTCGGCGCGCCGATTTTCTACACCGAAGATCTCAACCACAACCAGGTCTATGGCTCGGTCCGGGCCGTCAATCCTTTCTTGTAATCGCTGAATTCAGAGGCGTTCCCACCCATGTCCATTCTCGTCGACAAGAACACCAAGGTCTTGGTTCAGGGTCTGACCGGCAAGACCGGCACGTTCCACACCGAGCAGGCGCTGGCCTATCACGGCACCAAGATGGTGGGCGGCATCCATCCCAAGAAGGGCGGCGAGACCTGGACCGGTTCGAAAGGCGAAAACCTGCCGATCTTCGCCACCGTCGCCGAGGGCAAGGCAAAGACCGGCGCCAACGCCTCCGTCATCTACGTGCCGCCGGCGGGAGCCGGCGAGGCCATCATCGAGGCGATCGAGGCCGAGATCCCGCTCATCGTCTGCATCACCGAAGGCATCCCTGTGATGGACATGGTCAAGGTCAAGGCGCGGCTCGACCGCTCCACCTCGCGGCTGATCGGCCCGAACTGCCCGGGCGTGCTGACGCCCGACGAATGCAAGATCGGCATCATGCCCGGCAACATCTTCCGCAAGGGCTCGGTCGGCGTTGTTTCGCGCTCGGGAACGCTTACCTATGAGGCAGTCTTCCAGACCACCAATGTCGGCCTCGGCCAGACCACAGCGGTGGGCATCGGCGGCGACCCGGTCAAGGGCACCGAATTCATCGACGTGCTGGAGATGTTCCTCGCCGACGACGAGACCAAGTCGATCATCATGATCGGCGAGATCGGCGGCTCGGCCGAGGAAGACGCCGCGCAGTTCCTCAAGGACGAAGCCAAGCGCGGCCGCAAGAAACCGATGGCGGGCTTCATCGCCGGGCGCACGGCGCCGGCCGGCCGCACCATGGGCCACGCGGGCGCGGTGATCTCCGGCGGCAAGGGCGGCGCGGAAGATAAGATCGCGGCGATGGAATCGGCCGGCATCAAGGTGTCGCCGTCGCCGGCGCGGCTCGGCACGACGCTGGTCGAGGCGATCAAGGGTTAAGTGAGTAGCGAATAGTGAGTAGCGAATAGCGAATAGGAAAAACAGAGTAGCAGCGCGATCCGGGCAGTCCCTACTCGCTATTCGCTACTCACTATTCGCTCCAAAAAGGAGACGGAGCCAGGCTCCGCAGACGAAAATGGCAAGACAAGATCAGGCCAACGACCAATTCTCGCTCACCTCATTCCTCTATGGCGGCAATGCCGATTACATCGACGCGCTCTACGCGGCCTATGAGGACAATCCCGCCTCCGTCGATCCGGAGTGGCAGGATTTCTTCGCGGCGCTGAAGGATGACGCGGGCGATGTCCGCAAGAACGCCAAGGGCGCGTCCTGGGCGAAGCCTTCCTGGCCGCTGCAGGCCAATGGCGAGCTGGTCTCGGCGCTCGACGGCAATTGGGGTCTGGTCGAAAAGGCGATCGAAAAGAAGGTCAAGGAAAAGGCCGTCATCAACGGCGCCATGCTTTCCGACGCCGACGTGCACCAGGCGACGCGCGATTCCGTGCGCGCCATCATGATGATCCGCGCCTACCGCATGCGCGGCCACCTGCACGCCAATCTCGACCCGCTCGGCATCGCCAAGCCGCTCGAGGATTATAACGAGCTGTCGCCGGAGAATTACGGGTTCACCGAAGCCGATTATGACCGGCCGATCTTCCTCGACAATGTGCTAGGCCTCGAATTCGGCACCATCCGGCAGATGCTGGATATCCTGACCCGCACCTATTGCTCGACGCTCGGCGTCGAGTTCATGCACATCTCCGATCCGGAAGAGAAGGCTTGGATTCAGGCGCGCATCGAAGGCGCCGACAAGGAGATCACCTTCACCGCCACCGGCAAGAAGGCGATCCTGTCGAAGCTGGTCGAGGCCGAGGGCTTCGAGCAATATATCGACGTCAAGTACAAGGGCACCAAGCGTTTCGGCCTCGATGGCAGCGAGTCGCTGATCCCGGCGCTGGAACAGATCGTCAAGCGCGGCGGCCAGCTCGGCTTGAAGGAAATCGTGCTCGGCATGGCGCATCGCGGCCGCCTCAACGTGCTCTCCCAGGTGATGGCCAAGCCGCACCGCGCCATCTTCCACGAATTCAAGGGCGGCTCGGCGGCTCCCGACGAAGTCGAAGGCTCGGGCGACGTCAAGTATCACCTCGGCGCCTCGTCAGACCGCGAGTTCGACGGCAACAAGGTGCACCTGTCGCTGACGGCCAACCCCTCGCATCTGGAAATCGTCGACCCTGTCGTGATGGGCAAGGCGCGCGCCAAGCAGGATCAGTTGTCCGGCCGTGAGCGCGGCGAGATCGTGCCGCTGTCTGAGCGCGCCAAGGTCATGCCGCTGCTGCTGCACGGCGACGCCGCCTTTGCCGGCCAGGGCGTGATCGCGGAAATCCTCGGCCTGTCGGGCCTGCGCGGGCATCGCGTCGCCGGCACGTTGCATTTCATCATCAACAACCAGATCGGTTTCACCACCAATCCGCGCTTCTCGCGTTCCTCACCCTATCCGTCGGATGTGGCCAAGATGATCGAGGCGCCGATCTTCCACGTCAATGGCGACGATCCGGAAGCGGTGGTGCATGCCGCGAAGGTTGCGACCGAATTCCGCATGAAGTTCCACAAGCCGGTGGTGGTGGACATGTTCTGCTACCGCCGCTTCGGTCACAATGAGGGCGATGAACCGTCCTTCACCCAGCCGATCATGTACCGCAACATCCGCAGCCATAAGACGGTGGTGCAGATCTATGCCGACCGGCTGATCGCCGAAGGCCACGTCACCCAGGCCGAGGTCGACAAGATGCGGGCCGACTGGCGCGCGCATCTGGAAGCCGAATGGGAAGTCGGCCAGCACTACAAGCCCAACAAGGCCGACTGGCTGGACGGCGCGTGGTCGGGCCTGCGCACCGCCGACAACCAGGACGAACAGCGGCGCGGCAAGACCGCCGTGCCGGTGCGCACGCTGAAGGAGATCGGCAAGAAGCTGACCGAGGTGCCGAAGGACTTCGAGGCGCACAAGACCATCCTGCGCTTCCTTGAAAACCGCCGCCAGGCAATCGAGTCGGGCGAAGGCATCGATTGGTCGACGGCCGAGGCGCTGGCCTTCGGCGCTATCCTGCTCGACGGCAATCCGATCCGGCTTTCCGGCCAGGATTCGGAACGCGGCACCTTCTCGCAGCGCCATTCGGTGCTTTACGACCAGCGCGACGAGACCCGCTACATTCCGCTCAACAATCTCTCGGCGGCGCAGGCCGGCTACGAGGTCATCAACTCGATGCTCTCTGAAGAGGCGGTGCTCGGCTTCGAATACGGCTACAGCCTGGCCGAGCCCAAGGCGCTGACGCTCTGGGAAGCGCAGTTCGGCGACTTCGCCAATGGCGCCCAGGTGGTGTTCGACCAGTTCATCTCGTCGGGCGAGCGCAAGTGGCTCCGCATGTCGGGTCTCGTCTGCCTGCTGCCGCATGGCTATGAGGGCCAGGGGCCGGAGCACTCGTCGGCGCGGCTGGAGCGCTTCCTGCAGCTCTGCGCGGAAGACAATATGCAGGTCGCCAACGTCACCACGCCGGCTAACTATTTCCATATCTTGCGCCGACAGCTGAAGCGCGACTTCCGCAAGCCGCTGATCCTGATGACGCCTAAATCGCTGCTGCGCCACAAGCGCGCGGTGTCGACGCTGTCGGAGATGGCGGGCGAAAGCTCGTTCCACCGACTGCTTTGGGACGATGCGCAGCTCTTGGCCGACCAGCCTATCAAGCTGGTGAAGGACTCCAAGATACGCCGCGTCGTGCTGTGCTCGGGCAAGGTCTATTACGACCTCTATGAGGAGCGTGAGAAGCGCGGCATCAACGACATCTACCTGCTGCGCGTCGAACAGCTCTATCCGTTCCCGGCCAAGGCGCTGATCACCGAGCTGTCGCGTTTCCGCAATGCCGAGATGGTGTGGTGCCAGGAGGAGCCCAAGAACATGGGCGCCTGGTCGTTCATCGATCCCTATCTCGAATGGGTGCTGGCGCATATCGATGCCAAGCATCAGCGGGTGCGCTACACCGGACGGCCGGCCTCGGCCTCGCCGGCGACAGGGTTGATGTCGAAGCATCTCAGCCAGCTGGCCGCGCTGCTCGACGACGCTCTCGGCGAATAGGGCGCCGGGCGCGCAAACAGGCCGGACGAAACAGACCTCAAGAAGACAACGGACAGGCACAATGGCTACCGAAATCCGCGTCCCCACTCTCGGCGAATCCGTCACCGAGGCGACTGTCGGCAAGTGGTTCAAGAAGGTCGGCGACGCGATCGCCGCCGACGAGCCCCTGGTCGAGCTCGAAACCGACAAGGTGACGGTGGAAGTGCCCGCCGCGGGCGCCGGAACGCTGGCCGAGATCGCCGTCAAGGAAGGCGAGACGGTCAATGTCGGGGCGCTGCTCGGCTCGATTTCGGCCGGCGGCGCGGCTGCAGCGCCCGCCACCAAGCCGCAGGCGGTGGCGCAGGCGTCCAGCCCGGACGCCGCGTCCACCACCAAGCAGGCGGCGGCCGAAACCGCCAAGATGGCCGGCGACGCCGGTCCGGTCGAGCCGCGCACCATGCCGCCGGCGCCGGCCGCGGCCAAACTGATCGCGGAACACAATCTCTCGGTCGACCAGCTGTCCGGTTCCGGCAAGCGCGGCCAGGTGCTGAAGGGCGATGTGCTCGACGCCATCGCCAAGGGCGCCCCTTCCCAGCCGGCCGAGATGCCGAAGGCCGCTCCGGCGCCCGCCGCGGCCCGCGCGCCGTCCACCGCCGAGGATGCGCCGCGCGAGGAGCGCGTGCGCATGACCAAGCTGCGCCAGACCATCGCGCGCCGCCTGAAGGAGGCGCAGTCGACCGCCGCCATGCTCACCACCTTCAACGAGGTGGATATGAGCGCGGTGATGGCGCTGAGGGCCAAATACAAGGACGTGTTCGAGAAGAAGCATGGCGTGAAGCTCGGCTTCATGGGCTTCTTCACCAAGGCTGTGACGCATGCGCTGAAGGAGATCCCGGCGGTCAATGCCGAGATCGACGGCACCGACATCATCTACAAGAACTTCGCCCATGTCGGCGTCGCCGTCGGCACCGACAAGGGGCTGGTGGTGCCGGTGGTGCGCGATGCCGACCAGATGTCCATCGCCGAGATCGAGAAGGAGATCGGCCGCCTGGGCCTCGCAGCGCGCGACGGCAAGCTGTCGGTGGCGGATATGCAAGGCGGGACGTTTACGATTTCCAACGGTGGTGTTTACGGGTCGCTGATGTCGACGCCGATCCTGAATGCGCCGCAGTCGGGCATTCTCGGCATGCACAAGATCCAGGAGCGGCCGATGGTAGTCGGCGGCCAGATCGTCATCCGGCCGATGATGTATCTGGCGCTCAGCTACGATCACCGCATTGTCGACGGCAAGGAAGCGGTGACCTTCCTGGTGCGGGTCAAGGAAAGCCTGGAGGATCCCGAGCGGCTGGTGCTCGATCTGTGATCGGAGCTGATCCGCAATGAGCGGCTGGTCAGATGCCTTACGCCGATTCCTTCGGCGTGGACGCGTCTGGCTTTTCTCCGACTTGCCCGTGGTCGCTTCGCCCGCCGATTGGGAGGCCTCCGAGATCAGCAGCAACCTCGGCGTCTTCGCTCTCAGCTCTGCCGAGATGGCGGAACGGAAGATCACCGTCACCACGATCGGTGAGCTTGAATTGCCCACCGGCGAAATCGTTGCCTGCGATCCGCTCATCACCGGACTAAGCCGGCCTGCCTTCAGCCGCAAGGTGAAGCCGGGACGCTATCCGGTCATACTGCTTCAGGCGCAGGGCTGCATTGCGGCAGCGGTCTTGCGGTTCGGCCCCGGCTTGCCAATACGCTGGGAATTGGCGACCTTCGTTCCCGATCGCCCGCCGGTCTATAAGTCAGAATTTCTTGAATTTATCGTCGATGACGCGGTTGCGTCATTCATGGACAAGTCTGTTCTGACGCTAATGTCCGACCAGCAGGAACTTGATGACTATCTCGCTGACGTCGCCTGTACTATCGACAGGTTTTGTATCGATAGTCCGGTCGAAGGCAACCCGGTCAACGTCGCCATGTTCGACACTGGGTATGGCGACGGCGCGTATCGGTCTTTCTGGGGGTTGGACGCATCCGGCGAACCACTGCTCCTGATGACCGACTTCGAAGTGCTCGAAAACGCCGATGGCCGTAACGAGGCCGATCGATGAGGATACTTGCCTCACCCATAACCCGGTGGATGACTAGATCGGCGGTTTTGTTGTCGGCTTCCGCCGCCCAGGCTGCCTGCCCGATCCAGCTTGCCGTCTATGGTGAGGCGCAGAGCGGTGCCGAGATCGACTTCACGCCGGCCGGCAGTTCGGCGACGATCACCAACGCCTTCCGCATGATCCTCGACAACAATGTCGTGCTCGACGGCATCGCGATGTGGACCGAAGGCAGCGCCGCGCGGCCGCACGGCTCGCTGATGTACAAATGCCCGACGGGCGATGTCACCGGCGAGGAGCTTGCCGCCTGCACGGTCTGGGAAGGCGTCGTCTACAGCGCCGACGACAAGGGCACGATCGGCCTGCTGCCGGCCGAAGGCGCCGACGCACCGAAAAGCCTGATCTTTCCCGATCTCGGAGCGTCGCTGGAGATGTCGGCCGCTTACGGTCCCGCCGGCTTCTCCAAGGTGCCGTGGGACGTCTTTATCCTGAAAGGCTGCCAGGAATGAGCACCGACAAGAAGACGCTGCTGGTCACCGGCGGCAGCCGCGGCATCGGCGCCGCCATCTGCCGGCAGGCGAACCAGGCCGGCTACCGTGTGGCGGTCAACTATGTTTCCGACCAGAACGCGGCGGACAAGCTGGTCGCCGAGCTGAAAGCCGTTGGCGGCGAGGCTTTCGCCGTCAAGGGCGATGTCGGCAACGAAGCCGATGTCCTGGCGATGTTCGAAGCCGTCGACCGGGCCTTCGGCCGGCTCGACGCCTTCGTCAACAATGCCGGCATCGTCGACGTCAAGGCGCGGGTCGACGAGATGAGCGCGGCGCGGCTGGAGCGCATGATGCACATCAATATCGTCGGCTCCTTTCTCTGCGCCCGCGAAGCGGTCAAGCGCATGTCGACGCGACATGGCGGCCACGGCGGCGCCATCGTCAACTTGTCCTCGGCGGCGGCTAGGCTGGGCTCGCCCGGCGAATATGTCGACTATGCCGCCTCCAAGGGCGCGATCGACACCATGACCATCGGTCTGGCGCGTGAGGTGGTGCTCGAAGGCATTCGCGTCAACGCGGTCAGCCCCGGCATCACCGAAACTGAGATCCACGCGTCGGGCGGCCAGCCCGACCGGGTGGCGCGGATGCGGGACATGCTGCCGATGAAACGCGCGGGCACGGCGGACGAAGTCGCCAGCGCGGTTCTCTATCTTCTGTCGGACGCGGCCTCCTATATAACGGGCGCGATCCTGAATGTGAGCGGCGGCCGATAGGCGCCAAAACAAAGGACAAGACTATGGCTTATGACGTCGTAATCATCGGATCGGGACCGGGCGGCTATGTCTGCGCCATCAAGGCGGCGCAACTCGGGCTGAAGACGGCAGTGGTCGAGAAGAACGCCACCTTCGGCGGCACCTGCCTCAACATCGGCTGCATCCCGTCGAAGGCGCTGCTCCACGCCTCCGAGATGTTCGCGGAAGCCGGCCATGCCTTCGATACGCTGGGCGTCGAGATCCCGGCGCCGAAGCTCAATCTGAAGAAGATGATGGCGCATAAGGACACGACGGTGGCGTCCAACGTCAACGGCGTCGCCTTCCTGTTCAAGAAGAACAAGATCGATTCCTTTCGCGGCACCGGCAAGGTGGTCGGAGCCGGCAAGGTTTCGGTGACCGGCGAGGACGGCAAGGTCGAGGAGATCGAGACCAAGAACATCGTCATCGCCACCGGCTCGGATGTCGCCGGCATTCCGGGCGTCAAGGTCGATTTCGACGAGAAGGCGATCGTCTCCTCCACCGGCGCGTTGTCGCTGGCCAAGGTGCCCGCCAGCCTCGTCGTCGTCGGCGGCGGCGTCATCGGGCTGGAGCTCGGCTCGGTGTGGGCCAGGCTCGGCTCCAAGGTCACGGTCGTCGAGTTCCTGGACACTATTCTGGGCGGCATGGACGGCGAGGTGTCGAAGCAGTTCCAGCGGCTGCTTTCCAAGCAGGGTTTCGAGTTCAAGCTCGGCGCCAAGGTCACCGGCGTCGCCAAGGTCAAGAAGGGCGCCAGCGTCACCTTCGAGCCGGTCAAGGGCGGCGCGGCCGAAACCATCGAGGCGGATGTCGTGCTGGTCGCCACCGGGCGGCGCCCCTATGCCGACAGCCTGGGGCTGAAGGAAGCCGGCGTCGAGGTCGACGAGCGCGGCCGTGTCAAGACGGATGGGCATTTGAGGACCAATGTGTCCGGCATTTATGCCATCGGCGACGTCATTGCCGGGCCGATGCTCGCGCACAAGGCCGAGGATGAGGGCGTCGCGGTGGCGGAAACGATCGCCGGCCAGGCCGGTCACGTGAACTACGACGTCATCCCGAGCGTCGTCTACACCAGCCCGGAAATCGCTTCGGTCGGCAAGACCGAAGAAGAGCTGAAGAAGGCCGGCATCGACTACAAGGCCGGCAAATTCCCGTTCAGCGCCAATGGCCGCGCGCGAGCCATGCTGCACACCGACGGCTTCGTGAAGATCCTGGCCGATAAGGCGAGCGACCGCGTGCTCGGCGTCCATATCGTCGGCTTCGGCGCCGGTGAGATGATCCACGAGGCGGCGGTGCTGATGGAATTCGGCGGCTCCTCGGAAGACCTGGCGCGGACCTGCCACGCGCATCCGACGATGTCGGAAGCGGTCAAGGAAGCGGCGCTGGCGACGTTCTTCAAGCCGATTCATATTTAGCTGCGCACCAGCGCCATCGCTTCGGCCCTAGGGCGAAGCAAGGAGCGAAGCGACGCGCGTAGACCCCAGGATCATGCCGTGACGCTAAGGCATTGCAACGGTTGCAGAATTTTGCGCTGTTGCGCTCTACGGCAACGGTCGCGGCATGGATACCCGGGTCAAGCCCGGGTATGACGAAGGCCGCCGTAGTCGCCCCCAACCAAAACGGCCCGCCCATCGGCGGGCCGTTTGTCGTCAAGCTGTAGCCGGATTACTGGGCCGGCGCAGGTGCCGGAGCCGGAGCCGGGGTCGGCGTAGGCGTAGGCGTAGGCGCCGGAGCTGGCGTGGGAGCCGGGGTGGGCGCTGGAGTTGGCTCAGGCGCCGGAGCGGGCGTTGCAGGCGCCGGGGCAGGCGTGCTGGCCGCCGGCGGCTCAGACGGGGCGGGGGCATGCTCGCCGCCGCTTCTGCCAAAGACATAATACGCAACAATGGCCAGGATAATGACAACAAGGGCGATCAGCCACCCGCTGCCGCCACCACCGCCACGCGTTGGGGGAGGCGTGCTCGAAGGGGTGTAGGGATCGTTAGGGTTCGCCATGAAACGTGTCCTCCTTGGATGAAAGTCATCAAAATAACAGCCATCAACGCGCTGAGCCCGCATCGGGTTTCACGCGAACGGACGGAAAGCGCTGAAAAACCGGCGTTTTCAGGTCCGCCAGCCGCCAGACGACTCAGTTGACGGCGGTAACACTATACCCTGCCTTGCGAAAATCCTCGACCAGTCCTTCCGGACCGGGCAGATGCATGGCGCCGACGGCCATGAAGACGTTGCCCTTGGCCAGAATCGGCCCGGCATGCGCCGCCATCACCTTGTTGCGGCTGGTGATAATGGTCTGCTCGAAGGCGGCATAGCCGGCCTCGTCGTCCGCCGTCTCCGGCAGCACGGCGCGGAACAGCGGCCAGAACATGCCGACCTCGCCACGCTGGTAGAGCACGATCATCGTCTCGTTGACGTCGTTCACTTTGTCGCCGAGCTTCATCGTCTCGACCAGGCTCTTCATGTGGAATTCGATCGGCAGCGAAGCCATGGCGCGCAATTGATCGACGGCGGTTTCGAGCCCTTCGACGTCCTTTCCCGAAGCCTTGGCGTCCGAGGCAAGCTTGACGTCCAGCACGGGTTCGCCGGCGCTCTGGCGCGCCACCTCGCAGGCCGGCAACGCCATCATCGCCGAGAGGATCCACGGCTTCATCTTGGCGACCGTCGCCGGCGGGATGCCACGCGCGTCGAGCCCCTTGTCCAGTGCGGCCGCATCGTCCGGCGACAACAGCGACGACAGGGTGGTGTCGTCGGTGAACATCATCAGGCCGGGTTCGCTGGCCATCGCGGCCATCATCTTGGCCTTGTCCATTGCGTCGGTGGTTTCAATGACGATTGTGCCGGCGCCGTCATAGGCTTTCTGCGCCGCGGCCGGCAGCGTCGTGACGCGGGTATCGGTCATGTGCATGGTGCCGAACAGATAGGACGGTTTTTCGCCGGGCTTCTCCAGCTTCCACAGCAGGCCCTTGCCGTTGGGTACGGCCGCGGCCTCGGTCTCGACCTTCTTGAAGGCGGCGGGATCGTTCTTCTCCAGTGCCGTCAACAGATCGGCGCCGGCGCAATTGGGCGCTGCGGCAAGCGCCCGGCCGGCAAGCAACAGGACGGCCAGGAAAGACAGGAAGAACAGCAGGTTGAGCGCTGCAAGCAGCTTCAACGAGACCAGGGCCGCGCGGTCGGCGATGGCGATGACGCGTTTCATGAAGAAGCATCTTAGCGCCGAAAAGCGGCAAAACGGTTAATCGGATCGGGGAAATTGTCTTCGGTCGGTTCTGGTTTGCGGCGTAGACGTTCTGCGGGTTGGCGACGCGTATGGACATGGCGCGCCTTGGTGGTTAGCGGAAACGCCCATCACGTCGTCATCCACGGGCGGAGCAAGGAGCGAAGCGACGCGCGCAGACCCGAGGATCCATGCCGTGCCTTCAAAGCGCCGCTGCGGCCCAGAATTCTGCACCGTTGCACCCCACGGCCTAGTGCACGGCATGGGATTCCAGGGTCTGCGCGCGTCGCTCCGCTCCTTGCTTCGCCCTAGAATGACGAGTTCGGAGGGCTCCGAATGGCCTCAGAAGCGTTCACGCCCTTGGATGCGCCTTCTCGTAGATGTCGAGCAGCCTCGCGGTGTCGACGCCGGTGTAGATCTGGGTGGTCGACAGGCTGGCGTGGCCGAGCAGCTCCTGGATGGTGCGGAGATCGCCGCCGCGGCCGAGCAGGTGGGTGGCGAAGGAATGCCGCAGGGCATGCGGCGTCGCGGTGTCGGGCAGGTTGAGCGCCGAGCGCAGCTTCGCCATCTCGCGCTGGACGATGGCCGGGTTGAGCGGGCCGCCACGGGCACCGCGGAACAGCGGGCCGTCGGGACCAATATGGAAAGGGCAGAGCCGGCGGTATTCGGCAACCGCCTTGCGGGCCACCGGCAGCACCGGCACCAGCCGCGTCTTGCCGCCCTTGCCGGTGACGCGCAGCACACTGTCGGCTTCCGTTGCGAGGTCAGCGCCGGTCAGGCCCAGCGCCTCGGAGATGCGCAGGCCGGAGCCGTAGAGCAGCGTCAGCACGGCGGCGTTGCGTGCGGCGATCCACGGCTCTTCCGCCAGTTGGCCCTCCATCGCCACGACCTGCCTGGCGTCGCTTGCCGTCAGCGGCTTGGGCAGCGATTTCGGCTGGCGCGGCGCGCGCAGGGCTGCGGCGCCTGCCGCGTTGACCATCCCGCGTTTTTCGAGAAAGCGCAGCAGCGAGCGGATGCCGGCAAGGCCGCGCCCCAGCGTGCGGGCGCCAGCGCCTTCATTGCGCCGCGCAGCGAGGAAGCCGCGCAGATCGGCCGGCCGCAGGTCCGCGATGTCGGAGATACCCGGCGCGCCGCCGCAATGGCCGGTCAAGAAGTGCAGGAACTGGCGGGTGTCGCGCTCATAGGCCTCGACCGTCTCCGGCGACAGGCGGCGCTCATGCGCCAGCGTTTTCAGCCAGGTCTCGCGGGCCGCCTGAAGGTCGGGTTTTGCCGGGACGAGGAATTCCTGCATGGTGGCAGTTTCGGGCATGCGGGTTAGGAAGCGGTGAAGAGGCGTCATTGAAATGACGGCTTGAGGGGATTAGAGCAGGGCAAAGGAAGCGCCGCCGATGCCGAAGCTCGAAAACCCCGTACAGATGGCCGTGATCGGTGCCGCGCACGGCATCAAGGGCGAATTGCGGGTGAAAACTTTCACCGGAGACCCGCTGGCGCTGGCCGATTACGGCCCGCTTTATGCCAGGGACGGCCGCGCCTTCCAGATCACCGATATCAGACCGGCCGGGACTGTGGTGGTCGTGCGTTTCAAAGGCGTCGGTGACCGCAACGCCGCCGAGGCGCTGGCCGGCACCGAGCTTTTCGTCGACCGCTCGGTGTTGCCCGACGACGGCGAGGAGGACGAGTTCTATCACGCCGATCTCATCGGCCTCGATGTAAGGGACGATACGGGCGTCATCGGCAGGGTCGTCGCCGTGCATAATTTCGGTGGCGGCGACATACTCGACGTCACGCTTGCCGGTCGCAAGGGCGTGCTGATCCCGTTCACGCAGGCCGCGGTGCCGCATGTCTCGATCGCCGACGGATTCGTTGAGGTCAACCCTCAGGCGGCGGGGCTGGTCGAAGACGAAGAAGGCGACGAAGCGCCCAGGGATGCCGGCTTCGACCCGAAGGGTCGGCCGCGCGGACCGAAGGATGCCGGGGGCAATCGGTGAGCTTTGCCGCCTCGGTGCTGACGCTCTATCCGGAGATGTTTCCGGGCGCGCTCGGCCTGTCGCTGGCCGGCCGCGCGCTGGAGGCCGGAACTTGGTCGCTCGAAGCGATCCAGATCCGCGATTTCGCCACCGACAGGCATCGCACCGTCGACGACACGCCGGCCGGCGGCGGCGCCGGCATGGTGATGCGCGCCGATGTGCTGGCCAAGGCCATCGACCACGCCGCGCCTCCGGGTGATAAGCGCCCAAGGCTGCTGATGAGTCCGCGCGGCAAACCGCTGACGCAAGCGCGCGTGCGCGAGCTCGCCGCCGGCCCGGGCGCGGTCATCCTGTGCGGCCGCTTCGAAGGCGTCGACCAGCGGCTGATTGAGGCGCGGGGACTGGAGGAGGTCTCGGTCGGCGATTTCATCCTGTCGGGCGGCGAGCCGGCAGCACTTGTGCTGCTCGATGCCGTGGTGCGGCTGCTGCCGGGCGTCATGGGCAATGCCGTCTCGGGCGAGGAAGAAAGTTTCGAGAACGGGCTGCTCGAGCATCCGCATTACACGCGGCCGCAGGAATTCGAAGGCAGGCCGATACCCGACGTGCTGATTTCCGGCAACCACAAGAAGATTGCAGAATGGCGTCGCGCGGAGGCCGAGAAGCTGACGCGGGAACGGCGGCCTGACTTGCTGCGCGCTCAGCCCTTGGTGAAATAATAAAAGGCCAGGAACAGGCCAACGGCGACGACGAAGCCGCGCACGACGCCCTGCGGCACGCGCTTGGCGATCCAGACGCCGGCATAGCCGCCGAGCGCGCCGCCCGGGATCATGACGATCGCCTGCGGCCAGGCGACAACGCCGCCCGAAACGAAGACCAGGATGGCGATGGCTGCGATCACCACGGCCAGCATGTTCTTCAGCGCGTTGAGCCGGTGGTAGTCGCCGGCCTGCGTCAGGCCGAGCGTCGCCAACATCATCACGCCCATGCCGGCGCCGAAAAAGCCGCCATAGACGGAGGTCGCGAACTGGGCGAGCGATCCGGCGAATGAGCCGACCTTGGCTTCGGCCCCAGGCTTGGGCGCCGGTTTCAGCCACGGCCCGGCGGCGAACAGCGCGGTGGCGGCGATCAGCAGCCAGGGCACCAGCGCGCGAAAAGACGGATTGGAGAGCGCAAGCAGGATCAGCGAGCCGGCCAGCGCGCCGAGGGCGGAGATGACGCAGAGCAGCAGCGCCTGGCGCCAGAAATGCCTGATGTCGTCGAGATAGGCGAGCGTCGAGGTGATGTAGCCGGGAAACTGCGTCACCGAGGAGGTGGCATTGGCGACGATCGGCGGCAGGCCGACCAAGCTCATGGCGCCGAAGGTGACGAAGGTGCCGCCGCCGGCGACGGCATTGACCGCGCCGGAGACAAAACCCGAGAGAAAGAGCAAGGCGGCATCGAAAAAAGTCATTTCCCCGCTTAGGAAGCTTGCAAGCCGCGCGCAACCCGGCACGACCGCAGCAAACATGGGGCCATGGACGCAAAATAGCCCCAAAGCCCGAGTTTCGGTGCACGTCGTCGTCCCGGAACCGCGCACACGTCCGGGCGACATGCATTAGGGCGTGACAAAGCGGCAAAATGGCTGTATGTGCCCGCCCGAACCGGAAGAACGATCTTCTGGACCCGTCAACAAGTGCGGTGTAGCCGTCCCTGCCCGATGTTTCGACAAAGGGCATAACCGAGCGGTCATTGGAACTGCAAGGCGAGCGCAGGACGCTCTGACTGTCGGAAGAACAAGAAGTGGATATTTGAGATGGATCTCATCCGTCAGCTCGAGGCCGAACAGGCCGCCAAGATCGAAGCCAAGCGCAAGCTGCCCGAATTCCAGCCGGGCGACACCGTGCGCGTCCAGGTGCGCGTCACCGAAGGCACCCGCACCCGCGTCCAGGCCTATGAGGGCGTCGTCATCGCCCGCGCCGGCTCGGGCTTTCAGGAGAATTTCACCGTACGCAAGATTTCCTACGGCGAAGGCGTCGAGCGCGTTTTCCCGGTCTACTCGCCGATGGTCGAGGGTGTCGAGATCGTGCGCCGCGGTAAGGTTCGCCGCGCCAAGCTCTATTACCTGCGCGACCGTCGCGGCAAGTCGGCCCGCATTTCGGAAAACACCGGCGTGCGCGCCCGCAAGCTGAACGATGAGGAGCGCGATGCGCTGAACGCCGAACGCGCCCGCATCGAGGCCGAGAAGGTCGCCGCGGCCCAGGCGCTGGCCGCCGAGACGGCTGCCAAGGAAGCCGCCGAGAAGAAGGCTGCCGCCGAGGCCGCTTCGGCCGAATAAGGTTTTTGCGAGACAGGTTTCGGAAAGGCGGCTTCGGCCGCCTTTTTTGTTGTGCAGCTGTCGCAAGCGTGCGGAATTTGATCGAAGCCTTCGCGTTTCGAAACCATCCTTGAAGAGCACTGGATTGCGCATTCACGCGCCGCGGCAGTGCGGAGCGGCTTGCAAGGCGCTTGCGGCAAGCTAAAGTCGGCGCCGGATTTTCTCTTGGCGCGTGAACATCGCGCCGCCAATCATCTTCGGGGAGTTTGTCATGACCAAGTCGAAACTGCTGCTGGCCGCCATGGTGGCCTGGCTTCTCGCGCCTGTCGCGGCGCTCGCCGACAATTTGCCGGACCTCGGCGGCAGGAAGGTCGTGGTGGTGACGGAAAACGCCTATCCGCCGCTGCAGTTCATCGACAAAAAGACCGGCAAGCAGATCGGCTGGGAATATGACGCGATGGACGAGATCGCCAAGCGGCTGAACTTCAAGGTCGAGTACCAGAACACCTCCTGGGACGCGATGATCCAGGCGGTTTCCGACAACCAGTACAACATCGGCATGACCGGCATCACCATCAAGGACGACCGCAAGGAGAAGGTCGACTTCTCCGATCCCTATATGCGCTCGGAGCAGTTCATGCTGGTGCGCGGCGATGAAAGCCGCTTCACCGACGCGAAGAGCTTCGCCGCCTTCAAGGACGGGCTGATCGGCGCCCAGCCCGGTACCACGCCCTTCTACACCGCCGTCTACAGCGTGCTCGACGGCAATGAGCAGAACCCGCGCATAAAGCTGTTCGAGACGTTCGGCGCGACCGTGCAGGCGCTGAAATCGGGCGACGTCGACGTTGTGCTCACCGACGGCACCGCCGGCCAGGGCTATGTCGATGCCTCCGAAGGCAAGCTCAAGCTGATCGGCGGACCGCTCGGCACCGAGGATTTTGGGTTCATCTTCCCGAAGGGCTCGGACCTGGTGAAGCCGGTCAACGCCGCCATCGCCGCGCTCAAGGCCGACGGCACGTTCGACAAGCTCAACAAGAAGTGGTTCCTCGATTACAAGATGGGGCAGTGAGCCCGTCTTGTTGCGCGCAGTGAGTTTGCAGGAAATTGCGCTGACATTGCGCCAAGTCCCCCCTCTCTGGCCTGCCGGCCATCTCCCCCTCAAGGGGGGAGATTGGCAGCTCCGCCGACGGTGCTCCTCATTCAACGTTGGTGATTGGCGAAAGCCCACGCGAAGTTCGATCTCCCCCCTTGAGGGGGAGATGGCCGGCAGGCCAGAGAGGGGGGCCTGGGCGCTACCTTCTCGAGACGTCCGCTCCATCGGCATCGCCTGATGGCAGCGCTCGCATCCACCTCCAAACCCGAATTCCCCTGGTGGCTGACGGCCGCCCTCGTTCTGGCTTTGGCCGCCGCTGTCGCCATCGCTTCCAGCGACCTCTATGCGCAGGTCTTCGCCACCGTCACCAAGGGCATCGGCATCACCATCTTCGTCACGGCAGTCGCGTTCGCGCTTGCCTCCGCGCTCGGGCTTGGCATCGCGCTGATGGCGCTGTCGGGATCGCAGTGGCTGCGCCAGACCGCGCGCTTCTATGTCGAGATCATCCGCGGCGTGCCGATCCTGGTGCTGTTGTTCTGGATCGCCTTTGCTGGCGCGCCGGCCTTCGTCGCCGCCTGGAATGCGCTGACCGCGCCGCTGCAGGGCGCCGGCCTGATCGGCGAGCTGCTGGTGCGCGACGTCTCGCTGCTCTGGCGCGCCATCATGGCTTTGACCATCGGCTACTCGGCCTTCATCTCGGAAGTGTTCCGCGCCGGCATCCAGTCGGTCGAGAAGGGCCAGATCGAGGCGGCCAAGGCGCTCGGGCTCAGCCGAGTCCAGCGCTTCCGGCTGATCGTCTTCCCGCAGGCGATCCGCACCATCCTGCCGCCGCTCGGCAACGACTTCGTCGCCATGGTCAAGGATTCCTCGCTGGTCTCGGTGCTCGGCGTCGCCGACATCACCCAGATGGGCAAGGTCTATGCCGCGGGCTCCTTCCGCTTCTTCGAGACCTATTCGATCGTCGCCTATATCTACCTGATCCTCACCGTCGGCCTGTCGCTGGCACTGCGGGCGCTGGAACAGCGGCTGCGCCGCCAGCATCAGGAATAGCCGGAAGCAAAGTCCGCGCTCCCTCATTGTTTTTGACGCAATTCCGGACGGAAAACCGGTTCCCACTTTTCCTGGAATTGCTCTAGCTTGGGTCATGTGCATCCGGCGGAGGAGACGCCCATGAATTTCGACAAAGCCAATGCGGCGCTGGATTCCGTCTATTCGGCCGATTCGCCGGAAGGGCTCGCAAAGGCCTATGCCGACTGGGCGGCGACTTACGACAGCGAGACCGCCTCGCTGGGCTACCTTCTGCCTTTCCTCATCGCCGCCTGGGTGGCGCGGCACGTGCCGGCGGGCGAAGGTCCGCTGCTCGACGCCGGCTGCGGCACGGGCCTGTCGGGGCCGTCGCTGAAGGCTTTGGGCTATGGCGACATCGCCGGGCTCGACCTCTCCGACGACATGCTGAAGATCGCCGGCAGCCGTCAGGCCAATGGCAGGCCGGCCTATAGCGAGCTGAAGAAGGCGATGCTCGGCGGCCCGCTGCCCTGGCCCGACCGGCATTTCCGCGCCTTCTTCTCGACCGGCGTCTTCACCATCGGCCACGCGCCGGCTTCGGGATTGCATGAACTGGTGCGCATCACCAAAAGCGGCGGCCACGCCATCTTCACCGTGCGCGACCAGGTTTTCGAGAGCGGAGGCTTCCAGGCAGTGTTCGACGAGTTGGCAGAGGCGGGGAAATGGCGGCTGGTCGAGGAGAGCCCGTGGTTCCGCTGCTATGCCATCGGCGATCCGGACGCGCTGGTGAAGACGTTTGTGTTCGAGGTGGTGTGAGTAAGCTTGGCGCGAGTTCCTCGCCCCCGCGAAAAGCGGGGGAGAGGTGGCCCGGCGAAGCCGGGACGGAGCGGGGGACGACCTCCGCGACGTCAAAACCGTTATGAGATTTAAACTCGGGAGAGGGTCCTCGGACAGGGACTCCTTCCAGGCGCCGCGCAGGCCCCTCTCCGTCCCGGCTTCGCCGGGCCACCTCTCCCCACTTCGTGGGGCGAGGAACCAGGTTCCGGCCGCTAATTGCCGAAAAGGCAAAACATTGCTATCTACCGCGCCATGGAAAAGCTTTTCAGCGATCCGGCCTATAAGGGTTTCGTGCTGCAGGACAGAAAGCGCCTGCCGTCGCGTTTCTCCGCGCGCGTCTGCGGCGCTCTCACCAGCCGACTTCGCTGAACCGACCGATCGCAGTCGTCGCGCCGGATTGCCGGCGTCCCTTTCCCATTATCATATCGACGGATTTACGCACATGAGCGCACCGCGCACCCTCTACGACAAGATCTTCGACGACCACACGGTCGACCGCCAGGACGACGGCACCTGCCTGCTCTATATCGACCGCCACCTCGTGCACGAGGTCACCAGCCCGCAGGCCTTCGAAGGCCTGCGCATGAGCGGCAGAAAAGTCCGGCATCCGGAAAAGACGCTGGCCGTGGTCGACCATAACGTGCCGACCTCGCCCGAGCGCAAGTTCGGCATCAAGAACGAGGAAAGCCGCATCCAGGTCGAGGCGCTGGCCAAGAACGCCAAGGATTTCGGCATCGAATATTATTCCGAGAACGATGTCCGCCAAGGCATCGTCCACATCATCGGGCCCGAGCAAGGCTTCACGCTGCCCGGCATGACCATCGTCTGCGGCGACAGCCATACCTCCACGCATGGCGCGTTCGGCGCGCTTGCGCATGGCATCGGCACGTCCGAGGTCGAGCATGTGCTGGCGACGCAAACGCTGATCCAGCGCAAGGCCAAGAACATGCTGGTGCGCGTCGACGGCCAGCTGCCGGAAGGCGTCACCGCCAAGGACATCATCCTCGCCATCATCGGCGAGATCGGCACCGCCGGCGGCACCGGCTACGTCATCGAATATGCCGGCGAAGCGATCCGCTCGCTGTCGATGGAAGGCCGCATGACGATCTGCAACATGTCGATCGAAGGCGGCGCCCGCGCCGGCCTGATCGCGCCGGACGAGACGACCTTCGCCTATGTCAAGGACAAGCCGCGCGCCCCGAAGGGCGCCGCCTGGGATGCGGCGCTCGCCTATTGGAAGACCCTGCAGTCCGACGAAGGCGCGCATTTCGACAAGGTCGTGGTGCTCGACGCGCAGAAACTGCCGCCGATCGTCTCCTGGGGTTCTTCGCCCGAGGACGTCGTCTCGGTGCAGGGTACCGTGCCCGATCCGCAAGAGATCGCGGACGAGAACAAGCGCAGCTCGAAGATCCGCGCGCTCGACTATATGGGGCTGACGCCCGGAACCAAGATCACCGACATCGAGCTCGACCGCGTCTTCATCGGTTCCTGCACCAATGGCCGCATCGAGGACTTGCGCGCCGCAGCCAAGGTGGTCGAGGGCAAGAAGGTCAATCCGCGCGTCAATGCCATGATCGTGCCGGGTTCGGGCCTGGTCAAGGAACAGGCGGAGGCCGAGGGCCTCGACAAGATCTTCGTCGCCGCCGGCTTCGACTGGCGCGAGCCGGGCTGCTCGATGTGCCTGGCCATGAACGACGACCGGCTGAAGCCGCATGAACGCTGCGCCTCGACCTCGAACCGTAATTTCGAGGGCCGGCAGGGCTTCAAGGGCCGCACTCATCTGGTGTCGCCGGCCATGGCGGCGGCCGCGGCGATCGCCGGCCACTTCGTCGACATCCGCGACTGGAAGTAACAGCCGGCCGCGTCTCTCAACAAGGGCCCGGACACGACGTCCGGGCCTTTTGCTTTCAGCGATCTATCTGCGAATGATCTCGTGAAACTCCTCGCGCCGGCCGGGCTCGTCGGCGGCGACGACCAAGGCCAGCTGCCGCTCGTCAAAGATCCTGAACCACTCGTCCCACTCCACGAGTTCGTAGCCGCCGCTGTTGATCGGACGCTCCGGGCGGTCGGTGTCTTCATAGGCCTGCTGCCCAAAAACCAGCCGCAGCATGGGCTGCGTTCCGGCTTCGGGCGAGACGTCGACGATGGCCGGGAAGCCGGCGCGCGCCGCCGCCCAGGAGCGGATTTCATCGTGGTTCGTCAAAGTGATCGTGCCCGCCATCTCGATCGTCTCCCGTCTGGCGTCTCCTGTCTGGCCGGACAACGCCGCTCCGGCAGGCCGGTTCCGCGTGGCATGCGATGTATCTATCGAGACTTAACCGCTTGTTTGGGCTTGCGTCCTAGTATCTCCCGTTGGGTAAGTTGGGAAAAGTCGCAGTCTTTTGGACACCGGTCTGCTCATAGCGCTGCTCAATCCGACGATAGCGCTGGCGCTTGGCGCTGCGTTCCTCGTGCTGTGGTCCTATCAGCGCCATCGACCGTATCTGGCTGTGCTCGGCGCGAGCTACTGCCTGTCGGCGCCGGGTTTCCTGCTGCAATATTTCACGCTTCCGATCGGCGTGGCGCTGACCAAGCTCGTTTCCAACATCTGCTTCACGATCGCGGCCTGCTGCCTCGCCAGCGCGATCATCGCGCGCTACGGGCGGCGCGTGCCCTATGTCGGGATCGGCATCGTGACCGGCGGCGGGCTCGCCGCCTTCATCTGGTTCATGTTCGTCCAGCCGGACCTCACCTGGCGCGTGCTTGCGATGAATTTCGGCTTCGGCGCGCTCAGCCTGCTGGTCGGCGCCGAGCTGAGAACGGTGCGCCACAACGGCCCAACCGAGAAAATCCTGCTCGTGCTGTCGCTGCTTTCGGGGCTGAACTTCATCGCCCGCACGCTGGTTGTCGTCATCGCGCACGGGCCGTTCCCCAGCTATGACGGCTTCTACGGATCGTCCTACTGGACGACCGCGCTGCTTTCGCACGCGCTGTTGTCGCTGCTGACCGCGCTTTGCCTGTTCACGGCGGCGGCGCTCGATGTGATGAGGGCGCTGAAGGACGAGACCCATACCGACCCGCTCTCGGGCATCCTCAATCGCCGCGGCTTCGAGGAGCGGGCGAACCTGTTGCTCGACGAGTGCGGCAAGGCCGGATTTCCCGTCGCGCTGGTGCTTGCCGATCTCGATCACTTCAAGGCGCTGAACGACCGGCACGGCCATGAGGCAGGCGACCGGGTGATCGCCGACTTCGCCGCCAAGCTGCGCTCCGCCACCGGCGCGCGCGGGGCCGCCGGCCGCATCGGCGGCGAAGAGTTCGCCGTGCTTCTGCCGCTCAGCGACCTGGGGGCGGCAAGGCTCTTCGCCGAAGCGATCCGCGCCTTCTATTCGGCCGGCGCGATCGAGGGCCTGCCGCCCGGCGTCAGGGTGACCGCCAGCTTCGGCGTCGCCGCCCGCTCCGGCAGGGAAGGGCTGATGCCGCTGATGCGGCGCGCCGACGAGGCGCTCTACAAAGCCAAGAAGAATGGCCGCGACAGCGTGCGGCTTTCCTATGAGAGACCTGAAACCGCCTTCGCTGCCGAGCCGCTCGCCGTCGGCTGATACATCCAGGCCCGGCGCAACCCCCTGCTAGTCCAGAAGGCGATCGCAACGTTCGCGATTGCCCGAAGCTCCTGCAATTTCGTCATCCTCGGGCTTGACCCGAGGATCCATGCCGTTACCTCCGTCGTAGAATGCTGCGGCGCAAATTCCGTAACCGCCGAAACGCCTTAATGGAACGGCATGGATTCTAGGGTCTGCGCGCGTCGCTCCGCTCCTTGCTTCGCCCTAGAATGACGACAGGCCGGGCCTTGCCGGCCGCGATTGCGTGCGCGTGTCAGGCTGTGGCGGAGCCGAACGCCGACGGCCTTCAGCGGCAAGGATTGAGATTGGGCATCTCGCCGTCGGAAAGCCCGTACATATAGGAACGGCCCTTGACCAGCACCGGCGGCTGGTAGCAGCCGGGCGCGCCAGCCTCGTCCGCATCGTCATAGATCACATCCGGCTGGCCGCCGGTGTATTGGGAAAGTTCTTTCGCTAGCTTGCCTTCGCCGACGATGATGCGCTTGTAGCCGGCGGCGCTGTCGATGACGAGATTGCCGAAGGAATCGGCATAGACGCGGTCGTGATGGCGCAAGCCAGCCTCGGCCGGCGCGGCGATCGCCAGCGCGGCCAGCGTTGCGGCCGCGAGGCTTATCCGCAGTGAATTCGAACGCATGTCGCTCTCCCTGGTCGGCGCGCAGATCGCGCGCCTCGGAAATTAACTCTTTCTTAACCTTTGTTAAGAGGCGGGAGGCTTTCGGCGCCGGTTCTTAAGGAACATGGTTAATTTTCGAGGATCGAGCTCCATCAGGCGACGGGCGCGGTTCTGGATAGCCGGCTGACCCAGGGTCAACTTGATCTTGCGGCGCCGCATGGCTACAGCGGTCCACCGTCTCACGGAAAGGGCAACCGCCTATCTCGTTGTTTCGATGCAATTCCGGACGGAAAGCCGTGGCGAAGGCGCCGAACCCAACCGTTCACACTTTTCCTGGAATTGCTGTAGCGTGCCGCGCACGAAAGGGCAGCGCATGAGCTTTGGCCGCACGGTTCGAGTGTCGATCGCCATCCCGCTGCTTCTGGCGGCCGCCGCCTGCGTGCCGCAGGACGGCGCGCCGAAGGTGGCGAATACCGCGGCCCCCGCCGCCTCGCCTGCTCCTCCCCCGCAATCCGCCGCACCCGCGACGACGCCGCCTGCTGCAACGCCCGCCATACCTGCAACGGCCCCGGCAGCCACAACGGCGCCAGTACCTGCGAGGGCGAAGGCGCCTGCAACGCCTGCGCCCGCAACCAGGATCGTCACCGACCTTACCGTGCCGCGTTCCGGCGTCGGCACGGCCACCTACAGATGCGGCAATGGCGGCATGATCACCATCCAGAATCTGGGCAACGCATTGCGCGTCATGCGGCCCGATGGCACGGCCGAAGAGTTCGCGGCCTCGCCCGCCAACCAGAGCAGCCGCTACCAGGAAGCAGCGACCCATGACGCAATCGTGATCGACGGACGCGAGGCGCTGGTGATGAAGAGGGGATCCACCCCGCAGACTTGCAGGCGCTGAGGTGCGACGATATTCGGGTGAGGCCGGCCCGCGGGATCCCGACGCGGCCGGCCGCCGAGTCGGTCATCTGATTGCTGCGCTGCAGCGAACGCTGCGCCGGCTTCGAAACAGCCGCTAATCGATTGAAGCGCGCGGCCCTCAATTTGTCAGACTAAATGATGTTTCCAAAACGATTTTCCGGCTTTGACGCGGTGCAAAAAGAGCATTAGAAACCGGCTGTCCGATGCCATAAATGGGGGCGGCAAACGCCGCATTCCCATCTCGGCATTCAGGATGCCGAACTGGGGGAGCCATGAGCAAATCACCAGCCACCCGCGCAGTTGCCAGACGTGAACGGCCGCTCTCGCCGCATCTGACGATCTACCGGCCGCCGATCACGATGACGATGTCGATCATCCATCGCATCACCGGCGGCGCGCTCTATTTCGGGACGCTGCTGGTGGCGGCCTGGCTGATTGCCGCTTCGAGCTCGCAGGCCGCATTCGACTGGGTCAACTGGGCCTTCGGCTCCTGGCTCGGCCGACTTGTTCTCTTCGGCTACACCTGGGCGCTGATGCACCACATGCTGGGCGGGCTGCGCCACCTCGTCTGGGACACCGGCGCGGGACTGGAAAAACACACCGCGTCCAGGATCGCCTGGGCGACGCTCGCCGGCTCGATCGTGCTGACGCTGCTGATCTGGATCGCCGGCTACATGGCGCGGGGAGCTTTGTGATGGCTGCCAACAATTCGGACATGCGCACGCCGTTGGCGAGAGTGCGGGGCCTGGGCTCGGCGCGCGAGGGCACGCAGCATTTCTGGCGCCAGCGGCTGACGGCGATCGCCAACATACCGCTTATCCTGTTCTTCGTCGGCTTCCTGATCGCGGTCAACGGCCACGGCTACACGGAAGTGCGGGCTGCGCTTGCGAATCCGTTCGTGGTGGTCGTGCTCGGGCTGGTGCTGATCTCGCCGCTCTACCACATGCGCATCGGTATGCAGGTGATCATCGAGGATTACGTGCATGGCGAAGGCATGAGGCTGGCGCTGATCGCTCTCAACACCTTCTTCTGCGTGGCAGTCGGCGTCGCCTCGCTGTTTGCCCTGCTCAAACTCGCATTCGGAGGCTGACGTCTTGGCCAACGCAAACACCGCCAACGCGGCTTCCGCCCACACTTTCGTCGACCATAAATTCGACGTTGTGATCGTCGGTGCCGGCGGCGCCGGCCTGCGCGCTACGCTCGGCATGGCCGAGCAGGGATTGCGCACCGCCTGCATCACCAAAGTGTTCCCGACGCGCTCGCACACCGTCGCCGCGCAGGGCGGCATCGCCGCCTCGCTGTCGAACATGGGGCCGGACTCCTGGCAGTGGCACATGTATGACACCGTCAAGGGCTCGGACTGGCTGGGCGATGTCGACGCCATGGAATACATGGTGCGCGAGGCGCCGGCCGCCGTCTACGAGCTCGAGCATTACGGCGTGCCGTTCTCGCGCACCGAAGAGGGCAAGATCTACCAGCGGCCGTTCGGCGGCCATATGATGAACTATGGCGACGGTCCGCCGGTGCAGCGCACCTGCGCGGCCGCCGACCGCACCGGCCACGCCATCCTGCACACGCTCTACGGCCAATCGCTGAAGAACAACGCGCAGTTCTTCATCGAATATTTCGCGCTCGACCTGATCATGGAACCGGACGGCACCTGCACCGGCGTGGTGGCCTGGAACCTCGATGACGGCACAATCCACCGCTTCTCGGCCAAGATGGTGGTGCTGGCGACCGGCGGCTATGGGCGGACCTATTTCTCCGCCACCTCGGCGCATACTTGCACCGGCGACGGCGGCGGCATGGCAGCCAGGGCCGGGCTGCCGCTGCAGGACATGGAGTTCGTGCAGTTCCATCCGACCGGCATCTACGGCGCCGGCTGCCTGATCACCGAGGGCGCGCGCGGCGAAGGCGGCTATCTCGTCAATTCCGAGGGCGAGCGCTTCATGGAGCGCTACGCGCCGTCGGCAAAGGACCTTGCCTCACGCGACGTCGTCTCGCGCTGCATGACGCTGGAGATCCGCGAGGGCCGCGGCGTCGGCAAGAACAAGGACCACATCTTCCTGCATCTCGACCATCTTGACCCGGCGGTGCTGCACGAGCGGCTGCCGGGTATTTCCGAGTCGGCCAAGATCTTTGCCGGCGTCGACCTCACCAAAGAGCCGATCCCGGTGCTGCCGACGGTGCACTACAATATGGGCGGCGTGCCGACCAATTACTGGGGCGAGGCGCTCAATCCGACCTTCGACAATCCGGACCGCGTGTCGCCCGGCCTGATGGCGGTCGGCGAGGCCGGCTGCGCCTCGGTGCACGGCGCCAACCGGCTCGGCTCCAACTCGTTGATCGACCTCGTCGTGTTCGGCCGCGCGGCGGCGATCCGCGCCGGCCATGTGATCGACCGCAAGTCGGCGATCCCGTCGCCCAACGCGGCCTCGGTCGAGAAGATCATGGAGCGCTTCGACAGGCTGCGCCACGCCAACGGCTCGACGCCGACGGCCGTGCTGCGCGAGAAGATGCAGCGCGCCATGCAGGAAGACGCCGCCGTATTCCGCACGCAGGAATCGCTGGAGAACGGCTGCAGGCGCATTTCGGAACTCTGGGGCGAGCTCAAGGACATCAAGGTCACCGACCGCTCGATGATCTGGAATTCCGATCTCGTCGAGACGCTGGAGCTGGAAAACCTGATGGCCAACGCCATCACCACGGTCTACGGCGCCGAGGCGCGCAAGGAGAGCCGCGGCGCGCATGCGCGCGAGGATTTCTCGGCGCGCGACGACGCCAACTGGCGCAAGCATACGCTGGCCCATCTGAGCGAGGACGGCAAGGTGACGCTGACCTACAGGCCGGTGCATACCGAGCCGCTGCTGGCCGAAAAGGACGGCGGCATCAGCGTGGCCAAGATCGCGCCGAAGGCGCGGGTGTATTGACGCGGCAATGATAAAGCGGTCGAAATTACCCGACGGAACTTCAGTGTACGACTACACTGGTGCGAGAACGGAGTTTCGAGGCCCGACAGATGTCGCCGTCTACCTGGAAGAAATCCAAGAATTTCTTGGAGAATTCCTGGGGGAACAAGCAGGCGTTTTCCACGAAATCATCTCTGATAAAGTACATCTTGATCTACTTGTGTTTCCACCAAACGATATTAAAAATAACTGGACTCTTGAAACGAGCGGGATGAGCGACCTCCCGATGAATGCCCCAGACAATCTCCACCCCCGCCAGGATTTCGAACGAGCCGAACTGGTTTTTACGCTGCCGGCGACATGGTTTGCTGCTGGGGAAAACGGAATGATCTCCGAAAATCAACTCGCTGATCCGAATAAATACTGGCCTATCCGCTTGATGAAGTCACTCGCCCGAATGCCTCACGACTATGGAAGCTGGATATGGAGTTCGCATACTGTTGCGTCACAAGGCAGTCCGCCGGAGCCTTACGCCGACAACACCAAAATGTCCGGCGTAATTCTTCTCCGTCCACCGAGTTGGCCCGAAGGGAGAGATGTCCTCCATGCGGTCGACGGCACTAAGATTAATTTCTTCGCGGTCGTCCCGCTACACGCAGATGAGATGACGCTGAAGCTGAATAAGGGTGTTAAGGCTCTGATTATTGCACTCGACAGCGCAGGTGTTTCCGATGTGTTGGATGCAGGCAGACCAAGTATCGTCAAGAAGAAGCGCCACCTAGGGCTCTTCTGATGACGATTTCGCTGATCTTTATGAACAACCTAGTCGACGTCAAGGTCGCCGCTGTGAACGAAATCTGGTCCGGGCTGAAGCTCGTCATCCGAAAGGACCGCAGGTAATGGTCGAACTCACGCTTCCCAGGAACTCGAAGGTCCAGCAAGGCAAGACCTGGCCGAAGCCGGAAGGCGCGACCAAACTGCGCGAATACCGCATCTACCGCTGGTCGCCGGACGATGACGCGAATCCGCGCATGGACACCTATTTCGTCGACATGGACGATTGCGGGCCGATGGTTCTCGACGCGCTGTTGTGGATCAAGAACAAGATCGATCCGACGCTGACGCTGCGCCGTTCCTGCCGCGAAGGCATTTGCGGCTCCTGCGCCATGAACATCGACGGCTCCAACACGCTGGCCTGCACCAAGGGCGTCGAGGACATTTCCGGCGCGGTGAAGATCTATCCGCTGCCGCACATGCCGGTGATCAAGGACCTGGTGCCGGACCTCACCAATTTCTACGCCCAGCACGCCTCGATCGAGCCGTGGCTGAAGACGGTCTCGCCGACGCCCGCCAAGGAATGGCTGCAGAGCCATGAGGACCGCGAGAAACTCGACGGGCTTTACGAATGCATCCTGTGCGCCTGCTGCTCGACCTCCTGCCCGAGCTACTGGTGGAACGGCGACCGTTATCTCGGCCCGGCCACGCTGCTGCAAGCGTACCGCTGGCTGATCGACAGCCGCGACGAGGCGACGGGCGAGCGGCTCGACAATCTCGAAGACCCGTTCCGGCTCTATCGCTGCCACACCATCATGAACTGCGCGCAGGCCTGCCCGAAGGGGCTCAATCCCGCCAAGGCGATCGCCGAGATCAAGAAGATGATGGTGGAGAGAAGGGTATAGTTCTCGCGGCCTTACTCGCAGGTGGCGATCCTTCGCGCCCCCCTCTGTCCTGCCGGACATCTCCCCCACAGGTGGGGAGATTGGCTGTCACCGCGGCTTTCGCCAATCTCCAAGGTTGAAGGATGAGGCGCCGCCGGCGAAGCTGCTAATCTCCCCCCATGTGGGGGAGATGTCCGGCAGGACAGAGGGGGGCGCTGTCCAGCCAGCGTCAGAAAGGATAGGCAACCCATGACCGATCTCCCCGTCCTCTCTCCCACCGAAGCCCGAGTCCTCGGTTCCCTGATTGAGAAGAAGGAGCTGACGCCGGACGTCTATCCACTGACGCTCAACGGCGCGCACGCCGCCGCCAACCAGAAGACGGCGCGCGAGCCGGTGATGGCGCTGGAGCTGACGGAGGTCCGGCGGGCCTTGAGCACGCTCGAACAGAAAGGCCTCGTGCGCCAGGCCTTCGCTTCGCGCGTCGAGCGCTACGAGCATCTGATGGCGCAGCGCTTTTCGCTGACCACGCCGCAGATCGCGGTAATCGGGCTGCTGCTGTTGCGCGGCGCGCAGACGGCGCATGAATTGCTCGCGCGTTCGGAGCGCATGGCGCGCTTTGCTTCGATTGAGGAGCTGCGCGGCAATCTCGACCTGATGATCGGCCGCCGGCCGCCGCTGATCCAGCTGCTCGAACGCGCGCCCGGCCAGCGCGAGGAGCGCTATGTGCATCTGCTGAGTGGTCCGGTGGAAGCGGCAGCGGTGGCGGCGGCGCCCTGGCAGCCGGCGGCGACATCTTCGGACACCGACCTCGAGGCGCGGGTCAAGGCGCTGGAGGAAGAGATCGCTGGGTTGCGGGCGAAGATCGAGGCACTGGGCGGTTAGCTCACTGGAAAGGCTGGCGCGAGCCGCCCCCCTCTGTCCTGCCGGACATCTCCCCCTCAAGGGGGGAGATTAGCAGTTCCGGCGCCGGCGCCCTTCTTTCACCGTCGGCGATTGGCGAAAGCCGACGCGACATCTGATCTCCCACCTTGAGGGGGAGATGCCCGGCAGGGGAGAGAGGGGGGCGAAGGAATGCCTGCCGGCGGCTAGAAGGCGCCGTTACGCCAGCCTGGCATCCAACGACACATTGATCGCTCCCAGCGCCTTCGACACCGGGCATTCGGCCTTGGCCTTCTCGGCCAGTTCCTTGAACTTCGCCGCGTCGATGCCCGGCACCTTGCCGACCAGGGTGATGGCGCTGCCGGTGATGCCGGTGCCGGGCACCAGCGTCACCACCGCCTTGGCGTCGAGCTCGGCGGCCGGCGTGCCGTTTTCGGCCAGGAAGTGCGACAGCTGCATGGCGTAGCAGCCGGCATGCGCGGCGGCGATCAGCTCTTCCGGATTGGTGCCGGATTTGCCGCTTTCGTCCTCGAAACGCGCCTTGAACGAATAGGGCGTGCCCTTCAAGGTGCCGCTCTGGGTGTCCAGCGTGCCGTTGCCTTCCTTCAGATTGCCTTTCCAGACGGCGTTTGCGGTGCGGTCCATGGAATCCTCCTGCCTTGTCGGGGTTTGCGCCGGCGGGCGCCGACGTTCCCCGAAACTATAGCGCGGGCGCGGCGGAAGACCATCCATGGCCCGACATGATTGTGCTTGCGCGAGGCGCTTCGAAAAATTCTCGAAAAAAGCGCATGCAAAAATGTCGACTTCCCGTCTGCCCGACCGTCCTGCGGGCGGCCACTCCCGGCCGATGGAGGTTAAGATGGACAATCTGTTTCTTGCGGTCTGGGGAAAGCCCGAGCGAAAAGGGAGGCGACTTGAAGAGTTCTGGCTCGATCCGCCGGCGCTTGGCTTCGGCCGGCTGGCGGCCGCCATCGCCATCATCGGCGTCGCGACATGCCTGCTCGACCATGCGGCGACGGCAGCCAAGACCGACACCGTCGCCTCCTATAATTTATCGACGAAAGGAAGCTCGAAATGAAATATGTGCTGCTGGTCTATGGCGAGGAAAAGGATCTCTACGCGCTGACCCCCGAGCGCATGGCCAAGCTCGATGCCGACTCGCTCGGCTATGACCGGGAGCTCGACCGGCAAGGCAAGCTGGTCATCGCGCAGGCGCTGCAGTCGGTGAAGACGTCGAAATCGCTCCGGCGGCGCAAGGGCAAGGTGCTGGTGACCGACGGCCCCTTCGCCGAGACCAAGGAGCAATTGCTCGGCTTCGTCATGGTCGAGGCGGCGGATCTTGCCGAGGCGCTCGACATCGCGGCCAAGATCCCGTTGGCGGAGCTCGGCACGGTTGAGATCAGGGCGATCTACGACGTGCCGGGCTCATAGCCGCCGGTCGACGCCGGTTGAAGTTGTCTCTTAGGATACATCTTCAGGGTTTCTTCACGGACGCAACCGTTGCGTGTTGAAGCGATGCCGCGCTTCTTTTATCGTCGCCGCGATTTCGGGGGAAATTCGGCATGCCTTTCCTGATCGCCATCCTCGGCCTGCTCGGAGCGGCCGCCATCTGGTGGTACCGGCTGAAATATATGAGCGACGCCGCGCGCGAGGTCGCCGATGTCGTCGGGCGCGTCCGGGGCAACATCCGTCGCAAGAAATTGCGCAATCAGGCCGCGCTCTCACCGCTGACCGCGATCGACGATCCGGTGGTGGCGGCGGCGACGCTGATCACCGCGATCGTCGCGGAGCACGGTCCGGTCCTGCCGCAGCGCGAGGGGGTCATTCGCGAGGTGATCGCGCAGATCGCGGACAGCCAGAAGAAGACCGACGAGGCGGTCGTCTACGCCAAATGGGCCGCCGCGCAGATCGACGACACCACGATCGTCATCGACAAGCTGGCGCCGTTCCTGCGCGAGCGCCTCGATCCGCATGAGCGGGACGACCTGCTCAGGATGTTGAACCGCGTCGCGCAAGGCGGCGGGCAGAGCCTTAGGATCGCCGACCAGCGGATGCTGAAGCTGCGGCAGAAGCTGGGATTCGAGGTGAACTAGAATTCAGGTGAGGCCGGCCTGCAAATGGTGGCTTCCTGCGCTTCCGGTGCTCACGTACGGAAAGTACGCTCCGCTCCGGTTCTCGGAAGCCACCATTTTCGACTCGGCCTGACCTGAATTTGCCACGGCGCCACAAGGCGATCAGATCGCCTGCCTTCGTGATTGGCCGAAACGCCTCTCGTCTCGTCATTCTATGGCGGAGCAAGGAGCGAAGCGACGCGGCGCAGACCATAGAAATCCATTCCGTGAGCTGTAAGCGTTGCAGCGGTGCAGAATTCTGCTCCGCAGCACCTGCGATTAAAGTCACGGAATGGATCCTCGGTCTTCGCGTCCGCTTCGCCCGTGGATGACGACCGTCGTCTAGGCTTCGGCCAGTAAGGCGTTCAGATCGCCTCGCCCTTCAGCAGCCTCGGCGTGTCGCCGGAGAGGCCCGAGGCCTGACGGATGAAGAACTCCTTCAGCCTCGGCATGCGTTCCACCAGCCCCAGCCCGATGTCGCGGACCTGGCGCAGCGGGCCGATGTCGTTGGAGAAGAGCCGGTTCAAGACGTCGGTGGTGATGCCCATCTGCAGCGTGTCGAAGCGGCGCCACTGCTGGTAGCGTTCGAGCACGTCGAGCGCGCCGATATCCTGGCCGAGCCGGTCGGCCTCGACCACGACTTCGGCCAGGGCGGCGACATCCTTGAAGCCCAGATTGAGGCCCTGGCCGGCGATCGGGTGGATGCCGTGCGCGGCGTCGCCGGCCAGCGCGAAGCGCGGTGCAACGAAGGCGCGGGCGAGCGTCAGGCCGAGCGGCCAGGCGCGCGGCTTGTCGGCAACTCTTATTTCGCCGAGCTTCAGGCCGAAGCGCTGCTCCAGATCGTGCTCGAAGACGAACTCGTCGCCCTCGACCAGCGCCTTGGCATCTTGCGAACGCTCCACCCAGACGATCGACGAGCGGTTGGTTCCGTCCTTGTCCGGCTTCAGCGGCAGCGTGGCGAAGGGGCCAGCGGGGAGAAAATGCTCCTCGGCGCGACCGTTGTGCGGGCGCTCATGCGCAACCGTGCAGACGATGCCGGACTGGCCGTATTCCCATTTGACCGTCTTGATGCCGGCCATGTCGCGCAGCTTCGAATTGACGCCGTCGGCGGCGACCAGCAGCCGCGCCTTGAGCGTCGCGCCGTCGGCCAGATGCACGGTGATGCCGGCGCCGTTGGTGTCGAAGGCGCTGACCGCCATGCCTTCGATGATGTCGATGCCAAGCTTTTCGGCGCGCCGGCGCAGCGCGCCGTTCAGGTCGCGGTTGGCGACCATGTGGGCGAATGGCTCGCCAGGCGCCACCTCGCCGTCGAAGGTCAAGAACACCGGACGCACCGGGTCGGCGGCGCGCGAATCGGTGATGATCATCTCGGTGATCGCTTGCGTTTCCGGCGCGATCTCTTCCCAGACGCCGAGCTGTTCCAGCATGCGGCTGGCGGCCGCGGCAATGGCCGAGGCGCGGCCATCTTTCTGCCAGACGCCGGCGGGGGCGGCATCGACGATGGCAATGGCGAGGCTAGGGCGCGCCTGCTTCAGCGACACGGCGGCGGTGAGGCCGACATAGCCGGCGCCGGCGATGAGCACGTCGAGCGGCGCCTCGCGGCTCCCGTTCGCTTCCGCTTCCTTCGGCTTGCGGTCGACCATGGCGTCATCCTTTCGCGGCTCCAGCCGGCTGCCGTTTGCGGCCTTGACTGCCTGCACGTCCTGTCCGAAACCGGCCATGGCACATCCTTGAAGGATTTCAAACATGACCGCGGCCATGGACGAGCTTCTCGACATTCTCGACCTCGAGCAGCTCGAACACAATCTGTATCGTGGTCGCAGCCCCAAGGTCGACTGGCAGCGCGTCTTCGGCGGCCAGACCATCGCGCAGGCGCTGGTGGCCGCGCAGCGCACGGTGGAGCCCGAACGCCACGTGCATTCGCTGCACGGCTATTTCATGCGGCCGGGCGACACCAAGCTGCCGATCGTCTACGAGGTCGACCGCATCCGCGACGGCGGCTCCTTCACCACGCGCCGCGTGGTGGCGATCCAGCATGGGCAGGCGATCTTTTCGCTGGAGGCGTCCTTCCAGCAGGACGAGGTCGGGCTCGAGCATCAGCTGCCGATGCCGCGCGACGTGCCGGCGCCCGACACGCTGCTCACACAACGCGAGCTGCTCGGCAAGTTCGGCGAGGCGGTGCCGGAAGGCATCAGGCGCTACTGGGAGCGCGACCGGCCGATCGAGATGAAGCCGGTGATGCTGAAGCACTACACGAGCCGCGAGAAACTGGAGCCGCAGCAGAACATCTGGATCCGCACCACCGGCCCGGTGCCGGAAGACCGCGCCATTCAGGCGGCCGTGCTTGCCTATCTTTCGGACATGACGCTGCTCGACACCTCGACCTTCGCGCATGGCCGCGCCATTTTCGACCGCGACATCCAGGCCGCCAGCCTCGACCACGCCATGTGGTTCCACCGCAGCCATTCGCTGGACGACTGGATCCTCTACAATCAGGACAGCCCGTCGACGCAAGGGTCGCGCGGCTTCACCCGCGGCTCGCTGTTCGCGCGGGATGGGACGCTAATCGCCTCGGTCGCCCAGGAAGGCCTGATTCGGCTGAAACGCTGAGCCGGCTTCAGGCAATTGCCTGGAATACGGGCATTTTCGATTTTTTGCCTATTTTATAAGCAGGCATGCTGCCATGCCCGTGCGCGAATGATGTGCACCGATCGCCCATTCTCTTTGTTTACAACAGGTTAACACCCTGCTTCGGCAATTGGCACGGAGCTTGAATCCTATCGGGCACTCTCCGGCTCCTCGGGATCGGTGAAGGTGTGCAAACGCGGGGGACCGCAACAGCAAAGGGTGAAACCTTATGAAAATCGTGATGGCAATCATCAAGCCGTTCAAGCTCGACGAGGTGCGCGAAGCGCTAACCGCCGTCGGCATCCAGGGCCTGACCGTCACCGAGGTCAAAGGCTACGGGCGTCAGAAGGGCCATACCGAAATCTATCGCGGCGCGGAATACGCGGTCAGCTTCCTGCCCAAGATCAAGATCGAGGTCGCGGTCGGCGCCGACATGGTCGACAAGGCCGTCGAAGCCATCACCGCGGCCGCCAAGACCGGCCAGATCGGCGACGGCAAGATCTTCGTCTTCGGCATCGATCAGGCGGTACGCATCCGCACCGGCGAAACAGACACCGACGCGCTCTAAGCGGCGACCATCCATTCCAACGGAGAGTTCAATGAATATTCCTTCCCCCTTGAAGACGACGGGACGCGCGGCCGCTTCGCTCGCGCTCGTGGCCATGAGCACCGTCGCCGCCATCGCGCAGGAGGCCGCCCCGGCAGCGACCGCCGCTGCGCCCGCCGCGCCGGCGCCGGCGCTCGACACCGGCAACACCGCCTGGATGCTGACTTCGACGGCGCTGGTGCTGATGATGACGATTCCCGGCCTGGCGCTGTTCTACGGCGGCATGGTGCGCAAGAAGAACGTGCTCGCCACCATCATGCAGAGCTTCGCCATCACCTGCCTGGTGACGGTGCTGTGGTTCATGTTCGGCTACTCCCTCGCCTTCTCCGACGGCGGCGCCACGAACGCCTATCTCGGCGGCTTCTCGAAATTCTTCCATCACGGCATCACCGTCTCGACGCTTTGGGCGCCGGGCGTGGCGAACATTCCTGAATTCGTCTTCTCGATGTTCCAGATGACCTTCGCCATCATCACGCCGGCGCTGATCGCCGGCGCCTTCGCCGAGCGCATGAAGTTCTCGGCGCTGCTGATCTTCATGGGCCTGTGGCTGGTCTTCGTCTACGCGCCGATCGCGCACTGGGTGTGGGGCGGCGGCTTCCTCGGTTCGGCCGGCGTGCTCGACTTCGCCGGCGGCACGGTCGTCCATATCAACGCCGGTGTCGCGGGCCTGGTCTGCGCGCTGGTGCTCGGCAAGCGCGAGGGCTATGGCACCACCAACATGGCGCCACACAACCTCGTCTATTCGGTGATCGGCGCATCGCTGCTGTGGGTCGGCTGGTTCGGCTTCAACGCCGGTTCGGAACTGGCTGCCGACGGCCTTGCGGGCGCGGCGATGATGAACACGCAGGTCGCCACCGCCGCCGCGGCGCTGGCCTGGATGTTCGCCGAATGGATCGTCGCCAAGAAGCCTTCGGTGCTCGGCATCATCTCGGGCGCCGTCGCCGGCCTCGTCGCGGTGACGCCGGCTTCCGGCTTCGTCAACCCGACCGGCGCCTTCATCATCGGCATCATCGCCGGCGTGGTTTGCTACCTCTCGGCGGTCAAGCTCAAGCACGCGTTCGGCTATGACGACTCGCTCGATGCTTTCGGCGTCCACGGCGTCGGCGGCATCGTCGGCGCGCTGCTCACCGGCGCGCTGGCAGATCCGGCGATCAACGCCCTCGGCAAGGACGCCTCGGTCGGCAAGCAGCTCTACGGCATCGCCTTCACCATCCTGTGGACGGCGATCGCCACCTTCGTGATCCTCTACATCGTCAAGGCTCTGGTAGGCCTGCGTCCGTCGATCCAGGAAGAGGTCGAAGGCCTCGACGTCACCCAGCACGGCGAAGTTGTGCCGTAAGGCAGACTTCGCCAAGGGCCGGCGGATCCTCCTCCCGCCGGCCCGGAATTCCTCCCAAGATCCCGTCGTGACGCTCTCGAAAGGGGCTCACGCCTTGAGGCCCGGAACACCCTTCCGGGCCTCCTTTTTGTCGGGCGATGATCCAAGCCGTTTCGATCACATTCACTTGATCCGCCGGCATGAAACATCAGCCCGTCAGATTCCGTACTGGGATAGCGGGCGTCATCAAGGCGTCCCCCAGAACAAGAGGGAAGGAAACCACCTGATGAACATCAAGAACATCGTCCTGGGAGCAATGGCTCTTTCGATGATCAGCGGCGTTGCACTCGCCGGTGCTCTCGATGAGCCGTCCAACATGGCCCCGTTCTTCACCGACTCCAGCATGAAGACCATGAAGCCGGAAGCCGACTTCAAGGCGGCCTGGGCTTCGATGCCGAAGGACAAGCAGGACATGATGATGAAGGAATGCCAGAACGCGGCGATGAGCAAGCCTCACGCCGAATTCTGCGCCAATCTCATGGCCTATGGCGGCGCCAACAAGTAATCGTGGAAGGTCAGGTCCCGGAAGGGCCTGATCCTATCGGCGTTTGAAGACAGGGAGGTGGCGGGCCGCGAGGCCTGCCATCTTTGTTTCCGCGCCATGGTCTCCGCGCCATGCGGGTAAAGGCCCATGGTTAATGCGGCCTTAACCTTCCCCCCGATAGTCTGGCGTTCGAATCTGCCGGAATGCGCCATGCGCCCGGCCAGGCAACGATCACGGGGAAGAGCATGCGTTCAGGCGCTTCAGCACCGCTCGCGCTGACCGATACGGGGCACGGCATCCAGGCATTCGCGCGGCGTCAGGTCGGGCGGCTGGTCGGCGCGGGGCTGTTCCTGTTCACCGCCTTCGGCATTGCCGCTCTAGCCACATGGAATGTCGCCGATCCGAGCTTCTCGCACGCCACCAGCAACGTCGTCACCAACGCCATGGGCTATGCAGGCGCGGTGTTCTCCGACCTCGCCATGCAGTTCTTCGGCCTTGCCGCCGTCGCGGGGCTGGTGCCGGCGGTGATCTGGGGCTTCCTTCTGTTTTCCGCGCGCGGCGTCGACAAATTGCCGAAGCGCGGCTTCGCATGGTTCGGCTTTGCGCTCACCGCCGCAGCCATCGCCGGCTGCGTGACGCCGCCAAACACCTGGCCGCTGCCCACCGGCCTCGGCGGCGTGTTCGGCGACATGGTTCTGAAAATCCCGGGCATCGCGGTCGGCGGTTATCCGAAAGGCCTGTTCGCCAGCATCATAGCGGTCATCCTCGCCGCGCCGATGTTGTGGCTGTTCGCCTATGGCTCGGCGCTGATCGCGCGCAAGAACGGCTTTGCCGTCACGGAGCGCGCTGCCCGGCCCGATCCGCGCGAGCAGGACGAGATGCTGTTCGACGAGGATGAGGACGAGGGCGACGAGGGGATACTTGCGCTCGGCGCCATCACCCATTGGTGGCTGTCGTTCCGCGCCTTCCTGCACCGCCGCGCCGAGCGGCGCAGGCGCGAGCGCGACGAGTTCGAACCGCCGATGGAACCCAAGGCAAGCGCCTGGCGGCGCGCGGCCGAGCGGGTCGAATCGGCCGAGTTCGCCGAGGCCCGCATGAGCCCCGGCGGCCGCGCCCGCGTCGAGCCGGAATTCTTCGCCGCCATGGTCAATGACCGCAGCGTTTCGGTCGATCCGGTCGATGAAGACATTTTCGGCGACGAGGCGGACGAAGACGCCGACGTTGACGATTTCGACGACGAGGCGCCCACGCCGCGCCGCGCCGCGCCGGGCGCCAGGGTACAGAATTTCCGCTCCGATGCCGCGACCCGCGTCGCGGCGCCGGCGGCGCGACCCGTGCCGGGCGCCCGCGTCCAGCGCGAGGCGCAGACCTCGCTGATCGGCTCCGACACGTTCGAGATGCCGTCGCTGCACTTCCTGTCCGAGCCGAAGAACATCGCCAAGGATCCAAGTCTGTCGAAGGACGCGCTGGAGCAGAACGCGCGCCTGCTCGAAGGCGTGCTGGAAGATTTCGGCGTCAAGGGCGAGATCATCCATGTGCGACCCGGTCCGGTCGTCACACTCTACGAGTTGGAGCCGGCGCCCGGCATCAAGTCCTCGCGCGTCATCGGCCTTTCCGACGATATCGCCCGCTCGATGAGCGCGATCGCCTGCCGCGTCGCCGTCGTTCCGGGACGCAACGCCATCGGTATCGAGCTGCCCAATGCCAAGCGCGAGACGGTCTATCTCAGAGAGATCATGGCCAGCCGCGATTTCGAGACGACCAAGGCCAAGCTGGCGCTGGCGCTCGGCAAGACGATCAACGGCGAGGCCGTCATCGTCGACATCGCCAAGATGCCGCACGTGCTGGTCGCCGGCACCACCGGCTCGGGCAAGTCGGTCGCCATCAACACCATGATCCTGTCGCTGCTGTACCGGCTGACGCCGCAGGAATGCCGGCTGATCATGATCGACCCCAAGATGCTCGAACTGTCGGTCTATGACGGCATCCCGCACCTTCTGACGCCGGTCGTCACCGATCCGAAGAAGGCGGTCGTCGCGCTGAAATGGACAGTGCGCGAGATGGAGGACCGCTATCGCAAGATGTCCAAGGTCGGCGTGCGCAACATCGACGGCTTCAACGCGCGCGTCCAGCAGGCCGAGAAGAAGGGCGAAAAGATCTCTCGCACCGTGCAGACCGGCTTCGACCGCCAGACGGGCGAGGCGATCTACGAGACCGAGGATCTCGATCTCGAGCCGATGCCTTATATCGTGGTCATCATCGACGAGATGGCCGACCTGATGATGGTGGCCGGCAAGGACATCGAAGGCGCGGTGCAGCGCCTGGCGCAGATGGCGCGCGCCGCCGGCATCCATGTCATCATGGCGACGCAGCGCCCGTCGGTCGACGTCATCACCGGCACCATCAAGGCCAATTTCCCGACCCGCATCTCCTTCCAGGTGACGTCGAAGATCGACAGCCGCACCATTCTTGGCGAGCAGGGCGCCGAGCAGCTGCTCGGCATGGGCGACATGCTCTACATGGCAGGCGGCGGGCGCATCCAGCGCGTCCACGGCCCGTTCGTCTCGGACGACGAGGTCGAGAAGGTCGTCGGGCATCTGAAGCTGCAGGGCGTGCCGGAATATCTCGACGCCATCACCGAGGACGACGAGGAGGACGACGAGGACGGTCCGTCGGGCAAGGGCGGCTCCGGCGGCGGTGGCGGCGGCAATTTCGAGGATTCCGACGACCCGTACGACCAGGCGGTGGCGGTGGTGCTGCGCGACGGCAAGGCCTCGACCAGCTACATCCAGCGCCGACTCGGCATCGGCTATAACCGCGCCGCCTCGATCATCGAGAAGATGGAGAAGGAAGGCATTGTCGGCCCGGCCAATCACGCCGGCAAACGTGAGATCCTGGTGCCGACAGAAGAGGACAAATTCTAGGGCTTATCGATATTCAGGTGAGGCCGGCCTGCAAATGGCGGCTTCCTGCGCTTCCGGTGCTCACGTACGAAAAGTACGCTCCGCTCCGGTTCTCGGAAACCACCATTTTCGACTTGGCCTGACCTGAATCTCGACAAACCCTGGCGCGGCGAGACGCCGAAACGGTTCGGCTAGCAACTTGAAATCATCTTGTGCGTTCATGCGCTGGGGCTGTCTCGCACCGCCAAACTTAGGCCCTAGTGGGAGTCCAGAAACTGCGGCGACACGAATCACAGAAAGTGACCGGCATGAAGACCCAGACCGAATTCGCCCTCACCCGCCGCCAGGTCCTTGGCCTCGGCTTGATGCTTGGCGGTGCCGCCGCTCTCAATCTCGTGCCGGGCTATCAGCTCATGGCCGCCGCGCAGGCCGCCGTGCCGCCGGCGGCGCAGAAGATCGCCGACCATTTCTCCTCGGTGAAGTCGATGAGCGGCGAGTTCGTCCAGTTCGGGCCGAAAGGCGAGCAGACCGGCGGCAAGTTCTTCCTCGAACGTCCGGGCAAGATCCGCTTCAACTATGACGGATCCTCGAACTTCCGCGTCATCTCCGACGGCAAGTCGGTGGTGATCCTCAATAAGAAGCTCAACACCTCCGACCTCTACCCACTGTCGAAGACGCCGCTGAAATTGCTGCTCGACGACCGGATCGACCTCTCCGGCGGGCGCGTCAAGGCGGTCAAGGAAGAGGACGACCTCACCACCATCAAGCTTTCCGACAAATCGGTGTTCGGCAATGCGACGATCACCATGATGTTCGATCCGAAGACCTACGAGCTGCGCCAGTGGACGATCACCGACGCTCAAGGGAAAGACACGACGGTGATGATCTTCAACGTCAAGGAAGGCGGCAACTTCCCGGCCGACACTTTCGCGATCGACTATACGGCGAACAGAGAGCTCAATACCAAGACCAGGTAGGTCCGCCGATATTCAGGTGAGGCCGGCCTGCGAATGGCGGCTTCCTGCGCTTCCGGTGCTCACGTACTTCAAGTACGCTCCGCTCCGGTTCTCGGAAGCCACCATTCTCGGCTCGTCCTGACCTGAATCTCAGCGAACCTACAACCTGGCGAAGGGCATAGTCCGGCTTGTCTTTACCGCGCGCGGCTGGCACTAGATCGGCGATCTCTTGCCGGACCCCGCCTGAATGCCCTTCACCATCGCCACCTGGAACATCAACTCCGTGCGCCTGCGCATGCCGATCGTCGAGCGGCTCCTGAAAGAGCACGCGCCCGATGTGCTCTGCCTGCAGGAGACCAAGGTTCCCGACGAGCTGTTCCCGGAAAAAGCCTTCCGCAAGGCGGGCTACGAGCACATGCTGTTCCACGGCCAGAAGGGCTATCACGGCGTCGCCACAGTCGCCCGCCGCCCGATCGAGCTGGTCGAAAAGCGACGGTTCTGCGAGATCGACGACAGCCGGCATCTGTCGGTCAGGGTGCAGGCGGGCGGCAAGTCGGTGCTGGTGCATAATTTCTACGTGCCGGCCGGCGGCGACGAGCCGGATCCTGAGATCAACCGCAAATTCAGGCACAAGCTCGATTTCGTCTACGAGATGAACTCCGTACCGGCGAGCGGGGACGAATCGTCCGCCTCGATCCTGGTCGGAGACCTGAACATCGCACCGCAGGAGCACGACGTCTGGTCGCACAAGCAATTGCTCAACGTCGTCAGCCACACGCCGGTCGAGACGACAAATTTCGAGGCGATGCGCAAGGCCGGCGGCTGGGTCGACCTGATGCGGCTCAATGTGCCGGCCGAGCAGAAACTCTACACGTGGTGGAGCTATCGCGCGAAAGACTGGCAGGCGTCGAACCGCGGCCGCCGCCTCGATCATGTCTGGTCATCCGCCAATCTGGTGCCGGCTTTCGCCGGCTACGAGATTCTGCAGGCGGCGCGCGGCTGGGAGAAGCCGTCCGACCATGTGCCGGTGATTGCGAAGTTTGAATTGGATTGAGGTTCGACGTCGGCGGCTAAGAGACGCAAACCTTCGCGTTCGTCATCCTAGGGCGGAGCGCCGCGTAGCGGCGCGCAGACCCTAGGATCCATTCCGTTACCGGTGCCGAAGGATGCAACGATGCAGAACAAAGAAGCCTTGGGCAGGCCGCTTCGCCCAGAAAACCTCATTCTGCAACGCGGCGAAGCGTCAACGTCACGGAATGGATTCTAGGGTCTGCGCGCGTCGCTTCGCTCCTTGCTCCGCCCTAGAATGACGAAGGCGCTTTCTGGCCGGCGCCATCCTACTCCGTAAACCTGGGCGCCAGTGCCTCGATGCGGGCGATCATCTGCTGGAATTCCTCCAGGATGCGCTCATGCAACAGCACCGCGATCTCCGGATATTCTTCCAGGATTCGGTGGAACATCTTGCGGCTCAATCGGATCACTTCCGAATCGACCGCGGCCGAGGCGCTGGTCAGCCGGTTGGTATCCGCGATCAGCGCCAGTTCGCTCAGCATGGTGCCTGGGCCTGCCGTACCGATCGGGACGCGTTCGCCGCCCAGCTCCCGATAGAGCGCGATCAAACCGCTGACCACGATATAAGCAGAATCAGCGACATCGTCCTCGCGGTACAGCTTATGGTCGGCCTGCAGCACGGTGGTCTCGGCGCCGAAGGCGAGCAGGCGCAGCTGTTCCTGCGTGAAGCCCTGGAAAAGCTTCACGCTTGACAGAATGCGGATGTCGTCATCCAGCGCCATCCTAGCTGTGTCCCCGAGCGGTCAGTCCAGTCCCTCCTTTGGAGCGGCGCGCCCTCCTGGGCTCGCGAAACGCTCCACCGTGCATCATGCGATGCGTGCAACGAGCCGACCCCATCACCCTCCAGCACCAGGATCGTACCCGAAGCGGTCCCGCCCGACCGCCCTAAATGTTTGTTTCGACGCAATTCCGGACGGTCGTCCTCGGCGAAGCCGCCGAGCCCAACCGTTTCACACTTTTCCTGGAATTGCTCTTGATCATGAAATGTTTAAGGAACCAGCTTGTAGCCGCCGCTTTCTGTCACAAGAATTTCGGCATTGGAAGGATCGCGCTCGATCTTCTGGCGCAACCGGTAGACATGGGTCTCCAGCGTGTGCGTGGTGACACCGGAATTGTAGCCCCAGACCTCTTCCAAAAGAACGTCGCGCGTCACCACCTTCTGGTCGGCGCGGTACAGGTATTTGATGATCGAGGCTTCCTTCTCGGTCAGCCGCACCTTGGCGCCGCGCGGATCGATCAGCAGCTTCTGACTGGGCTTGAACGTATAGGGGCCGACGGAGAAGGTGGCATCCTCGCTCTGCTCATGCTGGCGAAGCTGGGCGCGGATGCGCGCGAGCAGCACGGCAAAGCGGAAGGGCTTGGTCACATAGTCGTTGGCGCCGGCCTCGAGACCCAGGATCGTGTCGGAATCGGTGTCGTGGCCGGTCAGCATGATGATCGGCGCCTTGTAGCCGCCCTTGCGCAGGATCTTCACCGCCTCGCGGCCATCCATGTCGGGCAGGCCGACATCCATGATGAGCAGGTCGACGACGCCGCTGCGCGCCGCGGCAACGCCTTTTGCGGCGGTCGCTTCTTGCTGGACGTCGAATTCTTCGTAGAGCGCCAGTTGCTCAACCAGGGTGGCGCGCAAGTCGTCGTCGTCATCAACGATCAGAATGGTACGTGATGTCATGGATCAATCCGTTGTTTTAAAAAGAATATTCAGTTGACCTCCCCCCATTTATGCGGAAGCTCACCGGCGCAACAGCCGATCACAGTGATTTGTTCCGTGACCCAATCATACAAGAAAAAACGTGCGCGCAATGCGTCGGGCGCATTTTTGCCGAAGGGCTTGAGCGTTTTGGTGGTGCGCGCGCGCCCCGGCAACCCCGCGCAAGGCTTCCTGCAAGCCGGCAAAACGGTGTTTCCCTGCGCTTTGGGGCGCGGCGGCATCTCCGCCAACAAGCATGAAGGGGACGGCGCGACGCCGTTGGCGTCGATGCGCATCCTGTCAGGCTATTTCCGGGGCGATCATTTCGCGGGCGGGCGCAGGACGAGGCTGCCGATGGCGCCGATTGGTCCGGATCTCGGCTGGTGCGAGGTGCCGGACGACCGCAACTACAATCGCCCGGTCAAGATCCCCTATGGCGCCAGCCATGAGCGGATGAAGCGCGACGACCGGCTCTACGATGTCTGCCTGGTGCTCGACTGGAACATCGCGCCGCGCCGGCGCGGGCGCGGCAGCGCGATCTTCTTCCATCTGGCCCGGCCGGGCTTCACGCCGACGCAAGGCTGCGTGGCGGTGACGGCGCGGACCATGGCGAGGCTGCTTCCGTTGCTGTCGGACAGGACGGTGGTGAAGGTGGTGAGGTAGGCAGTAGGCAGTAGGCAGTAGGCAGTAGGCAGTAGGCAGTAGGCAGTAGGCAGTAGGCAGTAGGCAGTAGGCA
>NZ_JAIUHU010000021.1:0-78198 GCF_020165275.1 Mesorhizobium sp. Ca11 | reverse complement strand
ATCGCCCACCAAGCACAACAGACTTCGCGGCCAAAACCCCTCTGCGAGCCTGTTCTCGCTAACTGCGCAACAGGCCCCTTGTGGGAGAAGGTGAATCGGCGCGATAGCGCCGAGACGGATGAGGGGTGTTCCAGCGGAGTGAGGCGTCGGTGTTCCCTGGAGCACCCCTCATCCGGCCGCTTCGCGGCCACCTTCTCCCACAAGGGAGAAGGGAAAGTCGCGCCTAAGCCGCCTGCGGCTCCGGCCCGAAGGCCGGCCTGCTCGTGTTGATCAAGAGCGAGATACAAGCCGCCGCGATGCCGGTCATCCCCGCAATCAGGAAGGCCAGCTCGTAATTGCCCTGCAGCTCGCGCATCGTGCCGCCGAAGGCGGCGGCCGCCGCGGCGCCCACCTGGTGGCCGGCGACGATCCAGCCGAACACGATCGGTCCGCTGCGGTCGCCGAACGCCTCGTTGGCAAGCCTCAGCGTCGGCGGCACGGTGGCGATCCAGTCGAGCCCGTAGAGCACGGCGAAGATGACCAGGCTGGTCGCCGAGAAGCCGGAATAGGGCAGGTAGATCAGCGACAGCCCACGCACCGCGTAATAGATGCCGAGCAGCTTGCGCGGATCGAAGCGGTCGGTGAGCCAGCCGGACAACGTCGTACCGATCAGGTCGAAAATGCCCATCATCGACAACAGCCCGGCTGCCTGCACCTCGCCGATGCCCATATCGCCGCAGAAGGCGATGAGATGCGTGCCGACGAGGCCGTTGGTGGTGAAGCCGCAGACGAAGAAGGTGGCGAACAGATACCAGAACACCCGCGTGCCCGCCGCGCGGCGCAGCGTGTTCAGCGTGTGGGCCAGGAAATTGCCCTGCGATGCCGGCGACACCGGCGGCACGTCGTCGGCATCGGCGCCGTAACGAACCTGGCCGATCGAAGCGGGACGCTCCGGCACCAGCAGCAAGACGAAAGGTATCAGCGCGGCGGTGGCCAGCGCCACGGCGATCGCCACCGGCTTCCAGCCGCCGCTCTGCGCCAGCGAGGCGATGAGCGGCAGGAAGACCAGCATGCCGGTGGCGCTTGAGGCCGACATCAGCCCCATCATCAGGCCGCGATTGGTCTTGAACCAGCGGTTGACGATAGTGGCGCCGAGCACGCTCGCCACCGCGCCCGAACCGATGCCGGAAAACACGCCCCAGGTGATGAAAAGATGCCAGGGCTCGGTCATGAACAGGCTGAGCGCAGTCGATCCCGACATCACCGCCAGCGCGCCGAGCAGCGTGCGGCGCAACCCGATGCGTTCCATCAGCGCGGCGGCGAACGGTCCGGTCAAGCCGTAGAGCAGGATGCCGACGCTGGCGGCCCAGGACGTTACGTCGCGATGCCAGCCGAAGCTTTCCTCCAGCGGCACCATCATCACCGAGGGCGCCGAACGGAGCCCGGCCGCGATCAGCAGGCACAGGAAAATGACGGCGACGACGACAAATGCGTAGCTCTGGCCAAACGGACGGGGCTGGATTATCATGTTACTGACCGGTACGTTGCAATGGAATGAGGCCATACATACGTACCGGTCAGTAACATTGTCAAGCGAGTTGTTTGAATGCCATCCGACAATAAAATTGAAGCGTCGATCAGCGAGCCCCCTGCTCCGAGGGCGGCGGACAAGATCCTGGACGTGGCGCGCGACCTCTTTTACCGCGAGGGCATAAGGGCAATCGGCGTCGACGAGATCGTCAGGCGCGCCGGCGTCACAAAGCCGAGCCTGTACCGCAGCTTCCCATCCAAGGATGAGCTTGCCGCCTCCTATCTGCGCAAATACGACCTCGAATTCTGGGAACGCTTCGACGAAGCGGTCGTCGCGCATCCGGGCGATCCGCGCGCCCAGATCATCGCTTTCCTGACCCGCGTCGGCAAACGCACGCAAAAGCCGGACTATCGCGGCTGCGGCATGACCAACGCTGCGGTGGAATATCCCGAGCGCGGCCATCCGGCGCGGGTGGTGAGCGAGAACAACAAGGTCGAATTGCGCCGCCGCCTGCGCGCCATGGCCGCCGCAATGGGCGCCGCCGATCCCGACACGCTGGGCGACGGACTGCTGCTGCTCATCGAGGGCGCTTATATCAGCGGCCAGCTGTTTGGCGTTGGCGGACCGGCAGCGGCGGTCGCCCGCAACGCCGATCTCTTGATCGAAGCCAGCTTGAAGAAATAGCGATTGACGTTACGCTCGGGCAGCTCGAACGGAGTTGTCAGCGATGCGCGCTCTTCTGATCCCGCTTGCCCTCGCCGGTTTCTGCCAGGCGGCCCAGGCCGGCGACATCTCCAGCGCCTATACCGAGCTCGACTCGAAGAAGGACTGCGTGACCTATGCGCAGGCCGCGGAAGGCGACGGCGACTGGGCGAGCCTCGTCTGCTCCGGCTATCGCGGCTACCCGGTGATGATCAGCTACGACGACGCGCGCGAATCCGTCTATTACGGCTTTCCGTCCGACGACATGACTGCCGTCTGGGAGAGCTTCACCGCCTTCAACGGCTCCGGACCGAAAGTCGAATGGCGTATCGAGACCAATGGCGACGTCGTCATCCCCTTCGCCGCCATCCACCGCCGCTCCGTCAGCAACCCTGAGGACGAAACGAAATCGACCGATGTGCTGGTCGTCGCCAAGGTGGCGCAACCGGAAGAGCACCAAGGCTGCACGGTCGGCCTGGTATTAGCCACTGGCAATCCGCAGGCCAACGACCAGGCGCGCAAGCTCGCCGACGACAAGGCAAAGTCCTTCGTCTGCGGGCAAGGACAAGCGCGAGGTGATCGGCGACGTGCCGCCCTTCGGCCGCGTGGACAATTAACCGGGCCTCGCCAACAATTGGGCCAGGGCCGGATCGGGTTCCCATTCACCTCGCTGCCTAGTAAACCCTTGCGCGGTTGCAGCCAGTCTCGGGAGGTTCCGCTTGTCCAGCTCTGTCAGCGTTGCGAACGAGAACGGGGTGGCGGTGGTCACCATCGAAAACCCGCCGGTCAATGCGCTCAGCTTTCATGTCCGAAAGCCGCTTTACGAGGCGCTCACCGCTTTGCGCGACGATCCCGCCGCGAGCGCGATCGTCATCGCCTGCGCCGGCCGCACCTTTGTCGCGGGCGCCGACATCACCGAATTCGGCAAGCCAGTCGAGCAACCGGAACTGCGCGCCATCGTTGCCTTGCTGGAAACCATCGCCAAGCCGACGGTGGCCGCCATCCATGGCACGGCGCTCGGCGGCGGGCTGGAACTAGCGTTGGGCTGCCATTTTCGCGTCGCGGACGCCGGCGCCAAGCTCGGCCTGCCGGAGGTAAAGCTCGGCCTGTTGCCGGGTGGCGGCGGGACCGTACGTTTGCCACGCCTGATCGGCGCCGCGAAAGCGCTCGGCATGATCGCCTCGGGCAGCCCGATCTCGGCCCGCGAGGCGAAGGCCGTCGGTCTTGCCGATGCGGTTGTCGACACCGATCTCTTGGCAGAGGCGGTTCGTTTCGCCCGCGAAATGGCTGATCGAGGCGGACCGTTCGTGCCGGTGCGTGACCGCAACGACCGCCTCGCCGGGTCCGATCTCGCGGCCTTCGATAGCCTAGCCGCCGATCTGGCCCGAAAAGCCCGCGGACTGGACGCGCCGCTTGCCTGCGCCGAAGCCGTGCGCAACGCGATCACCGTGCCGTTCGACGCAGCGCTTGCGGCCGAGCGGCAGCTCTTCCAAAAACTCGTTTCCGGCGACCAGTCGCGCGCGCAGCGGCATCTTTTTTTCGCCGAGCGCGAGGCGGCGAAGGTGCCGAGCAAGGATTTGCGGAAGCGCAGGATAGAGCGCGTCGGCGTGATCGGCGCCGGCACGATGGGCGGCGGCATTGCCATGGCCTTCGCCAATGGCGGTCTGCCGGTGACTTTGCTCGAGACCAGCGAGGAAGCGCTGCGGCGCGGCCTGGCGACGATCGAGAACAACTATGCCGTCTCCGTCAGCCGCGGCTCGTTGACGGAAGAGGCCAAGCAGGAGCGGCTCGGCCTATTCAAGGGCAGCACCGACTACGCCGATCTCGTCGATTGCGACTTGATCGTCGAGGCCGTGTTCGAGGACATGGCGGTCAAGAAGGACGTGTTCGGCCGGCTCGACGCGGTCGCCAGGCCCGGGACCATCCTCGCCACCAACACCTCCTATCTCGACGTAAACGAAATCGCCGCCTCGATGTCACGACCGCAAGACGTGCTCGGCATGCATTTCTTTTCGCCGGCAAACGTCATGAAGCTCCTGGAGATCGTGCGCGCCGAGAAGACCGCGCCAGAAGTGCTGGCGACGATCACCGACCTTGCCCGGCGCATCGGCAAGGTGGCGGTCGTCGTCGGCGTCTGCCACGGTTTCGTCGGCAACCGGATGCTTTCGGCGCGCGGCGCCGAGAACGAGGCGCTGTTGCTGGAAGACGCGACGCCGAGCCAAGTCGACAAGGCGTTCACCGATTTCGGCTGGCCGATGGGGCCGTTCCAGATGGGCGACCTCGCCGGCCTCGATATCGGCTGGCGCAACCGCAAGGCGCGCGGCCAGACCGCGGTGATTGCCGATACGCTGTGCGAGCAGGGCCATTTCGGCCAGAAGACCGGGCGCGGCTGGTACCGCTATAAGGCTGGCTCGCGTGAGCCGGTTGCCGATCCGGATGTCGAGGCGCTGATCCGGGCGAAGGCGGCGGAGCTTGGAATTGCGCGGCGCGAGATCGGCGCCGAGGAGATTCTCGAACGCACGCTTTATCCCTTGGTCAACGAGGGTGCGAGGATTCTTGAGGAAGGCATCGCCGCGCGCGCGTCGGATATCGATGTCGTCTGGGTCAATGGCTACGGCTTCCCGATCGGCAAGGGCGGGCCGATGTTCTGGGCGGGGCTTGAAGGTGCGGCGAAGATCGTCGAGCGGCTGGAGCACTGGCACCGACAGACCGGCCGGGCGATCTTCGAGCCGGCGCCGGCGTTGAGGCGGTTTGCCGAGACGGAATCGTGGGCGGTTGCGGGCGGATAGCGGCGTTACGCCGCGATCCTTCGCGCCCCCCTCTGTCCTGCCGGACATCTCCCCCACAAGGGGGGAGATCAGCTGTCGCGGCCGTCTTCGCTAATTTTCAACGTTGCAGGAATGAGCGTGGCGCCCGAGCCGCTAATCTCCCCCTTGTGGGGTAGATGGCCGGCAGGCCAGAGGGGGGTGCTGTCCCGCCAGCGCTTCCAGCCTCGCACTGTCCCTATCCATCAAATTTGACCATGTGGACAAATCTCAGGCGCCGTTCCATAGTCCTGGGCGTCTGACATTCTTGGAACGGCCGGCTCGACACGGCTGTCGAACAGAGGGGCACTTCAATGGAAAACGAACGTAGCAAAACGCAACGCGCCGGCCTGTCGCGGCGCAACGTGCTGGAACTCGGCGCACTCGGCCTAGCGGCGGCTGCACTGCCCGGCGCGGCCTTCGCCAAGGACAAGAAGCTGAAGGTGGCGGCGATCTTCGCCACGCCGATCGAGGAGCCGTGGGACAACCAGATCCATGTCGCCCTGCAGAAGGCCGAGAAGGAGCTGGGCATCGAATACAAATGGTCGGAAAAGGTGCAGACCGCCGACTTCAGCCGCGTGATGCGCGAATATGCGCAGGGCGGCTACCAGCTCGTGCTGGGCGACGCCTTCGCCGCCGAGCGCGAGTCGCGCCGCACGGCTAAACAATTCCCGAAGACGGCGTGGCTGTTCGGCTCCGGCGCCGGCCCGGCCGAGCCCAATTTTGGCGTCTTCGACAACTGGATTCACGAGCCCGCCTATCTCTCCGGCATGATCGCCGGAAAGATGTCGAAATCGGGCACGGTGGGCGCCGTCGCGGCGATGGGCATCCCGGAAGTGAACCGGCTGGTCAACGCTTTCTTCGCCGGCGCCAAGGAGGTCAACCCGAACGTCAAGAAGAAGGTCGCCTTCATCGGCTCCTTCTTCGATCCGCCCAAGGCCAAGGAAGCAGCCGTGGCGCAGATCGATGCCGGCGTCGACGTCATCTATGCCGAGCGCTTCGGCGTCATCGAGGCCGCAGTCGAGAAGAAGATTTTTGCCATCTCCAACATGTCGGACCAGTCCAGCCTCGGGCCGGATACGGTCATCACCGGGCCGGTGTGGGATATGTACCCGACGGTCGAGCAGGCGATCAAGCTGGTCAAGGCCGGCGTCTTCACCGCGCAGGATTATGGTGATTTCTCGCGCATGGCCAAGGGCGGCTCGTATCTGGCACCCTACCACAAATTCGACAAAACGCTGCCCGCCGACGTGAAGGAGCTGGTCGAGAAGAAAAAGGCCGAGATCCTCGAAGGCAATTTCCGCGTCGACGTCGACGAGAACACGCCGGTTTCGGATTGACGCCTGGGCGGCGCGAGGCCCCCCTCTCTGTCCTGCCGGACATCTCCCCCTCAAGGGGGGAGATTGGCAGTTCCGTCGACGGTGTTCGATGCTTTCAACGTTGAAAGTTGGCAAGGCCGCCGTGACATCTGATCTCCCCCTTGAGAGGGGAGATGGCCGGCAGGCCAGAGGGGGGTGCAGCGCTACCCTCCGCGATTGGCCGGATCGCAAGTCAGGAGCACCCTTGTCCGCCCCACTCATCGAAATGCGCGGCATCACCAAGAGCTTCGGCGCCGTCAAGGCGAACGAGGCCGTCGACCTTAGCGTCGCGCCCGGCGAGATTCTCGGCCTGCTCGGTGAGAACGGCGCCGGCAAGACGACGCTGATGAACGTGCTGTTCGGCGCCTATGCGCCGGACGCCGGCGAGATCCTGGTCGAAGGCAGGCCGGTCGCCATCCACAATTCCGACGACGCCCTGGCCGCCGGCATCGGCATGGTGCACCAGCATTTTCACCTCGCGCCGCGCCTTACGGTGCTGGAAAACCTTTTGATCGGCATTGCCGGCAAGTCCGGTCGTATCGACCGTGCTCGCGGGCTTGCCCGCCTGGACGAAATCAGCCGGCAATATGGGCTGAGCCTCGATCCGAACCTGCCGGTGTCGGCGCTGTCCGTCGGCGAGCAGCAGCGGCTGGAAATCATCAAGGCGCTGTTTCGCGGCGCCAGGCTTTTGATTCTCGATGAGCCGACGGCGGTGCTGGCGCCGAGCGAAGTGGACGGCCTGTTCGCCGCCCTGCGCTCGATGGCGGCGCAAGGGCTCGGCATCATCTTCATCTCGCACAAGCTCAACGAAGTCAGGGCGCTCACCCATCGCTGCGTCGTGCTGCGCCACGGCAAGGTCGCCGGCCGCGTCGACCATCCGGCAAGCACCACGTCGGCGGAAATGGCCAAGCTGATGTGCGGCCACGAAATCGTCCCGCCGGTCAAGCAGTCTTCGACGCCCGGCGCTTCCGTGCTGACGCTCGACCGCATATCCACTTCCGCTCATGCCGGCACGCCGCTGCGCGACGTCTCGCTTTTCGTCCGCGCAGGCGAGATCCTGGGCATCGCCGGCGTTTCCGGCAACGGCCAGCGCGCGCTGGCCGATGTCATTTCCGGCATGCTGCCGCCCAAGGCCGGAGCGATGACGATAGCCGGCAAAGCGGTTGCGCAATTTTCGCCGCGCGAGCTGCAGACGCTCGGCCTCGGCCGCATCCCGGAAGACCGGATGACCACCGGCCTCGTCACAAACCTGCCTTTAGCCGATTCCATGGTGCTGCCGCGTATCGGCACCGAGGTCTTCAGCCGCAAGGGCCTGCTCAACCCGGCCGCCATCCGCGCCTTCGCCGAGCAACAGATCAAGGCCTATGACATACGCTGCCCCGGACCGATGGTGCGCGCCGGAGCGTTGTCCGGCGGCAATCTGCAGAAGGCGCTTCTTGCGCGCGAGCTCGCCTTCGACCCCAAGGTGCTGATCGTCTCGCAGCCGACGCGCGGCCTCGACATCGGCGCTGCCCGCTTCATCCACGAGAAATTCCTCGCCATGCGCGCCAAGGGCTGCGGCATCATCGTCATCGGCGAGGACCTCGAGGAATTGCTGATGCTCTCGGACCGCATAGCCGTGATGTATGAGGGCCGCATCGCGGGCACGCTTCCCAGCGCGGATGCCACCGTCGCAAGGCTCGGCCTGATGATGACCGGCGCGGAGGGGCACGCCTGATGTTCCGCCTCGAAGCCCGCACGTCGACGCCCGCCTGGTTCAACCTCGCGCTGCCGCTGGTCGCCATCGCCGCCACACTGATCCTGTGCAGCGGCCTGATCGCGATTGCAGGCGCCGGCGTCGTCGAGGCCTATGGCGTGATGCTGTCTGCATCCCTCGGCGACAGCTACGCCATCACCGAGACGCTGGTGCGGGCCGCCCCGATGATCTTCACCGGCCTTGCGGTGGCAATCGCCTTCCGCGCCAAATTCTGGAACATCGGCGCCGAGGGCCAGCTGCTCGCTGGCGCGGTGGCAAGCTGCTTTGTCGGCGCCATCCCGATGCCGGGCTATCTCGCTATGCTGCTGATGGCCCTTGTAGGCGCGGCTGCGGGCGCTCTCGTCGCGTTGGTGCCGGCGACATTGCGCGTCAAATTCAAGGTCGACGATGTGGTCAGCTCGCTGCTGCTCAACTCGGTCATCTATTACGCGCTGATGGCGCTGATCGAAGGGCCGTGGAAGGACACCTTCTCCGGCTACCCGATCTCGCCGCCGATCGAGGACTCGGCCAATTTCCCGGTGCTGATCGAAGGCACAAGGCTGCATCTCGGCGTCGTCGTGGCGCTGATCGCAGCACCCCTTTGCTGGTTCCTGATCGCGCGCACCACGCTCGGCTTTAGGATCCGCGTCACCGGCGAGAACCCGGAAGCCGCCCGCTATGGCGGCATCAACGTGCAGCGCGTGCTGCTTTCCACCGCGCTGCTCTCCGGCGCGCTGGCCGGTCTCGCCGGCGTCGGCGAGGTAGGCGGCGTCCACTTCCAGGTGATGAGCGACATCTCGCCGGGCTACGGCTATTCCGGCATCGTCGTCGCCATGCTCGCCAGGCTCAACCCGCTCGGCGTGGTACCGGCGGCGATCTTCCTGGCCGCCGTCATGACCGGCGCCGAGGCGATGTCGCGGGCGACCGGCGTGCCGGCTTTCTTAAGCGATGTCATCCAGGGCACGGCGCTGCTGGCCATGCTGGTGGCGCTGCTTTTCACCGCCTACCGCATCCGCCGCGTGGGAGCGCCAGCATGAGCGTGGTGTTCGAGCAGATCTTCCAGGTCGGCTTCCTCGCCGCCATCATCCGCATCGCCACGCCGCTTGCTTTCGCCACGCTTGGCGAAATGTTTTCCGAGCGCGCCGGCGTGCTCAATCTCGGCATAGAAGGCATCATGCTGCTGTCGGCGATGGCCGGATTCACCGCGGCGAGCCTTAGCGGCAATCTGTGGCTGGGCGTACTGGTGGCCGTGCTGGTCGGGGCGCTGATGGGCGCGCTGCATGCGCTGTTCACCGTGGCACTGGGCCTCAGCCAGCATGTCTGCGGCATCGGCGTGACGCTGTTCTCATCCGGCCTTGCCTATTTCCTCTACCGGCTGATCTTCGGCCAGCAATCGGTGCCGCCGAGCATCGACGGCTTCAAGCCGGTGCCGATCCCGCTCCTTTCGGACATCCCGATCCTCGGCCCGGCGGTGTTCAGCCAGTTCACGCTGGTTTATCTGGCGATCATCGCCATCCCGCTCGCCGCCTTCGTGCTCTACCGCACGCCATGGGGGCTGTCGGTGCGCATGGTCGGCGAGAATCCGCGCGCGGCGGACTCGGCCGGCGTCAGCGTGATTGCCACGCGCTTCCAGGCGGTGATCCTCGGCGGCGCGCTGATGGGCCTTGCCGGCGCCTTCCTCACCATGGCGCAGTTCAACGCCTTTACCTTTGGCGTCGTATCCGGGCGCGGCTGGGTGGCGATCGCGCTGGTCGTGTTCGGCCGCTGGGATCCCTGGCGCTCGGCGGGCGCGGCGCTGCTTTTTGCCTTCGTCGACGCGCTGCAGCTCAGGATGCAGGCGAGCGGCCTCGGCCACATCCCCTACGAAGCCTTCCTGATGCTGCCCTTCATCTTCACCATCGTCGCCATGGCCTTCATGTCGCGCAACGCGGTGGCGCCTTCGGCGCTGCTGAAGCCGTTCCGACGGGAGGAGCGTTAGGGGGGCGGCGCCCTTTCCTCTCCCTCCGGAGGGAGAGGTGGCGCTGCGAAGCAGCGGCGGAGTGGGGGAACCGCCTCGCAACCGCCGCGAGCGAAAGGGCACTCGGCGCACGAATCTCCTTGCACCGCGCAATGGGTCGACCCCCACTCCGTCGAGCGCCTGGCCGTTCTGGAACGAAGAACCTGGAACCGGGTATGCCGCTACCGGGCGAGAATGAAAAACCACAGATTGCATCCTCCCCAAAAATTTGTTCCAGAAACTGCTCAAAAATAGCAATCGACAAAGTCTACTAACTTTATAGATTAACGGTCGCGACGGAGGATCGACCATGTCCTACATTCAGAACGCCCAACGCAAAGGCCAGAGGCTTGCCGCCGACCAGAGCTGGAGGCCCGCCTATGGCGGCACGTTCGCCTATCTCGTCTTTGCGCTTGCCTTCGTGTTCACCGGCGCCGTCGTTTTCGGGATCATCCCCTGACTGAGCCGGGGCCAGAGCAATTCCAGGAAAGTGCGATCTGTTTTCCGCCCGGAATTGCGTAAAGACAAAGGCCCCGCCGTCAAAAAATCTGAGTTGTGTAATCGGAGCTGAAGAAGGCCGGCGCGCTGTGGCGCGCCGACGAGATGGATTTGACTCGGGGGTTCGGAGCGGGGCGGCCCAACGTGATGGAGGAGATGGCAATGCCAATCGAGTTCACGCATGTTCCAGACAAGCCTGCCAATGGCAGCTTTTTCTATGATTTCGCCGAGACGGCGACCAAATTGTCGCTGATCGAGGATTCCGGTTTCCGCAAGCTGGTGGTGGACGATCCGGCCGGCCTGCTCACCAACATGGACATCGCCGCGCAGACACTCGACCGCACCGGCTCGCTGGAGGTGGTGCTGACGCATTGGGCCGGCGTTATCGAGCCGACGGTGGCGGCAGGGCAGCTCGCAGCGCTCGACCGCAGAGGCGGGGGGCGTCTGTCGCTTCGCATGCTGAGCGAGCCGCTTGAAGACAGCGATGCCGAGGCGCGGCCGGTCGGCCACAGCGTCGTGTGGCAGCGCATCGACGAATATCTGGTGCTGCTGAAGCGGCTGTGGTCGAACGACAGGCCGTTCGACCATGAGGGCGCCTTCTACAGCGTGCGCGACGGCTTCGTGCCCCGCAAGGGTCCGCACGGCGCCGATCTCGTCATCCGGCTCGGCGGTCAGTCGGGCACCGCGCTGAAGGTCGCCGGCAAGCATGCCGATGTCTTCGAGCTGGCCGCCGGTTCGCCCGACGAGGTGAGGCAATTGATGGAGCGCGCGCGCAGCGCCGCCGCCGAGCACGGCCGCGGCGGCAGGCTGCGCTTCGCGCTTCCGGTGCGCATCCGCCCGGACGGCTGGACGGGCGCCTCGGATCACAAGGCGGTCGAGATTGCCGGGCCGCCGGCGCGGCTCGCCTTGGCGCTGTTGCCCTATGCGGCGCTGGGCGTCGAGGAGTTCATGATCGGCGGCATCGACCGCCTGGGCGAGATCGCCCGCATCGGGCGCGAGACGATCGCGCTGGTCGCGAATTCACTGGCGCGCCGCGAGGCCGAAGTTCCGCAGCCGGGTGCGTTAGCCTCGCACCCTTTTGCGCAACACTGCGCGTCCTAGACTAAGGTCGCTCCGCGTCGGAATAGTCCAGGCCGTCCATCACATAATCCGCGAACAGGAAGTCGCGGATGCCGGCAATCCGGCCGTTCTCCCAATCGATGAGGATGAAATAGCGCGGCGGTCCGTCCGGACGCTCCGGGCTGGTGACCAGGATAGCGGGCCGGCCTTCGACGAGGCCGGCCGTGAAATGCCAATGCGTCTCGTCGGCATAGCGGCCGAAATAATTGCCGACATATTCCTTGCCGTCGGCTCGCAGGCGGTTGACCAGCTCCAGCTTGACGTCCTCGGCCAGCAGGCCGCGCAAGGTATCGAAGTCCCTGGCGTTGAAGGCGGCCACATAATCGCCGAGGCGCCGCATGTCGTGTTGGTCGAGCGCCGGGCGGGGCGGCGCGATGCGCGGCGCGGCCGCCAGCTTGCGCAGGCTCTCGCGGCCCCGCTGCAGCGCGCCCTTGATCGCGATCTCGGAAGTTTCGAGGATTTCGCCGATCTCTTCCAGGCTGTGTCCAAGCACATCCTTCAGCACGACCGTGCATCGTTGCGCCGGCGGCAGTTGCATCAGTTCGGCCAGGCTCGCCTCGGCGGCAATTCGGGCATCCAGCGCCGAGTTCTGGTCGGCGATCGTGTCGAGCTCGACTTCGCTTTCGCGCCCCCGCAAGCGGGCCCGCTTGCGCAGGAAATCGAGGGCGGCGTTATGCGCGATGCGAAACAACCAAGGTTCGGTCTTGTCGGGCATGTCGCCATTCCTGATCGCCACGAAGCCTTTTGCCAAAGCCTCCTGGACGATGTCTTCGCCATCGATGACCGATCCAACCATGCGCGACGCGTAGCGGTGCAGCTTGGCTCTCAGCAAGGCGGCATCGCGCTCGAAGGCGCGAAGCCTGGTTTCGGCCGCCGCAACGGACTGATCGTGCGAACCGGTCACGCGTGCTCTACCTCTTTGTTTGACGCAATTCCGGACAGAAGGTCGGCGAAGGCGCCGAACCTAACCGTTCACACTTTTCCTGGAATTGCTTCAGTTCTCCACTCCGCCCGTATGGGAATAAGTCGTGTGGCCCATCATGGTCTCGCCGGAGGCGAGCTCGACGATGCTCTTCATGTATTCGCCGAAGCGGGGATCGCCGCGGAAGGCCGCGATGTCGTCCGCCGAACGCCATTGCGAGATGTTGGCCACCTTACTGCCGTCGACGCCGATCACCACGGATGACGACAGCGAGCCAGGCTGCCTGCTGAAGAAACTCCTCGTGCCCTCGGCAAGCGTGTTGGCGAGTTCCTGCTGCTTGCCCGGCTTGGCGGTGAAGACGTTGATCAAGGTCACTGTGGTCGACATGGCTTGGCTCCGTTTGTCCTGAGGGCGGAGGCCGTCTTGGCTCTCGCACCCGTTACGACCCTCAAGACGAAGCCTGAACCGAAAACGGAACGGTACACGCAAAAGTTTTTCGGCAATCAATCAAGTTCGCGATCCGGACGCTGCCATGGACCTATATCGAGCGGCCGCCGCGCCCGTGAGTTCAGAAAAATTTATCCCTCGCCGTTCCAAAAGCCATCCGCGTTTCGTCTTGGTGAGTGTCGGGTTGCCATCCCGGCATCAACCAAGGGAGAAGCAAATGTCGATCCTGTCATCCATCGCTCGCATCGCGGGCGAATACACCGCGACCCGTGCCCGCTATCGGGCAGCGCGGACGCTCTATCTGCTGCCTCTCGACATCCGCAAGGATATCGGCTGGCCGGAACCCGGCGATCCGCGCGATCCCGAAATACTCAGCTCGCCACGCTCGCGAGCCGTGATAGCGCGCTGATGACGGCCGCCGAGTCCGCCAGCGCGCCGAAGACGCCGTCCTCGACGGTCACCATATGCAGCGCGGCTTCATGCGCATATTGGTCGCCGCTGGCGCAGGCGTCCGAAATCGTCAGGCACTGGAAGTTGCGGTCGCAGGCCTCGCGCAACGTGGTGTGCACGCACACATCCGTCGTGCAGCCGGTGAACAGCAGATGCGTGATGCCGCGCGCCCGCAGAATGAGCTCGAGATCCGTGTAGGTGAAGGCGCTGTTGCAGGTCTTGTCGATGATGATGTCTCCAGGTGCGACCTCGATGTCGGAAACGATCTGGAAACCTGGGCCGGAGCGCAGCAGGACATCGGTGCCGTCGAGCCCCGCCCGCTTGCGGCGCCATCTTTCATAAGGCGTCATATCGGCCATGTCGGGGCGATAGCCTTGCCTGGTATGGACGACGGTGAGGCCGGCGGCACGGGCCGCGGCAATCAGCCGGTTGACCGCCGACAGGATGGCTCGCAGCGGTGCTGGATCATATCCCTTCCTGGCGAAGTAGCCGGTCGGCGACAGGAAATCCTCCTGCAGGTCGATCGCCAGCAGCGCCGTGTGCTGCGGCTCCAGCTTGCCGTCATAAGGGAAATCGAACGGTATCGCCTTGATCATTGGCTGCCAGCTCTTCTTGCTCCATGCGCATCGTGCCCGGCAACCGTCTTGCGGTCCAGGCCCGCAGCGTGCTCAGGCGGGCATAGGCACATTATGAATTGTGGAGCAACATAGTCATCTTTATAGTTGACTCGCAAACTCATGTTTCATAGTCACCCGGCATGGCTCGCCCTGCACCTGTCTGAATGGCGGCCGCCGCATTGCAACGATGAAGCGAGGACGAGCCTTGTCCCGAAACAGCCTCTTGGCGGCGCTGGCCGCGTCGCTCATTCTTTCGGCTGGTGTCGCCGCGGCGCAGGGACGATCGCCTGCGCCGGTCGAGCAGGCGCCGGCCGCTCCAACCCTGCAGACGCCCCCGGCGCAGGCGCCCGCCGCCACGTCGGTGGGGCCAGGCATTCGGCCGGCTGCGAACGGCGCCACGAGCGAAGAGCCTTCCATCTCGCTGACGCTGCCACATGACCTGTCGCCCTGGGGCATGTTCATGAATGCCGACATCGTCGTGAAGGCAGTCATGGTCGGGCTGGCCTTCGCTTCTCTCGTCACCTGGACGATCTGGCTCGCCAAGTCGCTGGAGGTCCTGGGCGGCAAGCTGAGGGCCCGCCGCGCCGCCGATGCGATCGGCAACGCCGCGACATTGATGCAGGCCGGCCGGGAGCTTGGCCGCAGCGGCGGCCCGGGCGCGCTGCTGGTGCGGGCGGCGGAAGAGGAACGGGCGCTGTCGGCCGGCGCGCTCGACCATGCTTCCGGCGACGGCCTGAAGGAACGCGTCGCCTCCAGGCTTGCGCGCATCGAGGCGGCGGCGGCGCGGCGCATGTCGCGCGGCACCGGCCTGCTCGCCACCATCGGCTCGACGGCGCCCTTCGTCGGCCTGTTCGGCACCGTCTGGGGCATTATGAACGCTTTTATCGGCATCTCGCAGGCGCAGACCACCAATCTCGCCGTCGTCGCGCCCGGCATCGCCGAGGCGTTGCTTGCCACCGCCATAGGCCTTGTCGCGGCCATTCCGGCGGTCGTCATCTACAACGTCTTCGCGCGCTCGATAGCCGGCTACAGGCAGATCCTCGCCGACGCTTCCGCGGGCGTCGAGCGGCTGGTCAGCCGCGATCTCGACTTCCGCACCGTGCCGCCGGCAACGGCCATGGCGGCGGAGTAGCGGCGATGGCGGCGCGGATTCGCGAGACCTCCGGCGACGATCTCGAGGAAAGCCACGACATCAACGTCACGCCGTTCATCGATGTCATCCTGGTGCTCCTGATCATCTTCATGGTCGCCGCACCGCTCGCCACCGTCGACGTCGATATCGACCTGCCCGGATCGACGGCTGCGCCGGCGCCGCGGCCCGAGACACCGCTGTTCCTTACGCTGAAAAGCGATCTGACGCTGGCGATCGGCAATGACAGCGTGCTCCGCCCGGCCTTCGCCGGGGCGCTCGACAACCGCACCAAGGGCGACAAGCAGACGCGCATCTTCCTGCGCGCCGACAGGACGGTCGGCTATGGCGACCTGATGGAGGTGATGAACCTGCTGCGTAGCGCCGGCTATCTCAAGGTCGCGCTGGTGGGGCTCGAAACTACGTCGGGCAGTGCTGGCGGACCGGCCGAGTCTGGAACTCCGGCAACTGGTGTAAACTCGGCGTCGGCTCCGGGTGACGGTTCTGCGCCATGACGGTCACCGCGCTTTCCCGCATTTCGCAGCCGCGCTTCGGCGCGCGTGAGGCCGGCCTGTGGACGAGCGCCGCCGCGATCATTCTGGCCGCGCATGTGGCGGTTGCCTATGCGGTGCAGAATCTGAGCTTCGCCGAGATGCAGGATGGCAGTCCGCCGCCGGCGCTGGCGGTCGAGATGGCGCCGCTGGCCATCGCCCCCGCCGTGCCGGAAGAGGCGGCGATGCTGGGCATGCTGACGCCGGAGCCGTCCGATGCGGCGGAGGAGACGGAAAAGCCCATCGACGCGAAATCGGTGATCGACCCGGCTCCGGTGGCCGAGCGGACCGAGCCCGTCGCTGAACAGCCCCTCGGCACCGACGACACGCAGGAGGCCAAACAGGCCGCTCCCGCGGAACAGGCCGTTGCTGCGCTGAACGAGCAGCCGCCGCTGGACGAGGCCGTGCCCGACCCCGTCGAGGCGATCGCGCCGGACGTCGTCATTCCGCTGCCGCAACCGAAACCCGTGGAAGCGGAGGTGAGGTTGCAAAAGCCGGTCGAGCCCAAGAAGAAGGCCGAGAAGAAATCGGTCGAGAAGCCGAAAGAACGGGTGAAAAAGGAAAAGGCGCCACCGCCAAAGGCGACGACCACCGCCAGCATCGACGCCAAGGCGGCGGCGAAGGCGGCAGCACCGCAGTCCTCGAATGCGGCGCCGCGCTCCAGCGTCGGCCCGTCGCGCTGGAATTCCAGCCTGGCGGCGTGGATCAGGCGGCACACCCGCTATCCGAGCGCAGCGCGCTCCAGGCGGGCCGAGGGCACGCCGAGCGTGACCTTCACGGTCGACACCTCCGGCAGGGTGGTCTCGGCCCGGCTGGCGCGATCATCGGGCGATGGCGATCTCGACCGTGCGGCGCTCGGCGCATTGCAGGGCGCCTCGGTGCCGGCGCCGCCGGCGGAGCTCGGCGCACGCGTCACCCGCACCGCGCCCTTCGTCTTCAGCCTGCGCAATTGAACAGCCAGCAGCGGGCTCAACTTTCAGGCTTGACTGGTGGACGGTACGGAATAGGGTAGCCCGCGAAAATACCGGCTTTGGTCGCCGGGCGGCAAGAATGCCTCGTATGCCTCGCCCGTCCGGCGCTGGCTGCGAGGCTTTTTTATTTTGGGGCCTTGCTTGAAACGACGCATCGAGATCGGCATCCTCTATTCCCGGTCAGGCAGCTATCAGCTCGTCTCCGACGCCTGCCGGCTGGGCGCAATGCGGGCGATCGCCGACATCAACGCCGACCGCGCCCAAAGCATCGAGCTCGTTCCGGTCGAACGCGATCCGCAAAGCAACGCCGACCGCTACGCGACACTCTGCGAGGACATCTTCCGCACCAGCAGCGCCCGCCATGTCGTCGGCTGCCTCACCTCCTGGAGCCGCAAGGAGACAATTCCCGTGCTGGAGAAGGCAGGCGGAATGCTCTGGTATGCCTGCCCGTATGAAGGCTTCGAGGCCAATGAGCATGTCGTCTACATGCATGCCTGCCCGAATCAGCATCTGGTGCCGTTGATGGCTCATGTCGCGCCGCGTTTCGGCGCCAACGGCATCCTGCTCGGCTCGAACTACATATGGGGCTGGGAGATGAACCGCGTCGCGCGCGACCTGATCGCCGACGCCGGCGGCAAGGTGCTGGGCGAACGCTATCTGCGCATCGGCGAGACCGACGTTTCGCGCCTGATCGACGAAATCCGCGTCACGCGGCCGAATTTTATCCTCAACAACCTGATCGGCACCTCGTCCTATGCTTTTCTCGCCGCCTATCGCGAGTTGGGACGAGAGGATGCGGCCTTCAAGCCTGACGCCTGCCCGGTAATCTCCTGCAATCTCACGGAGGCCGAACTGTCGGCGATCGGCGAAACGGGCAAGGGCCATTTGTCGGCCGGACCCTATTTCGCGCCGCGCCCGGCCGCCTTCGCCTCGTCCTTCGAGGCCTCCGCCTATGCCTCGGTGCAGGTGATGGCGGACGTGCTTTCCGGCAACCCGGACGCCGGCCCGGCGGAATTCTCCAAAACCTTCGCCGAGCGCCGCTTCGCGACCCGCCTGGGGCCGATCGCTATCGATCCTCACACCCAGCATGCGACGCTGCCGGTGATCATCGGGCGTATTGCCGACGGCTTCTTCGAGGTGGTGAGCCGCGAGGAAGAGGTGGCGCCCGATCCCTATCTTTCGCGCTACGATCCGGCCAAGACCTTCGGCCGTCCGCGGCTCAGGGTGGTGTCGTGAGCCGCGCGGCGCGCATCCCCAATCTCGGCGGCGCCAAGGCCTTCGTGCTGCATCGTCCGCACATGACGGTGCAGGCGATCACCAGGCAATTGTCGGCGATCGGCCTCGAAGCGGTCGAATGCTGGCCGCATCTGCCGGCGGAGGCGCTGGCGGCGGATTTCGTCTTCTTCGACGCCGATCTCGGCTTCGACGAGCAGTTTCCCTGGAAGCCCGGCGAGGCGCCGATGCCGCTGGTGGCGCTGATCGGCTCGGAAGCGCCGGGCCGCATCGAATGGGCGCTGTCGCACAAGGCCGATGCACAATTGCTGAAACCGGTGGGCACCGCCGGCGTCTATAGCGCGCTGCTCATCGCCAGGCAGAGTTTCGAAGCGCGCAAGCGGCTCGCCGATGAGATCGAGTCGCTACGCCAGCGGGTCGGCGAACGCCAGACCATCGTGCGCGCGGTCGCGGCTCTGTCGAAAGGCAGCGACGACGACCGGGCCTATGCGCAGCTGCGCTCGCTGGCGATGAGCTGGCAAATCAGCGTCGAGGAAGCGGCTCGGCGCATCGTGGCGATGACGCAAGCGGAGGGCGGCGATGACCAATCCCATCGCGCCTGATCTTCCGGCGGCGGGCCGGATGCCGGCAAAGCCGCGCGCCGGCGTCTGGCGCCGGCTGGTCAAGCGACCGCTGGCGCTGCTCGGGCTATTCATCGTCGCCATCGTGCTCGCCGGCGCCATCTTCGCGCCATGGCTGACCGGCTACGACCCCAACGAGCAGATGTTCGACGGCCTGACACTCGAAGGCTCGCCTTTGCCGCCGAACGCCAAGTTCTGGCTGGGCACCGACCTGCTCGGGCGCGACCTGTTGACCCGCATCCTGTTCGGGGCCCGCACCTCGCTCATCATCGGCATCGTCGCCAATGGCGTCGCGCTTTTGATCGGCACGCTGGTCGGTGTCACGGCGGGTTATTTCCGCGGCTGGATCGGCAGCGCGCTGATGCGCTTCACCGATCTGATGATGGCCTTTCCCGCGCTGCTTTTAGCCATCTGCCTGGCCGCGGTGTTCGAGCCGAGCCTGTGGATCGTCGCCATGGTGATCGCGCTGGTCAACTGGGTGCAGACCGCGCGCGTCATCTACACCGAAACCTCGTCACTGTCCGAGCGCGAATTCATCGACGCCGAGCGCACGATAGGCGCGAGCGCGCCGCGCATACTGTTGCGCCACATCCTGCCGCATCTCCTGCCGACGATCATCGTCTGGGGCACGCTGGGCATCTCGACGACAGTGCTGCTCGAAGCCACGCTCAGCTATCTCGGCATCGGCGTGCAGCCGCCGACCGCGTCGTGGGGCAACATTATCTTCGAGAACCAGACGTATTTCCAGGCGGCGCCCTGGCTGGTGTTCTTCCCGGGCGCCGCGATCCTGGCGCTGGCGCTCGCCTTCAACCTGATCGGCGACGCGCTGCGCGACATCCTCGACCCGACGCAGAGAGGGCGGGAATAATGGGAGGCCAGTCATGATCGCCTATCTCGGCCGCCGACTCATCCAGTCGCTGCTCATCCTGCTCGGCGTCTCGCTGATCACCTTCGCGCTGCTCTATCTTTTGCCCGCCGATCCGGTGCGCCAGATCGCCGGCCGCAGCGCCACGCCGGAAACGGTGGAGAACATCCGCCGTCAGCTCGGCCTCGACCAGCCCTTCATCGTCCAGTACTGGCACTATCTCACAAGGCTGCTCGGCGGCGATCTCGGCCGCTCCTACATCCAGCGCTCGGAGGTCACTGAGCTCATCGTTTCGCGGCTGCCGGCGAGCCTGCTTCTGATGGTCGGCGCCATCCTGTGCGAGCTGGCGATTGGCCTCACCATGGGCCTGATCGCTGCCGTCAAGCGTGGAAGTGTAACCGACCAGACTTTGATGGTCGCCTCCTTCGTCGGCGTCTCGGCGCCGCAATTCGTCGTTGGCCTGCTCTTGCTCTACGTCTTCGCCGTCAGGCTCGGCTGGTTTCCGATCGGCGGTTACGGCAGCTGGCGCCACCTCGTGCTGCCGTCGCTGACCATGGGCATACTCGGCGCTGGGTGGTACGCGCGCATGATGCGCTCGTCGATGATCGACGTGCTGCGCCAGGACTATATGCGCACTGCCCGCGCCAAGGGGCTGGCGCGCGGCGCCATCCTGTTTCGCCATGCGCTGCCCAACGCCATCCTTCCGGTCGTCGCCATGATCGGCATCGACATCGGCATCTTCATGGGCGGCATCGTGGTGGTCGAAAGCGTGTTCGGCTGGCCGGGCATCGGCCAGCTCGCCTGGCAGGCCATCCAGCGCGTCGACATTCCGATCATCATGGGGGTCACCCTGGTCTCGGCCTTCGCCATCGTGCTCGGCAATCTGCTGGCCGACATCATCGCGCCCTTCATCGACCCCCGCATCAAACTGAGATGACAACGACAACAACCAAAGAAAGGGAACACTGACATGAGACGATTTCTGGCATCCACAGTAGCCGCGTCGGCACTTGCGCTGATGCTCGGCATGGCCAGCGCGCGCGCCGACGACACCGTCGACCCGAACGTCAAGCAGGGCGGCGCCATCACCATCACCTACAAGGATGATGTCGCGACCCTCGACCCGGCGATCGGCTACGACTGGCAGAACTGGTCGATGATCAAGAGCCTGTTCGACGGGCTGATGGATTATGAGCCGGGCACCACCAAGCTCAAGCCCGACCTCGCCGAAAGCTACGAGATCTCGCCGGACGGCAAGACCTTCACCTTCAAACTGCGCCACGGCGTCAAGTTCCACAACGGCCGCGAGATGACCGCCGACGACGTCAAATACTCGCTCGACCGCGTCACCAACCCGAAGACGCAGAGCCCGGGCGCCGGCTTCTTCGGCTCGATCAAGGGCTATGACGATGTCGCCGCCGGCAAAGCCGACAGCCTCACCGGCGTCACCGTGGTCGATCCCTACACGATCAAGTTCGAGCTGACCCGGCCGGACGCCACCTTCCTGCATGTCATGGCGATCAACTTCTCGCATGTCGTGCCGAAGGAGGAGGTCGAGAAATACGGCGCCGACTTCGGCAAGCATCCGGTCGGCACCGGCGCCTTCAAGCTCGCCGAATGGACGCTCGGCCAGCGCATCGTTTTCGAGCGCAATCCCGACTACTGGCACAAGGGCCTGCCGCATCTCGACAAGATCACCTTCGAGATCGGCCAGGAGCCGATCGTGGCCCTGCTGCGCTTGCAGAAGGGGGAGATCGACGTGCCCGGCGACGGCATTCCGCCGGCCAAGTTCCAGGAAGTGATGAACGACCCTGAACAGAAGGCGCGCGTCGTGGTGGGCGGGCAGCTGCACACCGGCTACATCACCATGAACACCACCATGGCGCCCTTCGACAATGTGAAGGTGCGCCAGGCCGTGAACATGGCGATCAACAAGGACCGCATCGTCCAGATGATCAACAACCGCGCGGTGCCGGCAAACCAGCCGCTGCCGCCCTCGATGCCCGGCTACGACAAGGCGTTCAAGGGCTACGCCTATGACGTCGCCAAGGCCAAGGCGCTGCTGGCCGAGGCCGGCCATCCCGACGGCTTCGCGACGCAGCTCTTCGCCATGAACACCGATCCCAATCCGCGCATCGCCCAGGCGATCCAGCAGGATTTGGCGGCCATCGGCATCAAGGCCAGCATCCAGTCGCTCGCCCAGGCCAACGTCATTGCCGCCGGCGGCGACAAGGCCGGCGCGCCGATGATCTGGTCGGGCGGCATGGCCTGGATCGCCGACTTCCCGGATCCGTCCAACTTCTACGGGCCGATCCTCGGCTGCGCAGGCGCGGTGCCCGGCGGCTGGAACTGGTCATGGTACTGCAACAAGGACCTCGACGCCAAGGCGGCCGAGGCCGACTCCGTCGTCGATCCGGCCAAGTCCGGGGAACGCGAAAAGATGTGGAGCGCGATCTACGACAAGATCATGGAGGACGCGCCCTGGGCTCCGGTCTTCAACGAGCAACGCTTCACGCTGAAATCAGCCCGCATGGGCGGCGCCGACAATCTCTATGTCGACCCGGTCCATATCCCGATCAACTACGACAATGTGTATGTGAAAGATGTGCAGTAACTGCGACTACACCATCCATGGGCGCCATCACCATTTCGGCTGGGACAATTCCTTCGTGCCGGCCGAACGGGTGGTGCCCGGCTCGACGATCGAGTTCCAGTGCCTGGACTCGTCCGGCGGGCAACTCAAGGCAGACAGCACCGTGGACGACATCGCCAAGCTCGACTTCGATCAAATCAACCCGGTGACCGGGCCGATCTTCGTCGATGGCGCCGAGCCCGGCGATGCGCTGAAGGTGACGATCGAGATGTTCAAACCGTCCGGCTTCGGCTGGACGGCGAACATTCCGGGTTTCGGCCTGCTCGCCGACGACTTCAAGGAACCGGCGCTCAACATCTGGAAATACGACGCCGCCTCGCTCGAGCCTGCCTTGTTCGGCAGACAAGGCCGCGTACCGCTGAAGCCGTTCGCCGGCACGATCGGCAACGCGCCGGGCGAGAACGGCCACCATTCGGTGGTGCCGCCGCGGCGCGTCGGCGGCAATCTCGACATCCGCGATCTTGCCGCCGGCACCACGCTCTATCTGCCGGTGGAAGTGCCTGGCGCGCTGTTCTCGGTCGGCGACACGCATGCCGCGCAGGGCGACGGCGAAGTGTGCGGCACGGCGATCGAAAGCCCGATGGACGTCGTGCTGAAACTCGACCTGGTGAAGGACGCGCGGCTGAAGACGCCGCGTTTCACCACGCCCGGCCCCGTGACGCGCCACCTCGATGCCAAGGGCTATGAGGTGACGACCGGCATCGGGCCCGACCTGATGACCGGGGCCAAAGAGGCCGTCAGCCAGATGGTCGACCTGCTTGCCGGCCGCTATAAACTCGACCCGGTCGAGGCCTATATGCTCGTCTCGGTCTGCGGCGATCTCAGGATCAGCGAGATCGTCGACATGCCGAACTGGGTGGTGTCGTTCTATTTCCCGCGCTGCGTGTTCGAATGAGCGCAGGCGTGGTCAACGAACACGCTGACGCCGCCGCAAAAGTGGCCGTGGGGCCGGTGCTCGAAATCACCGGTCTCTCCGTCGGTGTGCGCGGCGAGGATGGCGAGCGCGAGGTGGTGTCCGGCCTGTCGCTGTCGCTCAAACGCGGCGAGACGCTGTGCATCGCCGGCGAATCCGGTTCCGGCAAGTCGATGACGGCGCTGGCGGTCATGCAGCTCCTGCCGCAGCCGGCCGGCCGCATCGCTTCGGGAAAGATCCGGCTGTTTGATAAGGATGGCGGTGCCGTCGAGTTGACGGCGCTCGACGAGCGCCGCATGCGCGACATTCGCGGCGACCGCATCGCCATGATCTTCCAGGAGCCGATGACCTCGCTCAATCCGGTGCTGTCGATCGGCCGCCAGCTCACCGAATCGATCGAGGTCCATACCGGTCTCTCGCACGCCGAGGCGCAACGGCGCGCCGTCGAGGCGCTGAAGGCGGTTCGCATTTCCGAAGCCGAAAGCCGGCTGAAACAGTTTCCGCATGAATTGTCGGGCGGCATGCGCCAGCGGGTGATGATCGCCATGGCGCTGGCGCTCGAGCCCGACGTGCTGATCGCCGACGAGCCGACGACGGCGCTGGACGTCACCGTGCAGGGCGAGGTTCTGGAACTGCTGCGCGACCTGCAGCGCCAGCACGGCACCAGCGTCATCCTGATCACCCACGACATGGGCGTCGTCGCCGAGATGGCCGATCGCGTTATCGTCATGCGCAATGGCCGCATGGTCGAGGAAGGGGCCACCGCCGATATTTTCGCCAGGCCGCAGGCCGCCTACACGCAAGAGCTCCTCGCGGCGGTTCCGCGCATCGGCTCGGGCGTCGGACGGCGCAATCCGGGCGAGGCCACCAGCACGGCCGGACAGGACAAGGTGGCGGCGGTGAGCGACCTCCATGTCCGTTTCGACCTGCGCGGCGGCTTCTTCGGCCGCGTCAACCGGCGCGTGCACGCCGTCGAGGGTGTCAGCTTCTCGATCGCGCCCGGCGAGACGCTGGCGCTGGTCGGCGAATCCGGCTGCGGCAAGTCCACCACCGCCAAGGCGCTTGCCGGCCTCGTGCCCTATGCCGGCGGGGTGACGATCGGTGGCCGGGAGCTCTCCAGACTTGGCGGCGACGAACGCAAGGCGGTGCGGCGCGACGTGCAGATGGTTTTCCAGGATCCCTACGCCTCGCTCGACCCGCGCATGCGCGTCGGCGATCTGGTGGCCGAGCCGCTGCTCATCCATGGCATTGGCTCAAGGCAGGAGCGCCGCGAACGCGTGGCCGCCCTGTTCGAGCGGGTCGGCCTGTCGGCAGGGCAGATGGAGCTCTATCCGCATGAATTCTCGGGCGGCCAGCGCCAGCGCATCTGTATCGCCCGGGCGCTGGCGCTCCGGCCGAAGCTGATCATCGCCGACGAGAGCGTGTCGGCGCTCGATGTCTCGGTGCAGGCGCGCGTGCTCGATCTTTTGAAGGAGCTGCAACGCGAATTCGGCGTCGCTTATCTCTTCATCTCGCATGACATGGCGGTGGTCGAGAACATCTCCGACCGCGTCGCCGTCATGTATCTCGGCCAGATCGTCGAGATCGGCAGCCGCGATCAGGTCTTTTCCAATCCGCGCCATCCCTATACGCGGCGGCTCATCGAGGCGGTGCCGGTTCCCGATCCGTCACGGCGCCGGACACGCTTTGCACGTCTGGACCGCGAAATTCCAAGCGCGACGCGCCGGATCGGCGAGAGCGTGCCGAAACTGCTGCTCAAGGATTTCGGCGGCGGACATCTCGCCGCGGTGGCGGATTGACAGCCACCCGGAGCGGCGATCTGTCCGTTTCGGAAACTGCGCGAATGGTGATAAAGCCTGACGCAGTTACTCATCTATTTCGGGATTCCAATGTCGGCCCTCACACGCCGCAAACTCCTGCAGGGCGCCGCGGCGGCGGGCACGGCCGGTATCGGCCTCTCCGCCGCCGGCAAGTTTGCCGGCTGGGCGGGCCCGAAACCGGAACCGCTGATCCTGAAGACCGCCACCATCGAGGCGCGGCTGATGGAGGGTGCGCCGACGAAGAAGGTGCTGACCTATGGTGAAGCAGGTCCGCCGCCGGTCGTCAGGATGAGGAAGGGCGAGCCGTTTGCCGCGCGCCTGATCAACGGCATCGATGATCCGACGACCATACACTGGCATGGCATCCGCGTTCCCAACAAGATGGACGGCGTGCCGTTCCTGGTGCAGCCCTATGTCTATCAGGGCGACAATTTCGACTATGAATTCACGCCGCCCGACGCCGGCACCTTCTGGTACCACCCGCATTGCAACACGCTGGTCCAGATGGGTCACGGCCTGACGGGCGTGATCGTGGTCGAGAACCCGAAGGACCCGGTCTTCGATGTCGAGATGGTCGTCAACCTGCGCGACTGGCGGCTCGGCGACGACGGCCAGTTCATCGAGCCGTTCAGGCCGCGCGACGCGGCCAAGGCCGGCACCTTCGGCACGGTGCGCACCGCCAATTGGCAGGGCCAGCCGCAATTCGATGCACCGGCCGGCGGATTGGTGCGGCTGCGGGCGGCCATCACCGACGTCACCCGCATCTATGCCTTCCGCGTCGACGGCGCGGAGGCGACGGTCATCGCGCTCGACGGCAATCCGGTGCCGCAGCGGTTTACGCCGGATGCCTTGCAGCTGGGGCCTGGCCAGCGGCTCGAGCTTGCCATCCGCATGCCCGACGAGGAGGGCGCGATCGCTAGCCTGCGCGACGTCAGGGGCACCAAGCCGAAAATCCTGGCGACGCTGCGTTCGGTCGGCAGATCGCTGAAGCACGATCTGCGCGATCTCGGCCCGCTTGACGCCAATCCGGTGCCGGAGGTGGACCTGACAAGCGCCAAGCGGATTCCCCTGGCGCTGAGCGCTACGGCGGAAAACGTCGCGGCCGACGGCATTTGCGGCTCGCTCGGCTACAGTTTCTGGGCAATCAACAAAGTGCCGTGGCAAGGCGACACGCCGGACCCGACCGCGCCGCTCGCCGAACTGAAGCTTGGCCGCAGCTACATCATCGACATGGAGAACCTCACCCCGCACGCGCACCCGATTCATTTGCACGGAATGAGCTTCAAGGTGCTGTCGTCCTCGACCAGGACAGTCCAGCCGCTGGTCTCCGACACCTATCTCATCCAGCCCGACGAGAAGGTGCAGCTCGGCTTCGTCGCCGACAATCCCGGCGACTGGCTGCTGCATTGCCACATCATCGAGCACCAGAAGACCGGCATGACGAGCTACTTCCGGGTGGTATGAGCGCATCGGCGCGGAAGGCGTCGGCATTCCGCGGGTTGACGCGTTTGGCCGATTGCCTAGGTAGGCAGGAGGGCGCTGGGGCGGCACACAACTCCGACCGAAGGCATGACATCCTTGCATATTCGAAAACTTGCCTTTGTTGCGGCAGGCATCTCCACCCTGTCGTCCTGCGTCATCCCCGACGATACGTCGAGCATCGCCAAGGTCGACGCCACCACGGCCGCTGCCCGCAAGGAGATGGTCGGTCTCAGCGAGGCCGATGTCCGCATGTGCGCCGGCTTTCCGACCGCGACGGCCGACACGGGGCCTTCCGGTCAGATTTGGACCTACCAGCGCACCGTGCAACGCGGCAATCTCAGCATCGCGGTGCCGACGATGGCCGTGGGCGCGATTCCCGCGGTCGGAGGGTCGGTCAACGTCGCCCCCGGCGGCTATTGCAATACGCAAATACGCATGCTCAACGGCCACGTCGCAGAGGTGGCCTATGCCGGCGACAATAACTTGCCGAACAGCCGTGACGCGCTATGCGTCAGCACCGTGGACGCCTGCGTGGCCTATGCGCGCCAACGCAAGCAACACCAGTCTCCAGGTGAGGGGGGCGAGGCCGGTCCGAGACTCCGCTTGTGTCAGCGTCCTCCGGGGTGTATGGCGCCAGGCTCCTTTTTGGAGGCGTCGGGCGAAACATGCCGGCCCATGTCTCTGCCGGTTTCGGGCGGCGGGACATCCATCAGGTTTCTGACCTTGGCGTTGTTGTGCGCGTGGATGATGGCGCGGCTCAAACGAAGCAGGGTTCCGAGCGCAGACATTGGCACGTCCTCCATTTGAAATGGCTGATATGTCGGCGGCGGGTGCCGGAAAAATGCGCCCGGTCTGTTTCACGCGAATGGCTCGGAAACCGGCTGACCGTTTCCAAACCCTTTCGTCTGGAAACACTTGCGTGCAAATGGCTGCGACCGCGATAGACCTCGACGAAAGAGCCGACGGGCTCCGCGGAACAGTCCGAAATTCGTCCGGCGCGGGGCCCATGTTTCGGCAGGATTCAGTCGCGCGCCAGAAGCATGTATGTTTGACGATACTGATTCTTCCGATCGTTTTGGCTGGTCGATGTGAGAAAAATCGTCGCTGCACTCACCGTAGCCGTCGTTCTTGTCGTCGGGCTGCTTTTCCTTCTGCCCGCGCTTGTTTCAACCGACTGGGTTCGTGCCGAACTGAGCCGGCAACTGTCAGCCGCAACCGGAATGACAATTCGGCTGGACGGACCTGTCAGACTATCGCTGCTGCCCAAGCTGGCGGTGGTCGCGGACGATATCTCGCTTTCGACCGGCACGGGCGATATCGCGATATCCGCTCCGCGGTTCTCGACTTCGATAACGCTGTCGTCCCTATGGTCGAAAAAGCTTGAGATACAGTCCGTCGCGCTGGCGGATCCGACAATCGCGCTCAAGGCTTCGGCAAACGTGGCGTCAGCTCCGGAACCGAAGGATGTACAGGCCGATCCGTTCGCGGCGGTTGTCGATACGCTCGAGCGGCTGGCGATCAACCAACTGACGATAACGAACGGCACCCTCACCTCAGGCGCGTCGACCGGCAATTCCGCTGAGGTGACGGCAATCGACGCCGATCTGAGGGTTCCGGACCTCGACCGGGAGGTCTCGTTTTCATTGGCCGGCACCAGCGGCGGCCGTCGCGTTGAAATGAGCGGGAGCCTTTCCGCCTTGAGGCCGATCCTGAAACGGCTGCCGGCCCAGATCGCCATCGAGGCGCGTCTCGATCCGGCGCCGGTTGCCAAATTCTCTTCCTTGCATGCGAGTGGAGAGATCCAGCTCAACGGGAACGGCAGTTATCAGATCAAGGGCGGAAAGTTCGATGTCGGCGACCAGAGCTTCCAGATGGACGCGCTCTTTCAGCCCGGGGCGCGGCATCGCTTCTTCGCCGACCTGGCGGCAAAGCGCGTCGATATCGACGCCTTGAGCGATATTGGAAAGGGTGGTTCCAGCGCGGGCAAGGCTCCGGGCGGTTCCAGCGGGCCCGACCTCGCGATGCTCTCTGCGTTCGACGCCGACATCAGCGTCGCCATCGATGAATTGGTCGGCGGCAAGATACAGGCTTCCGATGTCCAACTCGCCGCGACGCTGCGCGACGGACATATCGAGGCAAAGCTGGAGCACTTCGGCCTCGATGCGGGAAGCGTTACCGCGAAAGCCTCGACGAATGTCGGTGAAACGCCTCCGACCATACGCGGCAATATTGCGAGTTCAGGGCTGGATATCGGCTCTGTAGCGAAGCTGGCCGGACAATCCGTGCCGTTGTCCGGCAAGCTGACCGCCGATATGGGGTTCGCTTTTCGCGGACTCACCGCAGAGCGCATACGCAGCAGCGTCAATCTGCAGGGAACGGTCGGAATTCGGGAAGGCAAGCTTCCGCTGGCAGCACTTGCCGAGGCCCGGACGGCCGACGACATCACCGGGCTCAATCTTGACGCGAAGGTTCACGATGTCGGCAAGCCGGTCGATTTGACGGGCAAGCTCGTCTGGCGGGGACAGGCCGTGACGTTCAAGTCCCAGCTCGCACCTGCATCCTTTCTGGCCAGCGGCTCCGTTGCCGATGCGTCCGGGCCGATCAGCCTTTCGGTTTCCTCCAAATACCTCGAAGGCAGCATAAGCGGCGCTGCCGGGGGTGGCGACACGTTCAAGGGTCAGGTTTCGGTCACATCGGCCTCGGTCGACAAGCTCATGCAATGGCTGGGGCAGAGTGCTTCCCACGGTCTGCGAGACTTTGCCTTCAAAGGTGACGTGGACGCCGGGCGAGGACAGCTTTCCTTTCAGAAAACCTCTGTTGCCTTGAACGGGGTCAAGGCGTCGGGCCAGGGCTCGATGAAACTTGGGGCGCCCCTCAACATCCGGACGTCGCTCAATTTCGCGAAGCTTGACTTCGCGGCGTTCGCCGGCGGCGGCGAGACTGCCACAGGCGGAAAGCAGAAGCCGAACGGCGCCACCGACGCGCCGATCGATCTCTCCTTCCTCAAGGGAATTGACGCCAAGGTGGATATCCAGGCCGACAAGCTCGGCTATGGAAAGGTCTTCACCGGGCCGGTGGCGACCACTCTGGTGATCGCCGATGGCAAGGCGCACCTGAACGTGCCGCAAAGTCCCTTCTACGGCGGCACGATTGCCGCGCAAATGACAGCCGACGGCTCCAACGACGCCGCTTCCCTGACCCTGAACACTGCGATCGCCGGCGCGGCCGCGGCTCCCTTGCTCCATGACGCGGCGGATTTCGACCGCATCGAAGGAACGCTCAATGCGACCGTCGCGGTTTCAGGCTCGGGAAAGACTACGAAATCGCTTGCCCGCTCCCTTGGCGGCAAGGCGGCGGCAAAATTCGGCGACGGCGCCTTCCGGGGCATCGACATAGCCGAGGTCTACAACAACCTGGTGGGGCTGCTTTCCAGCGGCTTCAAGCAGGATCAGACCAAGAAGACGACGTTCACCGAACTCGGCGCCTCTTTTGCCATCGAGAACGGCGTCGCGCAGACGACGGACATCAGCCTGCTGGGTCCGCTGGTGCGAATGGACGGCTCGGGCAAGATAGACTTCGCCGACCAGACGCTCGACATCCGTCTCAACCCCCGCGTCGTTGCCTCGCTTGCCGGGCAGGGAGGCGACGTTGCCGTGAATGGCATCGGGGTGCCCATCGTGGTCCAAGGCCCGCTGTTTGCGCCTCGGGCCTATCCGGACCTGAGCGCATTGGCCAAAGACCCGCAGGGCGCGCTGGATATGTTGAGCCGCCTTGGGCTGCCGACCGGGAAACTCAATCTCGACAAGCTGATCCCGGGCCAAACGGGCTCGAACGGCGACGGTTCCGGCAAGGGAGCGGCGGATCTGATCGGCGATCTTCTGCGCAACGCCGCACCCCGGCCCAAAGCGCCGCCCGCGGCTCCGGAACCCGCCGTGGCGCCAGACACCGGCAATACGGATAATGCGCCGCCGCCAGGTTCGAACGCCGGCGGCGAGGCCGAAGCAGAGATCACCGCGCCGGCGGCTGAACCCGCTTCCGCCGACCCGCAGGCCGCCCCTGTTTCGCCCGAAGCGCCAAAGAAAGGGGAAATCGACACGCTTCTCGATCAGCTGGCGAATTAGCGTTATGGGATGCGTCGGGTCGCCAAGGATTGCGTGAAGGACACCGGCGGCTCCGTGGACTTCAAGCCTGAAGGCGGGTTTGGGCATACCGGCGCAATACATGATCTAACGCTCATATGTGCGGCCGCAAATCAAAGTGATCTCGGCCGCCGCAAATCGTACCCAATCAGGACGTTCTTCCGGCCTTAATCTGCACAGATTGGAGAGGCCGATGAAATTGTCTGTTCTTGCCCTTGCCGGCACCATGCTGGCGGTGATGCCAGCGGTCCATGCGGCGCCGATGATTGGCATGCCGGCCAGGAATGGCCTGGTCCAGCAGGCGCATGTCACATGCGCCTACCTGACCGAGGACGGCTACTGCGTGCGGCCGCACAAGAAGCACAAATACTGGAAGCGCCACCACTACGACCGGCCTGCCTATCGCACCTATGAGCGTCAGCTACCGGACGAGGATTATTGGCGCTATCAGCGTCCGCGGCCGATCATCCGGGTCGTTCCCGACTATCCGCAGGACGAAGACAATTGGGATGACTGGGACGATTGAGGCGAGCCGCCCTTCATTGGCAAGCGGGATGCCTGCAGGCCCGCTATTCATCAGAGCGGACACCCCCGCCATTGGTCTGGCAGGTCGGCGGAGAGGTCGACGAAACTCGCCGTCTGGCCTGCCCGGCGCGACCTTGTCGTTGACATTGCGCGCCCGGGCACGCCTGAACCGGCCCATCCGGGAATAACGGATGGAGTTGGGGCTCCTACCTCTTCAGCGCGATGCTCATGCCGCTGAGGTCGGCGTTGACCTGCAGGCCCACCTGCCGGCCGGTGAGCTCGAGCTGGGCGCCCTTGTCATTGGTCATGACGATCACCTGGGCGCCTCTGCCGAGCGCGCCGCCGCCGCCGGCCGCGCCGTAGACGCCCGTCACATCGCTGGCGCGTCGGATGTGGCGCACCCTGCCCTGAAAATAGGTCTTGGATGCGCCGAAGGCCAGGCCGCCCGAGATGCCACCGATCGAGATCGGATAGCGTTTGCCATGGAAGGTCAGCGTGCCTTCCCCGCCGGAGCCGCCGATGAAGAAGGCTGCCTTATAGACGGAGAAGCGGATCGTGCCGCTGTCGGCATGAGCGGCGCTGGCAACGCTGACGCTGGCGGCAGCAATGGCCGCAACCGCGACTGAACGGAACCTGGACGAAATCTTCATGATGGAGAACTCCTCAAGCATCGCCGCTTACCCAGCCGGCCGGGGAATATCAGCTTCAAAAGTATAGCTGAACCCTCTTGCCCCTCCATTGGTTCCAAGCACGCGGCCCGAAATCCGGCAGTCACAAAATGCTGAGCGAGGAGGCAAAAGCCGATGAGAAGTACATGCGTATGCTGGCTGGTGGAGCTGAGGGGGATCGAACCCCTGACCTCATCATTGCGAACGATGCGCTCTCCCAGCTGAGCTACAGCCCCGTTCCAGCGGATCGGCTTGTATCGGTCGCGGCCGTTTCATGTCAAGGCGAAAGACCGGCAGGCGACGAGCACGCTGACTGGTAGGCCTTGCCCACCAGTCAAGCCCGCGGGCCTTGCCCGCACGCCAAGCAATGGCTACATGTCGGCGACAATTTGGAGACCGGCATGATCGCCCTTATTCAGACCATCGTCATGGCGCTTGATATCTACTGGTGGATCATCATCGCCTCGGCGATCTTTTCCTGGCTCTACGCCTTCAATGTCGTCAATTCGCGCAACCAGTTCGTCGGCAGCGTGGGCAACATGCTCTACCGGCTGACCGATCCGGCATTGCGCCCGATCCGCCGCTTCATGCCCGATCTCGGCGGCATCGACATTTCGCCGATCATCCTGCTTCTGATCATCTTCTTCATCCGGCAGTTCCTGGTCACCACCGTCTGGTCCTGGGTCGTGACCGGCGGCTGATGAGCACGCCGTTTCGGCAGGGCGAGAACGGCATCGACCTCTTCGTGCGGCTTACGCCGAAAGCGGCGCTCGACCGGATCGACGGCGTCGAGACCGCTGCCGACGGGCGCAGTCATCTTAAGGCCCGCGTCCGCGCCGTGCCGGAGAACGGCGCCGCCAATCAAGCGCTGGAACGGATGATGGCGAAGGCGCTGGGTGTTCCAGTGTCGGCCGTTTCCCTGGTCGCCGGCGGCACATCGCGGCTGAAGAAGCTGCGGATCGTGGGGGATGGGGCCGAGCTGGCGAAAAGCGTCGAGGCTCTTTCTAAGCAATCGAAGATCTGAGACGCAGGCGGGACGGCGCCCCCCTCTGTCCTGCCGGACATCTCCCTCGCTTGGCTACGCTATGCACACATCTTCTGTGACTGGCGCGACTGATCAGGCCAAGGCTTGATTGCCACGTGGTTCCCCCAATCCGTCGCTGCTTCGCAGCGCCACCTTCCCCCCTCCGGAGGGAAAGGAACGGAGCGTTGCTGGACGAGCATTGACGGCAAAAGGCTTGGCGCCTTTCCTCTACCCCGTCGATCGGGGGAGAGGTGGCTCGGCGAAGCCGAGACGGAGTGGGGGTCGACCAGCGCTACATGAGGGGCGCGGAAGCTGCCAATCGGGAAGATGCCCGGGGGGCAGAGGGGGCGCGAAGGATCGCCAACTTCGGCGGCGCAAGCCGCTGCAACCGCTCAATCGCCCAGCGGCAATTTCGGATCGTCCACCTTCAGCGTGTTCACGCTCTGCTTGATGCGGCGCAGGTTCTCCAGCACTTTCGGCCCGCGCGCTTCCGCCACCGTGGTGGCGATCATGTCGAGGATGGCGAGCAGTGCGTAGCGCGACGAGGTCGGCTTGTAGATGTTGCCGTCCTCGACGGACTGCAGAAGGATGACCGTGTCGGCGACCTTGGCCAGGGCCGAATCCGGCGCGGTGATGGCAACGGTCGCCGCACCATATTGCTGCGCAACCTCGACCGCCTCGATCACCGAGCGCGCATAGCCCGAGACGGAGAAGGCAAGCAGCGTCGTCTCGGGCGTCGCGACGGCGGCATACATGCGCTGCAGCTGGCCGTCGGTCTGGGCGAGCGCCGAGAGGCCCAGCCGGAACAGCCGGTTCTGCATCTCGGTCGCCATCATCGAGGAGATGCCGCCTGAGCCGATGCACAGCACATTGCCGGAGCTCGCAATCCGGGCGGCGACGTCCATCACCGTCGTCATGTCGAGATTTTCGCTGGCGCGCTGGATGGCGGCGATCGCCGCCTCGGTGATCGCCGAGGCGATGCGCTGCTCGCGCGCGTCGCGGCTGAGCGGCTCCGGCGACAGATACTGGCCGCCGATGGCGATCGCCTGCGCCAGGTAGAATTTGAAATCGCGCAGGCCCTCGCAGCCGAGATTGCGGCAGAAGCGGGTGACGGTCGGCTCGCTGACGCCGACGCGCGCGGCGATCTCCGAGATCGCGGCCTTCGAGGCGAAATCGAGATCGGAAAGCACCAGTCCGGCCAGCCGGCGGTCCGACTTGGTGCCGTCCTGCGATATCAATTGCAGGCGGGTGATGATGTCGGCCGGGGTCTTCATGTCATCATCTCACAGCGGCAGGCCCGTCGCCTTGTCGAAGAGGTGGATGTTGCGCGGGTCGACGCTCACCGGCAGCCGGTCGCCGGGCTTCACCTGCAGCCGGTCGCGGAACACCGCGCGCACCGTGTCGTCGCCGACCGAGCCATAGACATGCGTTTCCGAACCGGTCGGCTCGACGACGTCGACCTTGATGGCGAGGGCATCGTCGCCGGCGCCGACGAGGAAGTGCTCGGGCCGGATGCCGGCCTCGACCATCTCACTGCCGGACATAGCCTTGCCCGGGAGCGCCAGGCGGCCGCCGCCTGTCGTCTCGAACCAGGACTTGGCTCCGGCGGTCTTCAGCGCGCCGGAGACGAAGCTCATCGAAGGCGAGCCGATGAAGGCGGCGACGAATTTGTTGGCAGGCCGGTCATAGAGCTCCAGCGGCTGCCCGACCTGCTGGATGCGGCCGCGATCCATGACCACGATGCGGTCGGCCATGGTCATGGCCTCGATCTGGTCGTGGGTAACGTAGACGATGGTCGATTTCAGCCGCTGGTGCAGCGCCTTGATCTCGGTGCGCATCTGCACGCGCAGCTGCGCGTCGAGATTTGAAAGCGGCTCGTCGAACAGGAACACCGAAGGCTCGCGCACGATGGCGCGGCCCATGGCGACGCGCTGGCGCTGGCCGCCGGACAATTGCCTCGGATAGCGGTCGAGATAGGAAAAGAGGTTCAGCACGCCCGAGGCCTTCTTGACCTTGTCATCGATCGCGGCGCGATTCTCGCCGCGGATCTTCGGGCCGAAGCCGATATTTTCCGAAGCCTTCAGATGCGGAAACAGCGCGTAGGACTGAAACACCATGGCGATGTTGCGTTTCTGCGGCGGCAGGTCATTGGCGCGCATGCCACCGATGACGAGGTCGCCGGAGGTGATCGTCTCCAGCCCTGCCAGCATGCGCAGCAAAGTGGACTTGCCGCAGCCGGACGGGCCGACCAGCACGACGAACTCGCCGGTCCGGATGTCGAGGTCGATGTCCTCGAGGATTTTGTGCTGGCCATAGGATTTCGACAGGTTGCGGAACTGGACGTCGGTCATGGTCACGCTCCCAATATGTCGTCGATGAAAGGCAGGTAGCCGGCTGTCAGTCCCGCGTCCACGGGCACCACGGCACCTGTTATGCCGGAAGCGCGCTCGGAGGCAAGGAAGGCGACGGCCTCCGCCACTTCCGACGCGTTGACGATGCGGCCGAGCGGATAGAGCCGCTTCAGCCGGCCTAAGATCTCGGGGTCCTTGGCCAGGCGATGGTCCCAGGCGGCGGTGCGGATCGAGCCCGGACAGACGACATTGGCACGCAACCCGCTGCGGCCGAGCTCGACGGCGATGGATTTGGCGTAGGCGTTGATGCCGGCCTTGGCCGCCGCATAGGCCGGATTGCCGAAATGCGAAATCGCGTTGACGGAGGAGATGAAGACGACGCTGCCCGACCCGCGCTTGGACATCGCCTTGATGAGCGGATCGGCGAAGGTCATCACGCCGGTCAAATTGAGGCCGAGCTCCTCTTCGATCTTGTCCGCCGTCAGCGCCTTCAAGGTCTCGGCGCGCGTCCAGCCGGCATTGTTGATCAGGATGTCGGGAACGCCGTCCTTGTCGAGCAGCGCGGGTATCGCCGCTTCGATCGAGGCCCGGTCGAGCAGGTTGAAGACATGGCGCGACGCGATATGCGGGCTGGCCAGAGCTTCCACCGACTGGTCGCAGCCGACGACGCGCGCGCCGCGCTCGGCTATGAGCTCGACGATCGCCGAACCGAGGCCGCCGCCGGCGCCGGTGACGACAACGGTTCTGCCCTCGAAATCGGCCTTTGATACCACGATGCGCGCTCCTCCGCCGTGCCAGACAGCGACGGAACGCTATCCAACAAAATGTAATTTAGCAACATGATAAACTGCTTGCATTGGGCATAACCCTCGATAATGTAGGAAAGTAACATAAATCCTGTGCCTCTAGGCCAGGCGCGAATGCGCATCAATGGGAGAGAGCAGATGAGCCTTGCGAAATGGACTGTCGGCCTGTTGGCCGGAATGAGCATGCTGGCTTTTGCGGCACCTGCCGGTGCCGGCGAGGTGCGCGTCACCGTCGCCGAGTACAGCGCCAAGACCGGCCCCTATTTCGAGGAGGTCAAGAAGGAGTTCGAGGCGGCCAATCCCGGCATCACCATCAAGTATGAAGTGGTGCCCTGGGACGTGCTCCTGCAGAAGCTCACCACCGACATCACCGCCGGCACCAATGCCGATCTTTCGATCATCGGCACGCGCTGGCTGATCGATTTCGTGCAGCAGGGTGTCGCCGAGCCGCTCGACAGCTACATCAAGCCGGAGTTCAAGGACCGCTTCATCGACACCTTCCTGCAGCCCTCGATCATGGACGGCCACACCTACGGCCTGCCGATCGCGGCTTCGGCCCGCGCCATGTATTACAACAAGGAGCTGTTCGAGAAGGCAGGCATCGCCAAGCCGCCGGCCACCTGGGCCGAACTGCAGGAGGACGCGCGCAAGATCAAGGCTCAAGGCGCCTTCGGCTACGGCCTGCAAGGCAAGGAGATCGAAACCGACGTCTATTACTACTATGCGATGTGGTCCTTCGGCACCGAGATCCTCAACAAGGACGGTACATCCGGCTTGAGCACGCCGGGCGCGCTCGAGGCCGCCAAGCTCTACAAGTCGATGATCGACGAGGGCCTGACGGAACCGGGTGTCACCTCCAACAACCGTGAGGACGTGCAGAACCTGTTCAAGCAGGGCAAGGTCGGCATGATGATCACTGCGCCCTTCCTGTCCAACCAGATCAAGGAAGAGGCGCCGAAGCTGAAATACGGCGTCGCCGCCATCCCCGCCGGACCGACCGGTGCGCGCGGCACCTATGGCGTCACAGACTCCATCATCATGTTCAAGAACTCCAAGAATAAGGACGAGGCCTGGAAGCTGCTCGACTTCCTGTTCACCAAGGAGCAGCGCGCCAAGTTCACGCAAGGCGAGGGCTTCCTGCCGGTGAACAAGGAAGAGGCGAAGATGGAATATTACGTCAACAACGCCGACCTCGCCGCCTTCACCGCGCTTCTGCCCGACGCCCGCTTCGCGCCGGTCATCCCGGGCTGGGAAGAGATCGCCCAGATCACGTCGGACGCCATGCAGAAGATCTATCTCGGCAGCGCCACGCCGGAAGCGGCCCTGAAGGAGGCCGCCGACAAGGCCAACGCCGTCCTGAAGAAGAAATAGGGCGTATCTCCCTGCGCCCGTGGCGCGCTCCACCCGTCGGAGCGCGCCACACCTTTGGGAACCTACGTCGGCGCCGCCCCAGCCAGCCTCCTTCCTCTCCCTCCGGAGGGGGGAGAGGTGGCTCGGCGAAGCCGAGACGGAGTGGGGGAACCACCTGGCAACCGCCGCGAACGGACATACGAAGGGCACTCGGCGCAAGCATCGCCTGCCTTGCGCCAAGGGTCGACCCCCACTCCGTCGAGCTTCGCTCGACACCTCTCCCCCGATCGACGGGGGAGAGGAAGGGGCTCTTCCGCAACTGCCGCGGAGGACAGGCAGACAGGTGAGGGGCGGCGCCTGGAAGGAATTCGAAACTGAGCGCCTGGCAAGACAGATGAGAATTGGCACCCCCTCGAAGCCGCGCAACGCGATACAAACCAGCCGATGCAAAATCGTTTCCTGCCCTATCTGCTGACGCTGCCCAGCCTATTCCTGGCGGCGGTGGTGATCTTCTGGCCGGTCTGGGACCTGATCCAGATCTCGACGCATGACGTCAACCGCTTCGGTCAGTTGCGCGAGTTCAGCGGTCTCGCCAATTTCGCGGCGCTCGCCGCCGATCCCGATTTTGTCGCCGCGCTCTGGCGCACCGCGTTGTGGACGGTGCTGGTCGTCGGCGGCGCGCTGCTTTTGTCGATCCCGGTGGCGATCATCCTCAATACGGACTTCTACGGCCGCGGCCTCGCCCGCGTCATCATCATGCTGCCCTGGGCGGTGTCGCTGACCATGACCGCGGTGGTCTGGCGCTGGGCGCTCAACGGCGAGAGTGGCATGCTGAATTCGGCGCTGATGAAGCTCGGCCTGATCAGCCAGAACATCCAGTGGCTGGCCAGCGCCGAAACCGCCTTCCCGATGCAGGTGCTGATCGGCATATTGGTGACGGTACCGTTCACCACCACGATCTTCCTCGGCGGCCTGTCCTCGATCCCCGACGATCTCTATGAGGCGGCAGCACTCGAGGGCGCGACGCCCTTGCAGCAGTTCCGCGAGATCACCTTTCCGCTCCTGAAGCCGTTCATCAACATCGCGATCGTGCTCAACACCATCTATGTCTTCAACTCCTTCCCGATCATCTGGGTGATGACACAAGGGGGGCCGGCGAACTCGACCGACATATTGGTGACCCATCTCTACAAGCTCGCCTTCCGCATCGGCAGGCTGGGCGAGGCTTCCGCCGTGTCGCTGGTGATGTTCGCGATCCTGCTCGTCTTCACCATGATCTATGTGCGCCTCGCCATGCGGGAGCAGCGGGCATGAACAGCAAGATGAAACGCACCATCATCGCCTGGCTGCTGCTTGCACCGTTGGTCGCGGTGACGATCTTCCCCTTCGCCGTGATGTTTCTCACCGCCGTCAAGCCGCGCACGGAGGTGCTGACGCCCACCTGGTGGCCGAGCGAGTTCCGCTGGTCGAATTTCGCCGACATGTGGGTAGCAACCGGCTTCGGCCAGGCGCTGCTCAACTCGCTCTATGTCTCGGCGCTGGCGACAATCGGCGCGATCCTGATCTCGGTGCCGGCCGCCTACGCCATGTCGCGCTTCCGCTTCGGCGGCTATGGCGCCTTTCGCCAGTTCCTTTTGATCTCGCAGATGATATCGCCGATCGTGCTGGTGCTTGGCCTGTTCCGGCTGATGGCGGCCTGGGGCCTGGTGGAGAGCACCACCGCGCTCGGCTTCATCTACATGGCCTTCAACGTCGCCTTCACGGTCTGGATGCTGCAGAGCTATTTCGACACAATCCCGCGCGACCTCGAGGAGGCCGCCTGGATGGAAGGCGCCGGGCGCTGGCTCACCCTGCGTAAAGTGTTCCTGCCGCTCTGCCTGCCGGCGATCGCGGTGACGGCGATCTTCACCTTCATCAACGCCTGGAACGAGTTCGTCGTGGCGCTCACCATGCTGCGCAGCCAGGAAAGCTACACGCTGCCGATCCAGGTTTTCTCGCTGGTCGCCGGCCGCTATACGATCGAATGGCACCATGTCATGGCGGCCACGTTGCTGGCGACACTGCCGGTGGCGATCCTCTTCATCTGGCTGCAGCGCTATCTCGTGCGCGGATTAGCGCTCGGGGCGGTCAAATAGCTATCCCCGCAATTCCAGGAAAAGTGCGCAGCGGTTTTCCGTCCGGAATTGCGAAAAACAAAAGGTCATCACGGAGCCTTCATGCGCATCTTCACCGCCTCGCTGGCGACGGAAACCAACACCTTCTCGCCGGTGCCGACCGACCGGGCTTCCTTCGAGATGGCCTTCTATGCCGGCCCCGGAAAACATCCGGAGACGCCGACGCTCTGCTCCTCGCCGATCGTGGCGCTGCGCAAGCGCGCCGCGAAGGAAGGGCTGACCGTCATCGAAGGCACTGCCACCTGGGCCGAGCCCGGCGGCCTGGTGCAACGGCAGACCTATGAAGCGCTGCGCGACGAGATCCTCGATCAGCTCAAGGCCGCCTTGCCGGTCGATGCGGTGATCCTGGGATTGCATGGCGCCATGGTGGCGCAAGGCTATGACGATTGCGAAGGCGATCTCCTGGAGCGCGTGCGCGCCATCGTCGGGCCGAAAGTGGTGATTGCCTCGGAGTTCGATCCGCACAGCCATTTGACGCCGAAACGCGTCGCAGCTTGCGACATCATGGCCTATTTCCTCGAATTCCCGCACACCGATTTCTACGAGCGCGGCGAGCATGTCGTCGAGCTCGGCCTTGCCGCGGCGCGCGGCGAGATCAAGCCGGTGATCTCGACCTTCGACTGCCACATGATCCAGGTGCTGCCGACCAGCCGCGAGCCGATGCGTTCATTCGTTGACAAGATCAAGGCGCTGCATGGCAAGGACGGCGTGCTGTCGGTCTCGGTCATCCACGGCTTCATGGCGGCCGACGTGCCCGAAATGGGCACGCGCATCCTGGTCGTGACCGACAATGACAAGGCAAAGGGCGACAGGCTCGCCGAGACGCTCGGGCGCGAGCTCTATGACCTGCGCGAGAAGACCGCCATGACGATGCTGTCAGCATCCGCCGGCATCGAGCAGGCACTAGCCGTGCGCGCCGAGCGCAAGGACAAACCCGTCGTGATCGCCGACATCTGGGACAATCCGGGCGGCGGCGTGCCGGGCGACGGCACCATTGTGCTGCGCGAGCTGCTTTCGCGTGGTGTGACCAAGGTCGGCGTGGCGACGATCTGGGACCCGATCGCCGTGACCTTCTGCCATGCGGCCGGCGAAGGCGCGGTTATCGACCTGCGCTTCGGCGGCAAGGCCGGCCCCCAGGCCGGCGAGCCGATCGATGCCCGCGTCAGGGTGCTGAAGACAACCAACGAAGGTTGGCAGAGCTTCGGGCCGAGCCGCGTGACGCTGGGGCCATCGGCGGTGGTGCGCATCGAAGGCACCGAGGTCGACGTCATCTTGAACACCAACCGCACCCAGACCTTCGAGCCCGATATCTTTTCCAACATCGGCATCGATCCGTTGTCGAAGGATGTCCTGCTGATCAAATCGACGAACCATTTCTACGCCGGCTTCGCGCCGATCGCCGCCGAGATCATCTATGTCGCCGCGCCGAGTTCCTACCCGAGCAATCCGGCGGTGACGGATTATACCAAGCTGACGCGGCCGATCTGGCCGAGAGTGGCTGATCCTTGGCGCGCTTCCCCTTCTCCCCTTGTGGGAGAAGGTGGCCGCGAAGCGGCCGGATGAGGGGTGTTCCAGCGGAGTGAGGCGCTGGCGTTCCCTGGAACACCCCTCATCCGTCTCGGCGCTTGCGCGCCGATCCACCTTCTCCCACAGGGGGAGAAGGAAAAAGGCGCTACACCAGCCCCCGCTTCACCATCATCGCCTCAGGCGACGGCATTTTCCCCCGGAATGCCGTGTAAAGCTCCTCCGGATCCTTCGAGCCGCCGGCGGCATAGATGTTCTTCCGAAGCCGCTCGGCGAGTTCCGGATTGAAGGCGTCACCCGTCTCCTCGAAAGCCGAGAAGGCGTCGGCGTCGAGCACTTCCGACCACATGTAGGAATAATAGCCGGCTGAATATCCGTCGCCGGCGAAGACATGGCCGAAATGCGGGGTGCGGTGGCGCATCGCGATCGTGTCGGGCATATGCAGCTTCGCCAGCGTTTCAGCCTCGTATCGAAGCGGCTCCGCCGGCGCGTCAGGTCGCGCATGATAGGCCATGTCGATCAGCGCCGAAGCGGTGAACTCGACCGTGGCGAAACCGGCGCCGAAGGTGCGAGCGGCGAGCATCTTGTCGAGCAACGCCTTCGGCATCGGCTTGCCCGTCTTGACGTGCAGCGCATGCTTTTCCAGCACCGCCGGCACCGTCAGCCAGTGCTCATAGAGCTGCGAGGGCAGTTCGACGAAGTCGCGGCTGACCGAAGTGCCGGAGACCGACGGCCAGGTGACGTCGGTCAGCATCCCGTGCAGCGCATGGCCGAACTCGTGGAACAGCGTCTTCGCCTCGTCGACCGACAGAAGCGCCGCCTCGCCGGCCGGCGGCTTGGCGAAATTCATGATGTTGTAGATCACCGGCTTGGCGCCCGGGCCAAGCTTATAGCCCGACCGCAGCGCGCTCATCCAGGCGCCGGAGCGTTTTGAGGGCCGCGCGAAATAATCGGCGAGGAACAGGCCGCGTTCGCTGCCGTCCGCATTCTTCACCACGAAAACACGCGCATCGGGATGCCAGGCTGTAATGCCCTTCTTTTCCTCGAAGGTAATGCCGAACAGGCGTGTCGCCACATCGAAGCAGGCTCCGATGACACGTTCGAGCTGCAGGTAAGGCTTCAGCTCCGCCTCATCAAAGGCGAATTTCTCGGCACGCAGCTTCTCCTGGTAGAAGCGCCAGTCCCAGGCTGCGAACTTTTCGTTGCTGCCAGCTTCCGCCGCCAGCCGCTCCAGCTCCTTCTGATCGGCCGCGGCCTTCTCCAGCGCTTTTTCCCAAACCGGATCGAGCAGTTCGTGCACGGCCTTCGGCGTCTTTGCCATCGTGTCGTCGAGCTTCAGGGCCGCGAAAGAATCGTAGCCCAGCAGCTTCGCCTTCTCGGCGCGCAGCTTCAGCATGTCGCGCACCACATCGGAGTTGTCGAAGGCGCCGCCATTCTGGCCGCGCATGATGAAGGCTTCGAACGCGATCTCGCGCAGGTCGCGGCGCTCCGAGAAGGTCGAGAACGGCTCGTAGATCGATCGCGACAGCGTCACCGCATAGCGGCCCTTCTGGCCGCGCATCTCGGCCGCTTCCGCCATCGCGCTCTTCAAAAAGTCCGGCAGGCCGGCAAGGTCGGCCTCGTCGAGGAACAGCGCCCAGTCGCGCTCGTCGGCGAGCACGTTCTGGCCGAATTTGGTGCCGAGCGAGGAGAGTTCCTCGTTGATTGCCGCGAGCCGCTTCTTGCCGTCGGCATCGAGCTTGGCGCCCGAACGGACAAAGCCCTTCCAGGTCTTTTCCAGGACACGCAGCGTTTCGGCATCAAGCTTGAGGCTGTCGCGCCGCTGGTAGAGATCGTCGATGCGGGCAAACAGTTTTTCGTTCATCGAGATCGCCGAGAAATGCCGCGACATCTTTGGCGAAACCTCGCGCTCCATCGCCTGGATCGTGTCGTTGGTATGAGCGCCGGCGCGGCACCAGAAGATCGACGAGACACGGTCGAGCGCCTCGCCGGCAAGCTCGAGCGCGGCAAGCGTGTTCTCGACGGTCGGCATCTCGCTGTTGCCGGCGATCGCGTCGATCTCGGCCTGATGCGCCGCCAGCGCCGCGTCGAAGACCGGCCCGAAATCATTGTCGCCGATTCGCGAGAAATCCGGCAGGCCTAGCGGCCCTTGCCAGACGGTCAGCGGATGGGCGGCGAGATCGACGGTTTTGGAAGATGACATGAGCGATTCCGGTGAGTGGATGGAGGCGGGTGCCTCCGATGTAGGGCGACGTCCCACACCGCGCAACACGGCGGAGTTCAATAGCCGCTGCAATCCTGCGCCACCGCCGTCTGCGTGCTGACGACGATGCGCCCGCCAGCGATGGTAAAAGTCTCGCGCATCAGCATGTCGTTGCTGGGGAAGTCGTAGCAGGCGAGCACCGTGGTCTCGCCATTCTCGCTCTTTTCAATGCGATGACGGATCGCGGCGCCCGTCACCGCGCCCTGCCATTCGTCGATCGAGGCGATGAAATCCTGCTTGGTCTGCACGACGCCGATGTCGTCCAGCTTCATGCGCACGTCGTCGGCAAGCAATTCGGACAATTCGGTCCTGTCGGCGGCCAGCAGCGCCGAATACCAGCGATCGATGATGGCGCCGTCATCGGCGCTGGCGCGGGCGACCGTGGACATGAACAGCGCCGCCGCGAGAAAGAACCTCCACCGGCTCCGGTGCATTATCCCTCCTCACAACTCAGGCCGCTCGAAATCGCCGGTTTCCTTGTTCATCACCCACAGCTCCCCGGTCGAGATGTCGAACCATGCGCCGTAGAGCGAGAGCTTGCCCTTGCCTTCGAGGATCGAGACGCAGGGAAAGGTCCTGAGATTGGCGATCGAATAGCGGACTGAAATACGCTCCAGCGCCGTCTGACGCTCGGTCGCCGTCATCATGGTACTGGAGGCCACGGTCTCGGCGGCCGGCGCGATCAGGCTCATCCATTTGCCGATGAAGTCGCCGGGCGACAGGGGCGAGGAATTGGTGTCGAGCGCGGCACGGATGCCGCCGCAGCGGCCGTGGCCCATCACCACGATGTTCCTCACCTTCAGGCTCTGCACGGCGAATTCGAGCGCGGCCGATGTCGAGTGATATTCGCCGTCCGGCTCATAGGGCGGCACCAGATTGGCGACATTGCGCAGCACGAAGAGCTCGCCCGGCCCGGCGTCGAAGATCGCCTCCGGGGCTGAGCGGGAATCGCAGCAGGCGACGATCATCGTTTCCGGCGCCTGGCCTTCGCGCGCCAGAGAGCGATAGCGGTCGCTTTCCGAGGGATAGCGGCCGGCCATGAAGTTGCGATAGCCGGCGAGGAGGTGCTCAGGGAGGTGAGGCATGGGCGGCGTCTGGGCCCTTTCCGGGTTGGATGCGGCACGAATGTCGGTGTTCGAGCGATGTCTGCCTGAAGTCTGGGAAAGCCTCTAGCGGCAAAAGTCGGTCGCGAGCAATGCCGAATTGCGGATGAGCCCGTCGCAATCGCGATGCGGCATTCATGGCTTCGTCAGGCCCAGATGGCAACCTGAATCCCGAAACGATCGGTCAATGGCGGATCTGGAGAAGGTTTTGCCTCGCCGCCGGCGATACGCCCGGCAATCAGCATCATCGCCGCCGCGTCGAGGAAGTCGTCGCTCGCCGCGCCGCGTGGTGGCGCCTGGTCGAGAAAGGCTTTCCTGTAGCCACGCCGGCAAAGCAGCGCCTTGCGCTCCTCCATGCCGGCCGGGTTGACCGCTCCCTTGATCTTCTTCGGCAAGGCCATCGCCGTGCCGCCGTTCAGCCGGCAGAACGCCACTTCCGGATGCGATTCGAAGATGCGGCCACGCAAATCGGGCCGCGAGATCAACAGCTGATCGATCTCGCGGATTTTGGCAAAGATGCCGAAGGCCTGGATGGAAACGCCGCGCGGCGGATCCGACGTTGCCAATGCCGTCGCGCTTGCCAGCTGATGCGCCGCATACCAGGCCTCGATCGTGGTGAAGCCGCTGGTATCGGCATAGAGCGCCGCCCGCGAGGGGATGGCGAACACGCTGGATTGCCGCGCCCCGAGCAGCGGCCGCACCAGCGCTTCCGGCCCGCGACCTCCCTTGCGCGAAAAATCCGGCAGGCCGATCGGCATGTCGACGGCGATCGTTGCATCCGGCAGCGCGTCGAGCAGCGCCTGGAAGCTCGGGAAGACCGAGACCGACGGCGCGGCGTCCGCTTCGCGGTGGACGGCGATCCAGCCGGCCTTGCAGCCGTCGACGCCTGCGAGCTTCACGCCCGCTTGTCCCGCCCCGGATGCAGGAGATGGCGCAACTGCACCATGGCCATGGGGTGCGACAGGCTCTGCGCGTCGGTTTCGAGCTGCAGCTCGTCGCCGCCTCGCTTCGCCGTGCGAGCCAGAATCTCGTAGACGGCGGCGGTGGTCGATTGCAGCGCCTTGACCGGCGGCTGGCCAGAGAGAACGCGCGCCAGATAGACGGCGGCCGTCAGGTCGCCCAGCCCGTTTGGCGGCTTCTCGATCACGCGGTGCTCGGCAAGCAGCGCCTGGCTGCCGTCGAGCAGGAAATTGCCGGTGCCGCCCGCCATCATCGCGGGCGCCGAGGTCACCAGCATGGTCGAAGGGCCGGCGTGAAGCGCCGCCGCCGTCACCGCCTTGATGTCGGGCAGCGGCGCGCCCGCCATCCATTCCAGCTCATAGCGGTTGGGCGTGGCGATATCCGCGATCGGCATCAATTTGTCGCGCATGGCGGCCGCCGTCGGCTCGGGCACATAGAGCCCGCCCGAATCGCCCATCACCGGATCGCAGATGTAAAGCGCGTTCGGCGTCTTTTCCTTGACGGCGGCGACCAGCGAGGCGACTGCGTCGGCCTGGCCGGCCTCGCCGAGATAGCCCGACAGCACGGCCCGCACCTCGCCCAACCAGGGCGCGCGCTCGAGATCGGCCATCAGCGCCTTGAACTGATCGAGCGGCGGCACGATGCGCGTGGCCCGGCTGTGGCCCGGATGCCAGGGCAGGATGACGGTCGGCACCGCCCAGACCGGGAAGCCCAGCGTCTCCAGCGCGAAGACGGCGGCGCGGTTGCCGACCGAGCCGCGGGCGACATGGCTGGAGATGACGATGACCGCGCGCGGCGCGTCGACTTTTTCTGCACTCATGGAAATCTGTTCCTAGCCGCCACGCGTTGCGGCATACACCAGCCAGGCCAATAGCCCAATGGCAATGAGGAAGCCGAGCGTTCGGCCAATGCGGGTTCCCCAATATTCGATGGGATCGGTGCGGTCGGTGTCGGCGGCGGTCACGCGGTCGCGCGCATCCTTCGCCGTGCGGACGATGAACGACGCGCCGCCCGGCGCCGTCTCGCGCGCCACGCGTTCGAGGATGCGGCGCGATTCGGTCTCGTCATCCCGGCGCTCGGCCATGGCAATTGCCCTTTCCTGCCCGGACCTTAGAGCAATTCCAGGAAAAGTGCGAAGCGTTTAGACTCGGCGACTTCGCCGTAGCCTTCCGGACCGGAATGGCGTCAGACAAGACGATGAAATCCTGTTCGCTCGACTATTCACAGGGGCTCGCGCCCGAGCCGGAGCAGGCGTCATCGGCCGGACATTTTCTTACGCGTGGATTGTGGTAATGCTTCGCGCGCAACTTCTGTCGAGGGACCAATCATGATTGTCGAGCGCCTCTCACCACCTTCCCCCTTCCGCAGCCTTGCCGCCTTCCTGATGATGGCTTTCGTGCTGCCGCTGCTTGCCGGCTGCGGCTACAACACCATCCCGACCGCGGAAGAGAACGCGCATGCGGCCTGGAGCGAGGTGCTCAACCAGTATCAGCGTCGTTCCGACCTGATCCCGAATCTGGTCGAGACGGTGAAGGGCTATGCCTCGCATGAAAAGGATACGCTCGACGCGGTCGTTCAGGCGCGCGCCAAGGCAACGCAGATCACCGTGACGCCGGATACACTCAAGGATCCCGAGGCGCTGAAGAAGTTCCAGGATGCGCAGGCCGGGCTGACCAGCGCGCTGTCGCGGCTGATCGCGGTGTCGGAAGCCTATCCCGACCTCAAGGCGAACCAGAATTTTCTCGCGCTGCAAGCGCAGCTCGAAGGCACGGAGAACCGCATCGCGGTGGCGCGGCGTGACTACATCCAGGCGGTCAGGGACTATAATCTGACGCTGAAGACCTTCCCATCCGTGCTGTGGGCGACCTTTTGGTTCCGCGGCAACGAACCGTTTGCGAACTTCACCGTCGAGGAAGACAAAATGCAGGTGCCGAAGGTCGATTTCGGCACGAGCACCACCAAGCAGGGCGGGTGAGCGGCGATTTAATCGAGCCTGTCAGCTTTGCGTTCCTTCGCGCCCCCCTCTGTCCTGCCGGACATCTCCCCCTCTTGGGGGGAGATTGGACATCACGCCGGCCTTCGCCAATCTTCAGCGTGGAAGAAAGGGCGAGGTTGTCGAAACTGCCAATCTCCCCCCTTGAGGGGGAGATGTCCGGCAGGACAGAGGGGGGCGCGACAGAACGCCGGCATCGCCTTTCTTGGCTTGCTTTTTTGTCTCCTCCTCCCCCTCGCCGCCCTCGCCGCCGACCTGCCCGCTCTCACCGGCCGCGTCGTCGACAATGCCGGCATCATCGATGCCGGCACGCGCGCGTCCCTCACGCAAAAACTCGCCGACTTCGAGACAAAAGGCTCCGACCAGATCGTCGTCGCCACCATACCCAGCCTCGGCGGCGAGGAGATCGAGCCTTACGCCAACCGGCTGTTCCGCTTCTGGAAGCTCGGCCAGGCCAAGGAAAATAACGGCGTGCTGCTCTTGGTCGCGCCCAACGACCGCAAGATGCGCATCGAGGTCGGCTACGGGCTGGAAGGCACGCTGACCGACCTGCACACCAAGCTGATCATCGAGAACGACATGGTGCCGGCCTTCCGCGCCGGCGATTTCTCCGGCGGCATCACCAAGGCCGTCGACGACATGATCATGGTCCTGGAGGGCAATCCGGAGGAGCTGGAAGCGCGCGGCAAGCGCAACGAGCAGGCGCCGTTCAATTCAGACGACCTGTTCTTCGCCATCTTCATCACCATCTGGGCGCTGATCTTCTTTGGCGGCATCGCGATGACGGTGCTGCCGCCGATCTTCGGCCAGAAGATCGGACCGGGCCGCTATCGCTGGCTGGGCATGACTTTCGATCAGAACCGGCGCTCTTCCTCGGGCGGCTGGTCGTCCGGGGGCGGTGGCTGGTCCTCGGGCGGCGGCGGTGGCGGGTTTTCCGGCGGCGGCGGCTCGTCCGGCGGCGGCGGCTCTTCGGGAAGCTGGTGAGGCATCATGGCAACGCGACCGATCAGCGCCGAGGACCATGACCGCATCGCCGAGGCGATCCGCGCCGCCGAGTTGAAGACCGACGGCGAGATCTACTGCGTCGTCGCTCGGGCCAGCGACGGCTACTTCTTTCCGGCCGCGTTCACGACGACGATCGGCGTGTTCGTCGCCAGCCTTGCCGTCGCCTATGGGCTGGAGGCATGGTGGCTGTCCATACGGCTGCCGCATTTCGTGCTGGCGCAAGCGCTGGCGCTGACCTCGGCGCTCGTTTTGCTCTGGTTCCTGCCCACCTTGCGCATTCATTTCGTGCCGAGAAGGCTGCGCTATCAGGCGGCGCACGCCAATGCGATAAAGCAGTTCCTGGCCCGCAACGTCCACCGCACGAGCGCGCGCACCGGCGTGCTCATCTTCGTCTCCGTTGCCGAGCGCTATGCCGAGGTCGTCGCCGATTCCGGTATCGACGCCAAGGTCGGCCAGCATGTCTGGGACGGCGTGGTGGGCGATCTGACCAGACATGCCGGCGACGACCGGCTGGCCGACGGCTTCGTCAAGGCTATCGGCACGGTTGGCGCGGTGCTCGCCGAGCATTTCCCGGTCACCGAAGGCGACGCCAACGAACTCGACGATCATCTCGTCGAAATCTGACTAGTTCCCGTATTGGGATCTTGACCGGTCGGCTCTGTTGCGTCGGCAGGCGACACGCCTTGGAGATTGGCCGAAACGCCCATCGCGATCGTCATTCTAGGCCGGAGCAGGAGCGGAGCTCCGTCGCGAAGACCCTAGAATCCATGCCGTTACCTTCGCCACAGCGTGCAACGGAGCAGAATTCTGCGCCGTGGCAACGCCTTAAGGTCACGGCATGGATTTCTAGGGTCTGCGCCGCGTCGCTTCGCTCCTTGCTCCGCCATAGAATGACGAGGTTGGGCGGCTTCAGCCAATCTCCGGCGTTTGCGCTGATTTTACGGAAATGAACGCCTCGTCGGCGCACCCACCTTTCGCCTGTGCGAAAGCGAGGAGGCGTGTTGGCGGACTCTTTGCAATCGGGCGAGGCGGGTTTATGGTTAACCAATCATGAACACGCTGACGATCGACATCCGGAAGGCAGAGCCGCGCGACGCGAGCGCCATCGCCGAGGTGCACCAGCAAGCCTGGCGCGGCGCCTATTCGGGCATCATCCCGCACCGCACGTTGACTTCGATGATCAACCGTCGCGGCGTCGACTGGTGGGCCAACGCGATTCGCCGCGCCGCCACCGTGCTGGTGGTCGAGATCGGCGGAACGGTCGCCGGCTACGCCACGATCGGCAAGAACCGCGCCCGCGAGCTCAGGCAGCAGGGTGAGATCTACGAGCTCTATCTTCGTCCGGAATATCAGGGCATCGGGCTCGGCAGCCGGCTGTTCAAGGCGGCCAAGGCCCGGCTCGCCGACCACGGCCTGCGCGGCCTCGTGGTCTGGGCGCTGGAGGACAATCACAACGCCTTGGCCTTCTACGCCGGCAATGGCGGCCGCGATATCGCCGAAGGCGTCGAGGTCTTCGAGCAGAAGGCGCTCAAGAAAGTGGCTTTCGTCTGGAATGACTGACGTCGCCTAGGTTACAATCCATCACAAACTGTGCGCTTCCATTGGCGTTCAGTGCCATTCGCCGCATTGCACCATGACGTTTCGCCCGCTATCGGTCTTGCAATCGAGAGAGGGATTTAGCCATGCGTATCGAAGCCGTGCCCACAGGAAAGAACCCGCCTGAGGACGTCAACGTCATCATCGAGGTGCCGATCGGCGGCGAGCCGATCAAATACGAAATGGACAAGGAGGCCGGCACCCTGTTCGTCGACCGCTTCCTGCACACCTCGATGCGCTATCCCGGCAATTACGGCTTCGTGCCGCACACGCTGTCGGGCGACGGCGACCCGATCGACGTTCTGGTCTGCAACACCCGGGCGCTGGTGCCGGGCTGCGTCATCAATGTACGGCCGATCGGCGTCTTGATCATGGAAGACAATGCCGGCCAGGACGAGAAGGTGATCGCCGTTCCCTCGCCCAAGCTGACGCTGCGCTACGAGAACGTCACCGAATATACGCATCTGCCCGAGATCACGCGCCAGCAGGTGCAGCACTTCTTCGAGCACTACAAGGATCTCGAGCCCGGCAAATGGGTCAAGATCGAGGGCTGGCACGATTCCAAATATGCCAAGAAGATGATCGTCGACGCGATCGCGCGGGCCAAGACAGCCAAATAAGACTACCGAACGGCCTTCTCGCCGCCGGCCGCCGTGATCACCCCGACGATGATCAGCCCGGTCAGCACCAGCCGCACGCCGGCGCTGACGCCGAACGTGTTGAGCATGGTGAGCAGGAGCACCAGGAACAGGCCGGCGCCCCAGACGCCCGGCACATTGGCCTTGCCGCCGGCGACCGAGGTGCCGCCGATGACCACGACCGCGATCGAGGCGAGCAGGTATTCGTTGCCGATATCGACATTGGCGCCGCGGAAATAGCCGGCAAGCAGCGCCCCGTCGATGCCGCCCAGCGCGCCGCACAGCGTGTAGGTGAGGAAGCGGATGCGGCCGACATGGACGCCGGCGAGCCATGCGGCGCGGATGTTCTGGCCGATCGCCAGCACCGAGCGGCCGTAGATCATGCGCTGCAGCGCCAGCGCGGCGCCGATGGTGAAGACGACCGTCAGCATCGCCAGCACCGGAATGCCCAGCACCTGCCAGTTGGTGAAGTCGGCAAAGCCCGGCGGCGGCTTGATCTGCAGGCCGCGGCCGTAGCTGATGTCGACCGACTGGATGATGAAGCTCGCCGACAGCGTCGCGATGATCGGCGGGATGCGCAGCGCCCAGATCAATAGATAGTTGATCGCGCCGATCGCGGCGCCGCAGGCAAGTGCGGCAAGCAGACCGACGAGGATCATGGCGTCGCTGCCGCCCATCACCTTCATGGCGACCGCGCTTGCCAGCCCGATATTGGATGGCAGCGACAGGTCGACATTGCCGGGTCCCAGCGTGATAACGAACATCTGGCCGACGCCGACGATGACGGTGAAGACGGCGAGCGACAGCGCTGCCGTGACCATGCCGCCGGCGCCGTAGCCGCCGGTGAAGGCAATCGTTGCCAGCCAGACGACGACCGCGCCGACGAAGGACCAGATCCAGGGCTTTTCAAGCAGCGTCCGCACCGAGGTCATCGCTCACCGCTCCCTGCGGCTGATCAGCACCCGCGCCGCCAGGACGATGATCAGGATCGCTCCGTTGGCGGCCACCTGCCAGTCGGGCGGGATGTGCATGAAGGTCAAGAGCGGCGAGGCGGCCAAGGCCAGCGTCAGCGCGCCGAGGACGGCGCCGATCGGCGACACCCGGCCGCCGACGAACTCGCCGCCGCCGAGGATGACGCCGGCGATCGAGAGCAGCGTATAGCCATTGCCGATATTGGCGTCGGCCGACGTGGTGATGCCGATCAGCGCCATGCCGGACAGAACGCCGAACAGGCCGGTCAACGCGAACAGCACGACCTTGGTCTTGAGCAGCGACCAGCCGGCGCGCCTCAGCGCCGCGGCATTGCCGCCTGAGCCGCGCAGGATGACGCCGTAGGACGTGCGCATCAGGCCGAAATGCACGACCGCGGCGATCAGCAGCGCGGCAAGGATCGGGAACGGAATGTAGGGCGGCTTGAACGACAGGATCGACAGCAGCCAGTCCGGCGCCTTGCCGCCGGGCTTGGGGAGGATCAGGATCGCAAGCCCCTGCCAGACGAAGCTCATGCCGAGCGTCACCACGATTGAAGGCAAATTGCGCAGGTGGATCAGCGCGCCGAGCAATGCATAGACGCCGATCGAGCCCATGAGCACGAGAATGCCGAGGAGCGGCGCGTCCCGCAGCCATGTCGCGGTGACGCAGCCGACGAAGCCGACGAACGTCCCTATCGACAGGTCGAGCTCGTTGCCGGCGATGACGAACATCTGAGCGATCGTCGCCAGCGCGATCGGGATCGCCAGGTTGAGCATCAGATTGAAGCCGAAATAGCTGATGGCGCGCGGGTTGAGCCAGGCAATCGCAATCAGCACCAGCGCCAGCGACAAAGCCGGCAAAAGGCCGCGCAGCATGCGCGCCCGGGCGGCGCTGCCGCGCGGCGAGGCTTTCGGAACGGTGCCGGGAGCGATCGCCGTCATCTCAGGCCGCATCGCCGAACGAGGACTGGATGATCTTTTCCTCCGTCAGCTCGTCGCGCCGCAGATTGGCGACGATGCGGCCATTCTTGAAAACATAGACATGGTCGCAATTGTCGAGCTCCTCGGTCTCGGTCGTGTACCAGAGGAAGGTCCGGCCCTTGGCGGCCTCCTCGCGCACCAGGTCGTAGACTTCCAGCTTGGTGCCGATATCGACGCCGCGCATCGGGTCGTCCATCAGCACGATCTCTGCGTCGGAGCCGAGCGCGCGGGCAAACAGCGCCTTCTGCTGGTTGCCTCCCGACAGCGAATAGATGTTGTTGTTCATGTCCGGCGTGCGGATACCGATCTTCTTTTTCCAGAATTCGGCAAGCTCGGCCTCGCGCTGCGGCGAGATCAGCAGCCCGTTGCGCAGCCGCGCCAGCGAGCGGATGCCGATATTCTGCGCGATCGACCATTGCGAAAAGATGCCGTCCGACTGGCGGTCGCCGGCGACCAGCGCCACCGGCGCGGTGACCTCGATGCCGGTCCTGGCGCGGGCGGCGGCCGAGAAGATCGCCAGCAAAAGATCCGTCTGGCCGTGGCCGGCAAGTCCCGCAAGACCGATGATCTCGCCTGCGCGCGCGACAAGCTCCTTGCCGTCCTGCTGCCTGGCCGGGCGTGCCCGCACCCTGAGCGCTCCTGGCTCGGTCTTGCGGGCCTCGGCGGCGGCTTTGTGATGTCCCTCGGCGCCGCCCATGGCCGCGACCAGCCTGTCGCGGTCGAACGCGCTCGCGGCGTCGGCCGCGACCACCTTGCCGTCGCGCATCACCACGATGCGGTCGGCGTTCTGCAGCACCTCGCCCAGCACATGCGAGATCAGGATGCAGCTGCCTCCGGCCGCCACGAAGCGGCGCACGAATGAAAGCAATTGGCCCGCCGTATGCGCGTCGAGCGACGAGGTCGGCTCGTCGAGGATGACCAGATGTAGCGGCTCGCGGGTCAGCGTGAAGGCGCGCGCCACCTCGACCATCTGGCGCCGCCCGATCGAAAGGTCGCCGGCGATGTCGTCCGCCGAAATGCCGTGGTCCGGGAAGATCTCGTCCAGCTTGGCGCGGATGAGGTCGGCGGCCCGGCGCCGCCAGCCGAAACCGGTGAGCGCGGGGTGATTGATACGGGTATTCTCGGCGACGCTGAGATTGGGGCAGAGCGACAGCTCCTGGAAGACGCAGCGTATGCCAAGTTCCAGCGCGCGCGCCACCGAATAGCTCGCTTCCTGATTGCCGCGCACGGCGATCTGCCCGCCATCCGGCCGCAGCGTGCCGGCCACCATGTGCATGAGCGTCGACTTGCCGGCGCCGTTATGCCCGACCAGCCCGACGCATTCGCCGGCGCCGACATGGAAGTCGACGCCGTTAAGCGCCCGAACGGCGCCGAAATGCTTTTCGGCGCCGTTGAGCCTGACGATATCCGCAATAGCCTGAAGCATCCTCAACTTTATCCGGTTGGCGATGCGGACCGCAATGTGCCCACCGCTATTGCTTGATGTTGGCCTTGATCGCCGCGATAGCTTCTTCCTGCGTGTATTCGTGCGTGGCGACGCCGCCTTCCTTGATCTTCGGCAGCGCGGCCTCGAAATCGTCCTGGGTGAAGGCGAGATAGGGCACCAGGAGGTCATGCGGGATGTCCTTGCGGCCGTCGAGCACCTGCTGCGCCACCCAGAAGGCCAGCGTCGACACGCCGGGCGCGATCGAGGCCGACCAGGTCTTGTAGCCGTCCTTCTCCTTCTGCTCCTTCCACCACTTCAGCTCGTCCTGCCGGTTGCCCATGATGATGGTCGGGCGTGGCTTGCCGGCCGCGGCGAAGGCCTGCGCGGCGCCATAGCCGTCGCCGCCCTGGTCGACGATGCCGACGACATCCGGCAACGACGGCAGGATGGTCGCCACCGCCTTCTGCGCCGTCGTCTGGTCCCAGTCGCCCGTCACCGAACCGACGATCTTGAACTCGGGATGGGCGGCGACGCCTTCGAGGATGCCGGCATGGATGGCATCGTCGATCGAGGTGCCGGCGAGACCGCGGATTTCCAGCAGATTGCCGCCCTTGGGCTGGAATTTGGCCATCTGCTCGACTTCCTGCTTGCCCATGTCCTTGAAGTCAACGACGACGCGGTAGGCGCAAGGCTCGGTCACGATGCCGTCGAAGGAGACGACGACGATACCGGCATCGCAGGCCTGCTTGATGGCGCCGTTCAGCGCATCGGGCGACGCGGCGTTGATGACGATGGCGTCATAGCCCTGCAGGATCAGGTTCTGCACCTGGGCGGCCTGAGTCGGCACTTCCTTGTCGGCGGTGGTGAAGACATCCGCTGCCGCGACCACCTTGTCCTCGACCGCCTTCTTGGTGACGATCGCATAGCTGTCGAGCATCGCCTGGCGCCACGAATTGCCGGCATAATTGTTGGAGAAGGCGATCTTCTTGCCGCTGGTGTCGGCAAGCGCGGTGCCCGAGGCGAGCATCGCCGCAAATGCACTCAATACGAGCAGTTTCTTCATGTCGGTTCCTCCCGAGGTTGCTGCTACTAAACGCGAATTCTCTGTTTTTTATCTATTGTCAGACAAATGCAGAGGAACCGCAAGCTGTCAACTGCAAAGCATTGGCACTGCTCGATCAACTTGCGGTGCGACGATTGAAAAGACGGCGACTCCTGGTCTAGGAACGCGGCAGGAGGCCAGTGCATGGCAGTGACGCCGACCGTTGCTAAAGGCGCGCCCGGAATTCCGGCGCGCTGGACGTCAAGTGCCAAGAGTGGCGTCGGAACCGCGCTTTCGGCAAAAAGCCCGCTCTGGTTCACCACCAGCCACGGCATCCTGAATGAAATCTATTATCCGCACCTCGACAGCGCCTGCACGCGCGACCTGGGGCTGATCGTCACCGGCCCCGGCGGTTATTTTTCCGAAGAGAAGCGCGATGCGGCCCACACCGTCCACCCTTTCGAGGATGGGGTGCCTGGCTACCGGCTGACCAACATCGCCTCCGACGGCGCTTACCGGATCGACAAGCGCATCGTTACGGATTCGAAACGACCTGTGCTGCTGCAGGAAGTGCATTTCAGCGCGATCAAGGGCTCGCTGGCTGATTATCGCGTCTACGCGCTGCTTGCGCCGCACCTCGTCAATGCCGGCATGGGCAATACGGCCTGGATCGGCGAGCACAAGGGGCAGCGTCTTCTCTTCGCCACAGGGCGCGGCGTGTCGCTCGCGCTCGCCTCCTCTTTGCCCTGGGGCGCCTGCTCGGCCGGTTATGTCGGCTTTTCCGACGGCTGGCAGCAACTGCACGACAACGGCGCGCTCGATACTTCCTGTCATGCAGCCGAAAACGGCAATGTCGCGCTGACCGGCGAGATCGGCCTTTCGGCCGGCGGGACGGTCGCCTTGCTGGCGCTCGGCTTCGGCGCCTCGCCGGAAGAAGCAGCGGATCTTGCCTTGGCCAGCCTGCAACAGGGTTTCGAGCCGGCCGCGAAGATCTATGTCGAGAACTGGCGGACATTTCAGGCAGGATTGGAAAAACTCGACCGCCACACCGCCTCCGGTCTGAACACCTACCGCGCCAGCACCGCGGTGCTGGCAACGCATCTGTCGGTAGCCAGACCCGGCGCCGCGGTCGCCAGCCTGTCGATCCCCTGGGGTTTCAACAAAGGCGACGATGACCTCGGCGGCTATCACCTCATCTGGCCGCGCGACTTGGTCGAGACGGCGGGTGGCTTCCTGGCGGCCGGCGACGGCAGGCAGGCGCTGCAGATCCTCGCCTATCTGCGTTCGATCCAGCAGCCGGACGGCCATTGGCCGCAAAATTGCTGGTCCGACGGCACCGCCTATTGGCCCGGCATCCAGATGGATGAATGCGCCTTTCCGCTGCTGCTCGCCGATGCCTTGCGCCGTGCCGGCCATCTGCCGAAGGCGAAGCTCGCCGACTTCTTGGGCATGATCGAGAACGCGGCCGCCTATGTCGTGCGCAACGGCCCGGTCACCGGCCAGGATCGCTGGGAAGAGGATGCCGGCTACAGCCCGTTCACGCTGGCCGTGGAAATAGCGGGCCTGCTCGCCGCGGCCGACATGCTGGAAACCTGTGGCAAGAATGAGCCGGCAAACTATCTGCGCGAGACCGCCGATTGCTGGAACGACCAGGTCGAGCGCTGGACCTATGTGACCGGTACGCAGGCAGGCGCCAAGGCGGGAACCGACGGATATTATGTCCGCATCGCGCCGCCCGACAATGGCGGCGCCGCGTCTCCGAAGGAAGGCTTCGTCCCGATCAAGAACCGGCCGCCGGGCGACACCGACAAGCCCGCCGAGGCGATCATCAGCCCGGATGCGCTGGCGCTGGTCCGCTTCGGCCTGAGGGCCGCGGACGACCCGCGCATCGTCGACACCGTCAAGGCCATCGACGCCGAGCTGCGCTGCGACCTGCCGCAGGGGCCGCTCTGGTACCGCTATACCGGCGACGGCTATGGCGAGCACGAGGACGGCTCACCTTTCGACGGCACCGGCCGGGGGCGGCCGTGGCCGCTGCTCGCCGGCGAGCGCGCCCATTACGAGCTGGCAGCCGGCCGCGGGGACAGGGCGGCGCAGCTCCTTGAGACTTTCGAACGTTCGGCCGGCGTCGGCGGCTTCCTGCCGGAGCAGGTCTGGGATCGCCCCGACATGCCAGACCGCGAATTGCGGCTGGGCGCCCCTTCGGGCAGCGCCATGCCGCTGGTCTGGGCGCATGCAGAGCACATCAAGCTGTTGCGCTCGCTGCGCGACGGCGCCGTCTTCGACCTGCCGCCGCAAGGCGTCGAACGTTATATCAAGGGCCAGACGGTCTCGCCGCTTAGGATCTGGCGCTTCAACCACAAGATCCGCTCCATTCCGGCCGGCAAGGCGCTGCGCGTTGAATTGTCGGCGCCCGGGGTCGTCCATTGGAGCAGCGACAAATGGCTGACCGTGCAGGACAGTAAGACAACCGAGAATGCGTTCGGCATTCACCTGGTGGATTTGCCCGTCAACCGCCTGCAGCCGGGAACCACCATCGTCTTCACTTTTTTCTGGCCCGGGGCGATGCGTTGGGAGAATGTCGACTTCAGCGTCGGCATTGGCGCCCAATCGTGATCCAGCAGGGCCATTGTACTTCTCCTTCCTCAAGCAATCGGGATGAAACCATGCAGATCGGAATGATGGGACTGGGCAGGATGGGCGCCAACATGGTGCGGCGCCTGATGCGCGACGGCCATGAATGCGTCGTCTATGACATCAATTCGGCAAGCGTCGCCGGCATGGTCAAGGACGGCGCGGTCGGTGCCGCCTCGCTGGAGGAGTTCGTCGCCAAGCTCGCCAAGCCGCGCTGCGCCTGGCTGATGCTGCCGGCCGCGATCACTGGCAGGATCGTCGACCAGGTGGCGGCGCTGATGGAGCCGGGCGACATCATCATCGATGGCGGCAATTCCTACTACCATGATGCCGTCGACCAGGCGGCCAAGCTGGCGGTTAAGGGCATCAACTTCGTCGATGTCGGCACCAGCGGCGGCGTGTGGGGGCTGGAGCGCGGCTACTGCCTCATGATCGGGGGCCCCGATGACGCTGTGAAGCATCTCGATTCGGTCTTTGCCACGCTGGCGCCGGGCGCCGATGCGGGCGCCAACCCGCCCAAGGATGCCGGCACGGCGCCCTTCGGCTATCTTCATTGCGGACCGAGCGGCGCCGGCCACTTCGTCAAGATGGTGCATAACGGCATCGAGTATGGCGTCATGGCCGCCTATGCCGAGGGCATGAACATCCTGAAGTCGGCCAATGCCGGCAAGCGGTCCAGGATAGCGGACGCCGAGACCAGTCCGCTCGAAAACCCGCAATACTACCAGTTCGACATCGACCTGCCGCAGGTCGCCGAGGTCTGGCGGCATGGCAGCGTCATCGGCTCCTGGCTGCTCGATCTCACCGCCGGCGCGTTGAAGAGCGATCCGGCGCTTGCCCAGTTCGGCGGCCGTGTCTCCGATTCCGGCGAAGGCCGCTGGACGCTGAAGGCGGCGATCGACACCGGCGTCCCGGCGCCGGTGCTGTCCTCTGCGCTGTTCGACCGCTTCTCTTCCCAGGGCGAATCGCAATTCGCCGACAAGCTTCTGTCCGCCATGCGCTATGCCTTCGGCGGTCATGTCGAGAAGCCGAAGACCGGCGCGTGAGGGGAGAGACTGCATGAGCCAGGAGAGGTCCGACACGCTGGTGCTTTTCGGAGCGACCGGTGATCTTGCGCACAAGAAGATTTTCCCGGCGCTCTACCAGATGGTCGCCAAGGGCACGCTGAGCGAGCCGGTGATCGGCGTCGCCTTCGAGCCTTGGGAGCTCCCCAAATTGGTGGACCGTGCGCGCGACGGCATCGTCACCGCGCTTGGCCGTGTCGACGACAAGGTCTTTTCCAAGCTCGCCTCGTTGCTGCGCTATGTCAGCGGCGACTACCGCGACGGTGCGACCTTCGAGAAGCTGAAGACGGCGCTGGGTTCCGCGCAGCGGCCGCTGCACTACATGGCCGTTCCCCCGGCAATGTTCGAGACGGTCGTGCAAGGGCTGGAGCAGTCCGGCACCGCACGCGGCGCGCGGCTGATGGTGGAAAAGCCGTTCGGCCACGACCTGCAGTCGGCGCGCTGGCTGAACCGGGTGCTGCATCTGGTGTTCGACGAGCAGTCGATCTTCCGCATCGACCACTATCTGGGCAAGGAAGCGATCCAGAACCTGCTCTATTTCCGCTTCGCCAACTCCTTCCTCGAGCCGATCTGGAACCGCAACTTCGTCGAGAGCGTGCAGATCACCATGGCCGAGGATTTCGGCGTCGAGGGCCGCGGCAAATTCTACGACGATGTCGGCTGCATCCGCGACGTGATCGAAAACCACCTGCTCAACATCCTGTTGCTTTTGGCCATGGAGCCGCCTGTCGGCCGCTCGGCCGACGACCTGATCGACGAGAAGGTGCAGGTGCTGCGCGCGATCCGCACGCTGACCAAGGACGATGTCGTGCGCGGCCAATTCGACGGCTATCTGGCCGAGCCGGGCGTCAGGCCCAACTCTCCGGTCGAGACCTTCGCCGCGGTGCGCTTCTTCGTCGACACCTGGCGCTGGCGGGACGTGCCTTTCTTCATTCGCGCCGGCAAGAACATGCCGGTGCACGCCACCGAGGTGATCGTGCGTATGAAGCGGCCGCCGCTCGACGTCTTCGATCCGATCAAACCGGGCGACGCCAATTATGTGCGCTTCCGCATCGACCCGCAGGTGGCGATCTCGATCGGCGCCCAGCGCAAGGTCGCCGGCGACGACATGATCGGCGAGCAGGTGGAGCTGACCGCGCTCGACGACACCAAGGGCGACATGCCGCCCTATGAGCGGCTGATCGGCGACGCCATGAACGGCAATGGCCAGCTCTTCACGCGCCAGGACGCGGCCGAGCTTGCCTGGCGCATCGTCGGCCCGGTGCTCGGCGACACCGCGGCGCCGGCAATCTATGCGCCCAAGACCTGGGGGCCGGTCGATGCCATGAACGGCTTCGGCCCACCCGACGGCTGGATCAATCCGAGCAAATAACTTTCGGGGAGGACGGGATGGCGAAGGCAGCAAAGAAAGCCGCGGCAACCGGCGATCCGATCGTGCTCGCCGTCGATGTCGGCGGCTCGCATGTGAAGATCCTCACCAGCGCAGGCGGTGAGATGCGCCGCGTCGCGTCCGGCCCGAACCTGACCCCGGACCAGGTCGTCTCGTCGGTCAAGACACTGGCCGAGGGCCTGGATTATGACGTCATCTCGATGGGCTATCCCGGCCCCGTGCGCGACAACAAGCCCTCGCTAGATCCCTTCAATCTCGGCAAGGGCTGGAACGGCTATGATTTCGCCGCCGCTTTCGGCAAGCCGGTGAAGCTCGTCAACGACGCGCTGATGCAGGCGATCGGCAGCTATGACGGCGGCCGCATGCTGTTCCTCGGCCTCGGAACCGGCCTGGGCGCCGCCATGATCATCAAGAATGTCGGCCAGCCCATGGAGCTCGCCCATCTGCCCTACAAGAAGGGAGGGACTTTCGAGGATTATGTCGGCGAACGCGGCCTGGTGAAGCATGGGAAGAAGAAGTGGCGCAAATACGTTTTCGACGTTGTCGACAGGCTTCGCGCCGCCTTGCAGCCGGACTATGTCGTGATCGGCGGCGGCAATGTCGACAAGCTCGATCAATTGCCGGAAAAATCCCGGCGCGGCGACAACACTCGCGCTTTCGAGGGTGGATTTCGTCTGTGGCGCGACAAGGCGCTGGTCGTCTGATAGTTACATTTCAGTATTATTGTTCAAAACAGCGTGTATTGACGCGACAAAATGTTGCGCCGCGCAGATTTGCCGACTAGGAATTCGCCGGCCTGCGGCCCCTGCGGCTTCCCGAATTCGCAAACAACGCTCGCAGCGCTTCGACATTACACCGCGAAAACCGAATCGTTTTCGCGACCTTGCGGCAGAAATGGAGGGACTACGTGGACGAGGACACCAGCACAGCCAGGGAAATCGACCTGCTCGAGCTCACCGCTCATATCGTATCGGCCTATGTCGCCAAAAACCGCCTGCCTGCTTCCGACCTGGGCGGACTGATCGCCAGCGTCGCCTCTTCGATCGGTGGGATCAGCCAGCCGGCGGAGCCCGCGGCGCCCCCGCCGGTTCCCGCCGTCAATCCCAGGCGCTCGGTGACGCCGGACTACATCATCTGCCTCGAGGACGGGAAGAAGTTCAAATCGCTGAAGCGCCATATCGGCGTGCATTTCGGCCTGACGCCGGAAGCCTACCGCACCAAATGGGGCCTGCCGGTGGATTACCCGATGGTCGCGCCCAACTACGCGGCGTCGCGCTCGCAGCTCGCCAAGTCGATCGGCCTCGGCCGCAAGGCGGAACCGGAGCCGGCGAAGCCTGCAAGGGCCAGGAAGGCCAAAGCCCCGGCCTGAAATAACGCGCCTGCACCAATGGTTTAGGGAAGCCTGCCGAGGAATCAGCCTTGGCAGGCTTCCTGCTTTTATGGCTTGGATACCGTTCCACCAGGCAATTCCAGGAAAGCCGTACGGAATTGCGTCAAAACAGGACGCGCGGTCTGTTTAAAAGGATGAACCGCTTGGGGACATGGTCATGAACTACACCAGAATGGTGATCGAGAAGGAAGCGCCGGAGGAATACGGCTACGAGCGCATCCGCTACAACCTTTCCGAAAGCTCGATCGCAGACCAGAAACTCTCCGACATAGGTCTCGCGCTGCCGGACCTCACGCTGTTCTATGGCGAGCACCGCGGCGACAGGGAACTGCGGGCGCTTATCGCCGGGCAGGACACGGGTCTTTCCCCCAATGATGTGCTGGTGACCGCTGGCGCGGCCGGCGCGCTGTTCATCATCGCCACGTCGCTTCTGTCGGCCGGCGACCATCTCGTGGTCGTGCGGCCGAACTACGCCACCAACATCGAGACACCGAAGGCGATCGGCTGCGCCATCTCTTACATCAATCTCGATTTCGACGAGGGCTTTGCCATCGACATCGACCGTGTGAGGCAGAGCTGCGGCCGAACACCAGGCTGATCAGCGTCACCTGCCCGCACAACCCGACAGGCACGATGATGACACGCGCCGACCTCGACGCGCTGATTACGCTTGCCGAAGGCCGCAAATGCCGCCTGCTGGTCGACGAGACCTATCGCGACCTCTCTTATGGACAGAGCCTGCCCGCGGCGGCCTCGCTCAGCTCCGCCGCCATCAGCGTCTGCTCGCTGTCCAAGGCCTTCGGCATTCCGGGCATCCGCATCGGCTGGCTGGTGACACGCGATCCGCAATTGCAGGAAACGTTCCTCGCCGCCAAGGAGCAGATCGGCATCTGCGGCAGCGTCATCGACGAGGCGATCGCCCGCGCCACGCTCGAACGCCGTGATACCTTCCTCGCCTCGCTGCTCCCCGAAATGGCCAGGCGCCGCGACGTCGTGCAGGACTGGATCGACGGCGAGCCACTGGTCGACTGGGTGCGGCCGCAAGGCGGCGTCGTCGGCTTTCCGCGGCTCAACGTCGATGCCGGCTTCGACCTCGACAGATTCTATACCAGGCTGCTGGAGGAATACGGCACCTATGTCGGCCCCGGCCACTGGTTCGAGATGCCGAAGCGCTTCTTCCGCCTCGGTTTCGGCTGGCCGAAAGAGGCGGAGTTGCGCGGCGGGCTGGAAGCCATCTCGGCTGCTTTGAGAGGCTGAACGCACCTCACCAGAGCGGGCAATTCCGATTTTCTTCGCGCCACCGCGGATTTTTTGCGCGCATGGCAAGACGAACTGGGCTAAAGGGTTGCGGCCGGACCAGCGCCCACCGTGGAAGTGCCCCGCCGGCCTTTGTCGCAACGGGGCCCTCGAATCATGACAGCCGAAACAACGTCACCAGACCAGCGCTACGCCGCGTTCCGGCACCGCCCGTTCCTCAGCTACTGGACGGCGCGTTTCCTCACGACCTTCGCCACCATGATCGTCTCGGTCGCCGTCGGCTGGCAGGTCTATGACCTGACCCGCAATCCGTTCGACCTCGGCATTGTCGGGATCGTCCAGTTCCTGCCTTCGCTGCTCCTGGTCCTGGTCACCGGCGTCGTCGCCGACCGCTTCGGCCGCCGGCTGATCATGACGCTGGCGACCCTGGTCGAGGCCGGCTGCGCCTTGGCCCTGCTGCTTCTGACGCTGCGCGGCCTGACCGGCCCGCTGCCGATCTTTGCCGTATTAGTGATGTTCGGCATAGCCCGCGCCTTCTACGGCCCCGCTTCGTCCTCGCTGTTCGCCAATCTCGTGCCGCAGGAGGATTTCGCCAACGCGATAGCCTGGAATTCGTCGGCCTGGCAGACGGCGACCATCGTCGGCCCGGTCGCCGGCGGCCTGCTCTACGGCGTGTCGGCGGAAGTCGCCTACGCCACCGCCGCTGTGCTGATGCAGGTTGCGAGCATGCTTGTGTTCACCATTCCCAAGCCTGCCCAGCAGACGGCCACCGACAAGCCGACGATGCAGACGCTGTTTGCCGGCTTCAGCTACATCTGGGGCGAGAAGATCGTGCTCGGCGCGATCTCGCTCGACCTGTTCGCCGTGCTCCTGTCGGGCGCCTTTGCGTTGCTGCCGGTCTATGCGCGCGACATTTTGCAGCTTGGTCCCTGGGGGCTCGGACTGCTGCGCTCGGCGCCGGGCATCGGCGCCATCTGCGTCGCCGTCTGGCTGGCCGGCCATCCGATCCGCGACCATGCCGGCAAGATCATGCTCGGCTTCGTCGTCTTGTACGGCGCCTCGATAGTGCTGTTCGGCCTGTCGACCATCACTTGGCTGTCCATCGTCGCGCTCGCCTTGCTTGGAGCGACCGACATGTTCAGCGTCTACATCCGCGAGACGCTGATCCAGCTCTGGACGCCGGACGAGGTGCGCGGCCGCGTCAACGCCGTCAACCAGGTCTTCGTCGGCGCCTCCAACGAGGTCGGCGAATTCCGCGCCGGCACCATGGCGGCGCTGATCGGCACAGTTCCCGCCGTGGTGATCGGCGGCATCGGCGCCATCGCTGTCGCCGGCCTATGGGCCTATCTGTTTCCCGCACTGCGGCAGGTGCGGCATCTCAACAGCCGCAACTGATCGCGTTCTTGATCCAAGCCGCTGGATCCGACGTTCAGGCCAATCTCACCGCGCCGTCGCCCAGCGAGGCAGGGGCGCGAGCAAATCTACTCCGAAAAGCTCACGCTGACGCCGCGCTGCCGAAAATAGGCCTGCATCAACTTGCGGCCGGCGCGGTTGTTCTGCACCAGCTTGGCCGGGTCGAACACCGCCTGTTTCTTCCCCTCCCGCGCCAGCGCCGCCTTGAGTGCCGCGATATGCGCATCGAGGTCGGCATTGTCGGCTCGGAGTGAGGCATAGATATTTTCGGTCGCCTCGGCCAATGTCAGTTCGCTCACGGGTGTCTTCCTTTGATTGATCGGGCGGCGCTTAGCACAGATTCGCGGCTCCGCCGATACCGATGAGACTGCCTGCTGATCGGTGCCACGCGGCAGTGATCGGCGGCATCGCAGAACTATGGTCCCGGTGCTGCGGGCAGGTGGTCCTGAATAGCGCCAGTGATCGGGCGGTCATAAGCGGCGATCAGCGGCAGAACACTGGTTCGCCAGCGCAACAGGGATGAACTGAGCACTCCAAATCCTCTGGGCCAACGGCCGGTCATGGCGCGGCTGCTCGTCGCTCTCGTTAAGCTCCCTTCTTCCGCAGGTCATTGACGACATCGAGAAAGGCACGCAGCGCCGGCGGCACGGCTCGATGTCCAGGATAGTAGATTGCAACCTCTTCCGGAGCGGGCATCCACCTGGTCAGGACCTTGCGCAGCCGGCCATCGGACATGGCCGCTTCTGCAGCCGAATCCGCCACATAGGCGATGCCCAGACCCTTTACTGCGGCTTCGACCATTAGCTCCTCGTCATCAAGAACAATGGGGCCGTTAGCGTCAATCACGAGTTCCTGGCCGGCGCGTTCGAATTCCCATCGATAGAGCTTCCCGCTGGGCATGCGGTGACCGATGCAATGGTGGCGCTGCAATTCCTCCGGGGTTCCCGGCTCCCCTGAGCGGTCGAGATAGGCGGGCGAGGCGACGCAGATGAACGTCAGCCGGCGTGCAAGCGGCACGGCGATCATGTCCTTGGGAACCGATCCGAGGAGGCGCACGCCGGCATCGAACCCGCCGGACACGATGTCGATGAGTCGCCCCTCGACGACGATGTCCACCGTTACATCAGGATGGAGCTCCGCCATCTGCGGAAGAACCCCGCGAACGAGAAGCCCAGCCATCAGTCGCGGTGCGTTGATGCGGACCGTCCCCGCAACGTTGCCCCGGAACCCTGCGATGCTGTCGAGCGCCTCATCCAGTGAGGCGAGCGCCGGCTGAAGGCGGCCGAGCAGTTGGAAGCCGGCTTCCGTCGGCGAGACGCTGCGTGTGGAGCGGTTCAGAAGGCGCACGCCCATGCGCTCCTCGAGCGCTCGCATAGCATGGCTCAACGTGGAAGGCGCAGTGCCGATCTCGTCCGCTGCGCGGCGGAAGCTGCGATGCGTGGCAACGGCCACGAAGGCGGTGAGATCATTGAGGGACGGGCGGGACATTGGTGGTGTTTTTGCATCACCCTATGCCGATTTCAATGACTAATGCGCATAATGCGATTGCCCTATCTCCAACTCGAAGACCCGGCTCCCGGCCGTTGCCGGTCCGCTCCCATTAACAAGGCACAAAGGAACACGAAATGCCTGCACGTGACGCCATCTATCCGGCCAAACGCCACGCGTTATACGATATTCATCGATATTCTGCGGCCATTCGCTCCGACGATCTTCTTTTCGTGTCGGGTCAGGTCGGGAGCCGTGAGGACGGCTCGCCCGAGCCCGTATTTGAGGATCAGGTTCGGCGCGCCTTTGCCAATCTACGCGAGGTCTTGGCCGCCGCCGGGTGTAGATTCGATGATGTTGTCGACGTCACCACCTTCCACACCAACCCGGATGACCAGATCGCAACAGTGCTGGCCGTCCGAGCGGAAGAGATCGGCGAACCTCCCTATCCGAACTGGACGGCAGTAGGCGTCAGCTGGCTTGCCGGCTTTGATTTCGAAATCAAGGTCGTGGCCCGCATCCCTTCGACGACCAGCGACCGGCCGGCGGACAAGCGCTGATTGCTTGCCGTGCACTGGTGATTTGCTGGCAACGACGCTAGCTGGGGAGCTTTCAGGATCCAACGCAAACGGCGCTCAAAGTTTTGCATCTGGAAGGCGATCCGCTCGCGACTTGAAGTTCGCGAATGGGTCGACTTCGGCTAGGGCGTGAAGACCGGAAGGCGCCAGCGAAGTCGGCTTAGCCGTCCTGCGACCAATAGCTTTGCATTCGACACAGTCTACTATTTGGGCAGCGGCAAGGGCACCCCTACTGCCGACATTGGGCGCAAAGCGGCCTTTCCATGCCCCGGCAGGCGTAAGCCATTCTCGGTCAAAACCGAGCATTCAGAGCAATGGCCTTTCGCCCTACCCCACAGCCGGCTTGCCGAAAATCAACCCCAGAAACTCGCCCAGCCAGCGCCTCAGGTGCATGTCCCAGATCAGCCGGCCGCCGAGATGGTCGCGGCCGGGCTGGGCGCCGGGCAATTCGAAGCGATGCGCGCCGCGCACCACCCAGCGCTGCATCATCGCCCTTGTCAACTCGCCATGGAACTGGATGCCCCAGGCATTCTCCCCATAACGAAACGCCTGGTTGGGATAGGTTTCCGCGGTTGCCAGCAGCGTCGCTTCCTTCGGCAGCGAAAAGCCTTCACGGTGGAACTGATAGACCATTTCCGGCCAGTGCAGCAGTTTCTTGCCGGCCTCGGTCGCCTTCAGCGGATACCAGCCGATCTCGACCAGGCCTTCGCCGTGGCCCTCGACCTTGCCGCCGAGATGGTTGGCGAGCATCTGGGCGCCAAGGCAGATGCCGAGGAACGGCCGGTTCTCCTTCAGCGGGATTTCCAGCCAATCGGTCTCGCGGCGGACGAACTCGTCCTCGTCATTGGCACTCATCGGGCCGCCGAAGATAACCGCGCCGGCATGACCGTCCAGCGTGCACGGCAATTCGTCGCCCAATGGCGGCCGGCGGATGTCGAGGTCGAAGCCTTCTTCCAGGAGCATATGGCCGACGCGGCCGGGGCTCGAAGTCTCCTGATGCAGCACGATCAGGATTTTTGGTCTCGGCCTCGGTCTTGGTGGCATGGAAGGCGAAGGATCCTGCTATTCGTCGCTCGATTCGCCCCGCGCGCCGGGCACCTCTGCTGCCGCCTTGCGGCGCGCATCGATGCGGTCGCGACGCTCGACGCCGATCAGCTCGGCGACCCGCCAGACGGTGTTGTCCTCGAGCTCGTCAAGCTCGCCATCGGCATAGACGATTTCCCACATCAGGCCGATGAAGGCCTTGCGCGCCTCGGGGTCGAGGTGGCGCTTCAAGACGCTGGTGAAGGCGTAGAGGTCGATCGCCTCGTTGTCGGCGCGCTCGCCGGCCGCCGCCAGCGCATCGAGTTCCTTGCCGCTCACCGAATAGGTCGCGGCCAGGATCTGCTTGAACCGTTCCCACTCGACGTCCTGGCGCACGCCGTCGGCGTTCATCACATGATAGAGCAGCGCCGAAGCCGCGACGCGCGGATCGTCGGCGCTCGGCTTGGCCTCGCCAGCAGCCGGCAGATCTCTCAGGAAGGACAATACGCGCTCGAACATCGATGTTTTTTCCCTGCCCAACAAACCCGGTCCCAGAACACAGCCTCAGAACAAACGAAAGCGGCGCGGCGATTTTCCCGCTTCTTCTTCCGGCGCGACACCAGGGTCGTCCGGCAGAGGCGGCAGCTCCGGACCGGGCTCGCCGATTTCAGCCTCGCTGACGGCTTCCGCAACGGACGCTTGCTTCTCGCCGCCGTTTGAAGGCACCGGCGCCGGCTTCTCGGCCGGAGCATCGGCGACGATGTCGATCGCCTTTTCGGCGACAGGCTGGACAGGCGGCGCGGCCGTGATCGCCGGTACGGCGACATCCGCGTCGCTGTCGATCAGCTGGCCAAGCCGCTCCATCGGCGCCCGCCAGGTGAAGGCATCGAGCTTGCCAGTGACTGGCGACACCGGCGCCCAGCGCTCGGAGATGACGCCGTCCGCCACCCACGCCGGATCGCGCGGCGCGCGCACGGCCTTCGATAAGAGCTGCCTGACCTTGCCCTGGTCGCCGGTCTCGGCCTCCTCGATATCGGCGAGCAGAAGATAGGCGCCCTCGCGACGATCCATGCGGATCGCGGCCTCCGCCTCGCGCCGCGCCGTGGCGAAATCCTGAGCATTGAGCGCTGCGCGCGCCACGGCCATCGACGACTCGGGATGATTCCTCTTCAATTCCTGCAGCTTCTTCGCGCGGTTCAGACGATCGAGCACGGCGTCTCCCGGCCTGGCATGGGTATAGAGCTCGGCGATGTCGGGATGCGGCTCGGCCTTCCAGGCGGCCTCCAGGATCTTGGAGCCCTTGCGCACGTCGTTTTGCCGGATAACCAGATCGGCGGCGATCACCGCGGCCGGCGCGAAATCCGGCGCCAGCTTGTTGGCTTCGAGCGCCGCGGTGCGGGCCGCGTTCGGGTCGCTGTCGACCAGCGCCTGCGCCTTGGCGGTGAGCAGCACGGCGCGGCGGCGATTGGCGGCGTCGCGCTCGATCTGCCTGGTCGATTTCTGCGCCTCGACCAGCTTCAGCGCGCCGTCCCAATCGCCGCGTTCGGTAAGTTCTTCCAGCGTCGATTCCGCCGCCCAGGCAAGCTGCGGCGCCACCGCCGCCGCGCGGCCGGCATAGTGGCGCGCGGCATTGCGGTCGCCGAGGCGCTCGGCCTCCAGATAAAGCCCGCGCAGGCCGAGCAGCCGCATCTCGGGATCGTCGAGCATGCGCTCGAATTTCTCCCGCGCGCCTTTATGGTCGCCTTCGAGCAGCGAGGCCTGGGCGTCGAGCAGGTTGATCAGCGGCTCCTGGTCGGAGCCGATCAGCTTGGCCGCCTCCTTGGTCTTCTTGCGCGCCAGCGCGCCGTCGCCGGCGCCGGCGGCGATCATGCCCGTCGACAATGCCTGGTAGCCGCGGTCGCGGCGGCGCACCCTAAAATAGCGCGAGATCGTGTAGGGGCTGTTCCACAGCGACTTGATCAGCCACCAGACGATCATCACCGCCGCCACAACAGCGACGATCGCCACCGCCGCCACCATCAGCGTGACCTGGTACTGGTAGCCGTTGAAGGTGACGAGCATCTCGCCCGGACGGTCGGCCAGCCAGGCAAAGCCGAGCCCGAGCGCGAAGACGACGGCGAGGAAGACGAGGAGGCGGATCATCTTGTCTCCTTAGGCCTTCGTCGCGCCGGCAATCAGCGCTTCGAGCTGCTTTTCGACCTCCAGCCGTGCCTTCAGTTTGCCGGCAAAATCGGCGCCGGCCGCCTTTGCCGCGTCCGGCAGCGTGTCATATTCGCTGAGCGCCGTGGCGTAATCGCCCTGGTTGACCGCCACTTCCATGCGCGCGACGGTTTCCGGCACGCCCTTGCCCTCGACCGCACCGACCGGCCGCACCTTGACCAGCGATTCAGCGCTCGACACCAGGCTCTGGAAGAAGCCGGCATTCTGGTCGACCGGCTTTGCCGCATCGACCATGGCGTTGGCGGCGGCATCGGCCTCCGCAGCGATGGTGGCGCGGGTCGGCACGCCCTTTTCGGCATAGGAGCGCAGCGCCGCGAGCTCGGGCGCGTCCGGCGCGATCGCCGCGAATGTGTCGAGCTCGGTCGCGAACGGCGCGCCGCGATCGAGCGCCGACTTCAGCGCCGAGGCGGCGATCGCCAGCGCGATCTTGGGTTGCGAGGCTTGCGCCTCGACCTTGCCGGAGAGCTGCGATACGGACTGCTCCAGTGCCGCCACCCTGCCGTCCTCGGCCTTGGCCGCGTCGCCGGCCGATTTCACCAGCGCGTCGAGCCCGGCGATCTTCTCGTTGAGCGGACCGAGATCGGCGGGTGCCGCATTGCCGTTCTTCTGCAGCTCGGCGACGGTTGTCTCGATCTGGCCGACCTTGTCGCCGAGCGCCTTGAGCGCAGCGCCGTCGCCGCCCTGGCCGGCCGAGGATTTCAGCGCCGCGACATCGGCCTTGACCCGATCGAGCGCCGAGGACAGGCCGTCGACCTTGGCCGAGGTGCCGCCGCTTTCCTTCAGCGCCGCAATCTCGGTTTTCAGCGAAGCGATCTCGCCGTTGACGCTATCGAGCGACCCGCCGCCCGGTCCCGACGAGCCGAGCAGGCCGACCGCTTGCAGCAGGCCGGCACCGGCAAGCGCGATCACGCCGCCGACGACGCCCGCAGCGATGGCGTTGACGCCGGTTCTGCGTGGCGGCTGCGGCACGCCATCCTCGCCCCATGTCTCACTTCGTGTCTCGCTTGCCTTCGATGCCGAGGCGCCGGCGCCAGGCGCGGATGCGTCCTCGAAATTGTAATCGAAGCCCTTGGGCTGGCTCTTCGGCGCATCGGACGCGCCGGGATACGGCGCCTCCGGCTCGCCCTTGCCGGCCTCTGATTTATCGGCTGCAGCCTGCGCGGCGTCGCTATGCTCCCACGGCTCGATATCGGCCTGCTCGGCATGGATCGGCTCTTCCGGCGGCTCCGGCTGCGAAGCAGCGGCGGCCTCTTCTGCCTTCGCCTCGTCGGTCTGCGCGGCACTGGCCTCGGCCTTGGCGGCATCCTCGTCAGTGATTCGCGAGACGGCGCCGGGCTCGAGTTCGATGGTCACCGGCTCGCGCCGGGTCTTCGAATGTCGCATCTTCGGCGTCTTGACCATGCTTTGGGCTCCGCGAACTGGCTTGAGGATGGTTCAAAGGGTCCAGGGGATGCTCTAGCACATCACCAAGCGGTGAAAAGGGGCGGTGTGATGACGCGGCTCAGCCGGGCAGCGACAAAAGCGCCAGCAGCTGCTCTTCCTCGGGCTTGGACGCGATGCGGACCCTGTCACCGGCAACCCCGTTCAGCGGCTCGGCAACACGCGCCGAAAGCGCCAGGAATTCCGTTCTTTCAAAGAGATGCCGCAAGGCCGGCCGCGCAATCAGGCTGACCAGCGCCAAGCTGGCCTTGGCCGAATAGAGCAGCGCGGCCTCGACCGGCCGGCCCGACAGGCGGGCGACCACATCGGCATCGCCATAGTCGACAGCTGTCGTGTCGTAGGTCTCGATCGCCTGGATATGCACGCCAGCCGCCGCCAACCGCTGCTCGAACGCAGGCAAGCGGACGCGGCCGCACAGATAGACGATTGCCTTGCCGGCAAGGCCGCCGGCGATGGCATCGGTCAGCGCCTCGGCGTCGCCCGGACCTTCCGTGACGGAGAGGAATCCCGCCGCGCGGCAGGCTTCCGCCGTCCGTTTGCCAACTGCGTGGCAAGGTAGGCGCGCAAGTGCCCCGATCAGCGCCTTCGGCGCATGCCGCACCGCATTGGCGCTGGTGACGACGACCGCGACGCCATCGGTGCCGATGCTCGCCTCGACCGGCAATGCGCTCGTCTCGGTCAGCGGCAGCAAGACAGGTTGGAATCCCAGGGCTTCGAGGCGCCGTGCCGTGCGCGACGCGCCAGGCTCCGGCCTCATCACCAGGACGCGGACCATGTCAGGCCCAGCCGTCGAAGAATGTCGCACCAGCCCTGGTGCGGACCGTGCGCGCCGCGTCCAGGCCGATCTCCGCCGCGTCGGCAGCCTCGCCTTCCAACCGGACCTCGTGCGATTCCGTGCCGTCGGGCGAGATGATCAGTCCGTCAAAGGACAGTTTTTCGCCCGAGACCGTCGCATGGCCGGCGATCGGCGTGCGGCAGGAGCCGTCGAGCGCGGCCAGGAAGGCGCGCTCGCAGGTGAGCGCCTGGCCGGTCGGCACGTGATGGATCGCCGCCAGCATCTTTTCGACGTCGCGGTCGCCGATGCGGGTTTCGATGCCGATCGCGCCTTGTCCCGGCGCCGGCGGAAAGGCTTCCAGCGGCATCAGGTCGGTGACGACATGCTCAAGTCCGAGGCGCTTCAATCCGGCATAGGCCAGGATGGTGCCCTCGGCGACGCCCTCGTCCAGCTTGCGCAGCCGGGTCTGCACATTGCCGCGGAAGATCACCACGTCGAGATCCGGCCGCATGCGGCGGATCAGCGCTTGACGGCGCAGCGATGACGATCCGACCGTGGCGCCATGCGGCAGGTCGGCGATCCGCTTCACGTTCTTGCCGATGAAGGCGTCGCGCGCGTCCTCGCGCGGCAGGAAGGTGACAAGCTCCAACCCGACGGGCAGCACCGTCGGCATGTCCTTCGACGAATGCACGGCGATGTCGATGCGGCGCTCGAGCAGCGCTTCCTCGATCTCCTTGGTGAACAGGCCCTTGCCGCCGGCCTCCGACAGCGGCCGGTCCTGGATGCGGTCACCACTAGTCGAGATCGGCACCACTTCGAACGCCTCTTCGGGCAGGCCAAGCGCCTGCATCAGCCGCGCCCGCGTCTCATGCGCCTGGGCCAATGCCAGCGGGCTGCCGCGTGTTCCGATTTTCAAAGTTTGCATGGCGCGCGGTCCGTGATAACCCCCGGGGCAGCTTGAGGTCTGCCGGGCCTTTTCCTAATTGGGATTGGCCGGTGATACAATCATAGAGGCCAGCGACCAATTGATCCGCGTTCTGGGCATTGAGACGAGCTGCGACGAGACGGCGGCCAGCGTTGTGGCGCTGGACGGCGTCGCCGCGCCCGAAATCCTGTCCAACATCGTGCTCAGCCAGATCGAGGAGCATGCGGCCTTCGGCGGTGTCGTGCCCGAGATCGCCGCGCGCGCCCATGTCGAGGCGCTGGACGGCATCGTCGAGGCGGCGCTCGCCGATTCGGCGGTATCGCTCGATGAGGTCGACGCCATCGCCGCCACTGCCGGTCCCGGCCTGGTCGGCGGATTGATCGTCGGCTTGATGACCGCCAAGGCAATCGCCGCCGCCGCCAACAAGCCGCTGATCGCCATCAACCACCTCGAGGGCCACGCGCTGACGGCACGGCTGACCGACGGTCTCGATTTTCCTTATCTGCTCCTGCTCGTTTCCGGCGGCCACACCCAGATCGTCGCGGTGCGCGGCGTCGGCGATTACCAGCGCTGGGCGACCACCATAGACGATGCGCTGGGCGAAGCCTTCGACAAGACCGCCAAGATGCTTGGCCTGCCCTATCCCGGCGGCCCGAATGTCGAGAAGGCGGCCGCCAGCGGGGATGCAGGCCGCTTTGCCTTCCCGCGCCCGATGAAGGGCTCGGCGCAGCCCGATTTCTCCTTCTCCGGCTTGAAGACGGCGGTGCGCCAGGCGGCGAGCGCGATCGCGCCGCTGAGCGACCAGGACGTCGCCGATATCTGCGCCTCTTTCCAGGCCGCGGTGGCCGACGCGCTGGGCGATCGTGTCGCCCGCACCCTTGCCCGGTTCCGCCAGGAATTCCCGGGCCATGCAAAGCCGGCGCTGGTCGTCGCCGGCGGCGTCGCCGCCAACCGCACCATCAAGGCGACGCTCGAAGCGCTGTGTTTCGAGGCCGGCTTCGCATTCGTCGCGCCGCCGCAGAAGCTTTGCACCGACAATGCGGCGATGATCGCCTGGGCCGGCATAGAGCGGCTGCGCGCCGGCATCGCCGACGAAAACGCCGCCGATTTCGTGCCGCGCTCGCGCTGGCCGCTCGACAGTGTTTCCGCGCCTCTGGTCGGCTCGGGCCGGCGTGGTGCCAAGGCATGAGCAAGAAAGGCACCAGCGGCTGGCGCGTCTCGGTGCTGGGCGGCGGCGCCTGGGGCACGGCGCTGGCGCTGGCCATGTTGCGCGCCGGCCATGATGTCCGGCTCTATGCCCGCGACACTGAGACCGTCGCCGCCATCGCCCGCGGCCAGAACCCGCGCTACCTGCCCGGCATCAGGATCGAGCCCGGCATCATGGCCTCCAGCGACATTGCCGCGGCGCTTGACGGCGCCGACTGCGTGCTCGCCGTGACGCCGGCGCAGTCGCTGCGCGCCATTCTGGCCAACGCCCGCAACCATGTGCCCCAGGGAGCGCCGCTGGTGCTCTGCGCCAAGGGCATCGAGCGCGATACCGGCGCGCTGCTCTCGGCGATCGTCGAGGAAAGCCTGCCGGGCAATCCGGTCGCGGCGCTTTCCGGCCCGAGCTTCGCCAGCGACGTCGCGCGCGGCCTGCCGACCGCCGTGGTGGTTGCCGCCCGCGATGCGGAATTGGCGGCCGAGCTTGCCGCGCGCTTTTCGGCGGAGAACCTGCGCTGCTATTCGAGCGACGACCTGATTGGCGTCGAGATCGGCGGCGCGCTGAAGAACGTCTTTGCCATTGCCGCCGGTGCTGTCACCGGCGCAGGCCTCGGCGCCAGCGCCCAGGCCGCCATGGTGACGCGCGGCTTCGTCGAATTGCGCCGCATCGGCGCGGCCTTCGACGCCCGGCCGGAAACGCTGATGGGGCTTTCCGGCCTCGGCGACCTCTTGCTCACTTGCTCCTCGGCGCAGTCGCGCAATTTCGCCTATGGCTTGGCGCTCGGCCAGGGCAAGCCGCTTGCCGGCCTGCCGCTGGCCGAAGGTGTGCCGACGGCGGGGATTGCCGCCCGCATCGCTGCCGAGCGCGGCATCGAGGCGCCTATCATCTCGGCCGTCGCCGCCATCCTCGACGGCAAGGTGACGATCGGCCAGGCCGTGACCGCGCTGATGACGAGGCCGCTCAAAACCGAAACCGACATTTGACCATCGGAGTTGAAAATGCTGTTGCGTTGATTTGCAAGGACAAGCCCGGCAGCCTGCAGCTGCGCGTCGACACGCGGCCGGCGCATGCTGCGTTCCTGGAAGGCCTGATCGCCGAGGGCAAGCTTGCCTTTGCAGGTCCCTTCCTCGACGCCGACGGCAAGCCGGACGGCAGCCTGGTGATGATCGAAGCGCCGGACATGGCTGCTGCCCAAGCTTTGGCCGCGGCCGATCCCTACGCCAAGGCCGGCCTGTTCGAAAGCGTCCAGATCCGTCCGTGGAACTGGGTCTTCCAGAAGCCCGCCGGCGCATGATTGGCTGCTCTCGCCGCAGCGACGGCGAGAGAGTAAGCATAGACGGGAACGCCATGCGTGGCGGTGCGACAAAGCGATGGGACAAACGATATGAACTACTGGCTGTTCAAGTCCGAACCCTCGGTCTTTTCCTTCGAAGCGCTGAAGGCCAAAGGCAAGGCCGGCACGCAATGGGACGGCGTGCGCAACTACGCCGCCCGCAACAACATGAAGGCGATGCAGATCGGCGATCTCGGCTTCTTCTATCATTCCAATGAGGGCCTCGACATCGTCGGCATCGCTGAGGTCTGCGCGTTGGCGCATCCCGACACCACGACCGACGATCCGCGCTGGGAATGCGTCGACATCCGCGCCTATAAGGACGTGCCGAAGCCGGTGACGCTGGAACAGGTCAAGGCCAACCCGAAGCTCGCCGATATGGCGCTGGTCCGGCTTGGCCGGCTTTCCGTGCAGCCGGTGACGCCGGCCGAATGGAAAGAGGTCTGCCGCATGGCCGAGCTCAACCCGGCGCCGTGACGAAGCTCACGCCGAAAAGCGCGAAAAAGTTCATCCTCGACAACACGGCGCTGATGGCGCCGCCGCATGTGCCGGAAGTGCTTCTGCACCTCGCCGACGAGGCGCATGACCTGTGGCTGCGCACCGAGGAGGAGCTGGCCGAGATCGGCCTGCCGCCGCCCTTCTGGGCCTTCGCCTGGGCCGGCGGCCAGGGCCTCGCCCGCTATGTGCTCGATAATCCGGGCACCGTACGCGGCAAACGGGTGCTCGATTTCGCCTCCGGTTCCGGCCTCGTCGCGATCGCAGCGATGAAAGCAGGCGCTAGCCAAGTGATCGCCGCCGACATCGACCCGTTCTGCGAGACGGCGATCGCCATCAACCTCGAAGCCAACGGCGTTGAAGCGCAATTCCGCGGCACGGATTGCGTCGGCACCGATGATGGCTGGGACGTCGTGCTCGCCGGTGACGTCTTCTACGACAAGGCCTTCGCCGAACGGGTGGTGCCCTGGTTCGGATCTCTGGAGGCGCGCGGCGCCGAAATCCTCGTCGGCGATCCGGGCCGTGCCTATCTCCCCAGGACCGGGTTGGAAGCGCTTGCCATCTACCAGGTTCCGGTGACGCGCGTGCTGGAAGATGCCGAGGTCAAGCGCACCACCGTCTGGCGCCTTGCTTGACGCGATCGCCGAACAAGCGTTCCATCGCCTTTCAACTTGGAGGGGAAAAGCATGGATTTTTCGGTCGTGAACTGGCTGGCGGTGATCGCCGCCGCAATCGTCTCGTGGCTGTTCGGCGCCGCCTGGTACATGGGCTTGAGCAAGCCTTGGCTGAAGGCCGCCAAGCTCGAGCCGGCCACCATGCAGCGCTCGGCCCTTCCGTTCGTCGTCAGCTTCATCGCCGAGCTGATCATGGCGCTCGTGCTGATGCTGGTGGTGGGCGCCATAACCGGCGGCGAGCCGAACCCGATCGCCGGGTTGCTGTTCGGCTTCGTGCTCTGGCTCGGCTTCATCGCCACCACGCTCACCGTCAACCACCGCTATGAAGGCTTCGGCTGGGCCTTGACGCTGATCGATGCCGGCCACTGGCTGGGCGTGATGCTGATCATCGGCGCCATCATCGGCTGGTTCGGCGCGCCGGCCGCCGCGGCTGGCTAAAGCAATTCCAGGAAAAGTGTAAGCGTTTAGGCTCGGCGACTTCGCCGTAGCCTTCCGTCCGGAATTGCGCGGAAACAAGTATTTAGGCCATCACGTCGGCGTCTTCGCCGCCTCCTCGGTAAGCCATTCGCGAAAGGCGACGACGCGTGCGTCGTCCTTCGCCGCCTCCGGATAGACCAGGAAATAGGCGAATTCCGGCGCGACCTTGATGCCGAGCTCGAAGGGCCGCACCAGGCGCCCTTGCGAAAGATCGTTGGCGACCATGGCGAAGTCGGCGAGCGCCACCGCGTTGCCGTCGAGCGCCGCCTGGGTGGCATCGGTCGACGACCCGAAGACCAGCGTGCGGCTGTCGTCGAAATCGTCGACGCCGGCCGCGTGCATCCACATGCTCCAATTCGGCCAGGTCACGCCCTGCCGCGACCATTCGATATGCGCGAGCGTGTGGTTGAACAGGTCACGCGGCTCCTTCAGCGGCGGACCTGACGCCAGCAGCGCCGGGCTGCACACTGGGATGATGATGTTCTCGAACAGCCGATGCGCGCAGAGCCCCGGATATTTGCCGGCGCCGAAGCGGATGCCGACATCGACGTCGTCGAGGTCGAAATCCCGGACATCGTAGGTGATGTCGAAGCGCAGCTCGATGCCCGGCTTTTGCTTGCGGAAGTCGTCGACGCGGCGCATCAGCCATTTCGTCGCGAACTGCGCGTCGAGCGTCACCTTCAGCAGCGCCGTGCCGCGGGTCATCTTGCGGGCTCGGCTGACGGCGCGGTTCAGCAGGTCGAGCGCATCGACCGAGGCCTCCAGCAGCACATTGCCTGCCTCCGTCAGCCGGATGGTGCGGCTGGTGCGCGTGAACAGCACCAGCCCGAGCTGATCCTCGATTTCCTTGATCTGGTGGCTGACCGCCGCTGGCGTCAGGCCGAGCTCGTCGGCTGCGCGGGTGAAGTTGAGATGCCTGGCCGCCGCTTCGAACGTCCGCAGCGCACGCGTTCCCGGCAGCAGCTTGGACATGCGATCTCCAAATAAAACTTGATGATCGGAAAAGAACTACTCGTTTCCAGTTTGTTTTTCAATCCGGCATCATGGCTTCATCGAAACACCATAAAACCGGATTTGATATCCGGAGAACACGGATAGAGCCATGTCTGAGATCGCCCTGAAGCCCTGCACCACCCTGGAATCCCCTTCCGGCTTCGCCCTTTGGCTGCGTTCGGCACGCGATTGGCTGCGCCAGGCCCGCGTCGCCGCCCGGCTGTCCCACGATCCGATCGAAGACCTCTCCGACAGCCAGTTGCGCGACATCGGCGCCGGACGTCGGGACGTCGCGAAAACGATGGACAAGGAACTTCGTGAGATCGGGCTGCTCGGCACGGGCTGGCAGAAACCGGGAAAGAGGCAGTAGGAATAGGGATTAGGCAGTAGGCAATAGGCAATAGGGAAGGAGACACCTACTGCCTACTGCCTACTGCCTACTGCCTACTGCCTACTGCCTACTGCCTACTGCCTACTGCCTACTGCCTACT